>JAIOPD010000084.1 GCA_021414115.1 Planctomycetia bacterium
GGTACCGATCGACGTTCAGATCGTCGCCGCCACGAATCGCGATCTCGAGAAGGAAGTGGAAAAGGGCAACTTCCGCGAAGACCTCTACTACCGTCTCAACATGATCGAACTCCGCGTCCCTCCTCTGCGGGAGCGGGCGGAGGACATTCCGAACTACATCGAGTTCTTCTCGCATCGGTTCGCCGAACGCTACCGTCTTCCCGTCTGGACTCCGTCGCCCGAGGCGCTCGCCGAGTTCTGCTCGTTCAACTGGCCGGGCAACGTCCGCCAACTCGAGCATGCCATCGAGCAGGCCTATGTCCTCCAGATGGAGCCGAAGGTGCCCGCGAAGGGCGGCAGTCGATCTGCCGACGCGGCGTCAGGCCGCCTGCCCTGCCTCGATCTGGTAAAACTCCGCGAGCAGGCCATCCGTGAGGCCCTGCAACTGACCCGTGGCCACAAGGCCCAAGCCGCCAAACTCCTTGGCGTGCACGCCAACACGATGACCCGCCTGTTGAAGGAAATCGACAGCGGCGCGGCGACCGACGGCGACGACGCCTGATCCAGCCACTGCCGCTCAGCAGCGACTGATCGAGCGGATACGAGATGCTCGTCGCTTGACGTCAGGCCTTGCGGGAAGCCCGGAGCGCGAGCGACGGGTAGACGGGTCGCGACCGTGAAGGCTCCGCGGAGCGTGTTGGGGTGGAAAGCGTCTACCCCGCGCTCGCGCTTGGGGCTTTCAGAGCGGAAACACGGGCCACCTCGAATCCGTGGCGTCCCCAATGCACGGGATGCTGGCGTGGCTGTTCTTCAGGGGATTCGGCAGCCCCCGTCGTCGCACGTGCCGGCGATGCGATACCGGTTGCGAGCGACGATCCCGTAGAGCCATCTCCAGAGCGGCATGCTACCGGGCACGTGCAGCGGCAGGGCAAGAGGCCAGAGGGCGACCAGCACGCGGGACAGATACCGCACGGCACCCGCGCCACGATGGGTGTGGCCGCGTCGGTCGACGATGAACATCTCCGCGAGCAGATCGTCGCGGGGAATCTCCGGGAAGTCGCGGGCCACACTCGGGTCGTGGAGGGAGGTGAACTCGAGCCGGCCCGTGACATCGAGGCGGCGGAGGAGAGCGATCTGCCCGCGGCAGAAGCGGCACTGGCCGTCGTAAAGCACCGTGTCGCGCACGGGATGCATCTGCGTCGTGATCGTGGCGGTGGCCGTCGTCATGGTGCGGATCGACCGCAGGGCCGGGACCGCCCTGCCATCATCTCCCCAGGTGAAACCGTGGCCCCGGGCCGCCGATGACCGCCGGGAAGCCTACCAGTGGCCGCCCCCCGGGCCCTTGGGCAGCGCCGCAGACGCCGATTTCGCCTGGAGGTTGCAGAAGTGAAGGATCGTCACCGCGCCCACCGACAGGAGCGTCCAGGGCGCCCAGTCAGGGGCGGCGACGGTCCGCGGGGCACCCTGGCCATCGATCGGCATCACGACCGCCGAGTCGATCACCAGCATCTCGACGCCGACGATACTCGCGAAGATGCCGGCCGCGAGAAAGAAGCTTTTCAACATGGTCGTTCTGCCGCCGCTTTCCGACGGCTCCCTGCCGGATGCATCCGCCGCGACGCCGAGCGGCTGGGGATACGTGGAAGAGCATCGGCCCCCGTCCGGCTGATTCATGAGCAGCGCGTCGGACGAGGCTGACGATGACGATTATCGCGGTCGCGCCGGGATGCTCAGGCCTCGGCGATTCCCGCGGCGCCGTCGGTCCCATCCGTGGCCGGGGGCCGCGCAGGCCGTCGATCGGTGTCAGTGCCGGGCACGATCTGCGGAGCTCCTGCGGAAGCCTCGACGATCACCTTCAACTCGGCGCCGTCGATGACCTCACATTCGATCAGTCGCCGCGTCACCGCCTCGAGCGCCGCACGGCGGGTCTCGATGATCCGCCGCACCTTGTCCATTCCCGCGTCGATGATGCGTCGCACCTCTTCGTCAATCTCGCGGGCCGTCTGCTCGCTGTGGCTCCGCGAGGCGGGCAGGTCGGCCCCGGCCGCCGCCAGGAACGGCGACCGCGGGCTCTCGCGGTACGTGACGCGGCCGAGCCGGCTCATGCCATAGTCCATCACCATCGAACGGGCGATCTCGCTGGCCCGCTCCAGGTCGTTTTGAGCGCCGGTCGACACGTCGGCATAGACGGCCTCCTCGGCAATCGTCCCGGCGAGCAGCACCTGGATGCGGCTCTCGAGTTCGCTCTGCGTGAGCAGGTAACGGTCATCTTCCGGTCGCTGCATCGTGTAGCCCAGCGCCGCCAGGCCGCGCGGGATGATCGACACCTTGTGCACCGGGTCGGTGTTGGGCAGCGAGTAGGCGACGAGCGCATGGGCCGCTTCGTGGTAGGCCACCCGCTTCTTCTCGTCCTCGTGGATCACCCGCTTCTTCTTCTCGAGTCCCGCCGTCACCCGTTCGACGCCCTCGTTGAACTCGTCCATGCCGACCGAGGATTTGTCGTTGCGGGCCGCCAGGAGGGCCGCCTCGTTGACGAGGTTGGCGAGATCGGCCCCCACGAATCCCGACGTGATCCGGGCGATCTGCCCGAGATCCACCGCCGGATCGAGCTTCACCTTCGCGACATGCACCCGGAGGATCGCCTCTCGGCCGCGGACGTCGGGCCGATCGACGAGCACGTGCCGGTCGAACCGGCCGGGTCGGAGGAGCGCCGGATCGAGCGTCTCCGGACGATTGGTGGCGGCCAGCACGATCACGCCCGAGTTGCTGCCGAAGCCGTCCATCTCGACGAGCAGGGCGTTGAGGGTCTGCTCCCGTTCGTCGTGGCCGCCCACGACGCTCGTGCCGCGGGTCTTTCCCAGGGCGTCGAGTTCGTCGATGAAAATGATGCACGGCGCCTTGGCGGCGGCCTGCTGGAACATGTCGCGGACCCGCGCCGCCCCCACACCGACGAACATCTCGACGAAGTCACTGCCCGAGAGCCCGAAGAAGGGAACTCCCGCCTCGCCCGCGATCGCCTTGGCGAGGAGCGTCTTGCCGGTGCCCGGCGGTCCGACGAGCAGCACGCCCTTGGGGATGTGGCCCCCGAGCACCTGGTATTTCTCGGGGCTGCGAAGAAACTCCACCACCTCGCGGAGTTCCTCGACGCCCTCGTCGATGCCGGCCACGTCGTCGAACGTGATCCCGAGATCCTCCTGGGCGTACATCTTGCCGCGGCTGCGTCCGAAAGCCATCGGGCTGCCGGCGCCACCGATCCGCCGCATCATCAGAAAGAAGAGCAGCCCGAAGAGCCCGGTCAGGAGCAGCATCGGCAGCCAGTTCCGCCATGGGCTCGGCGGATCCTCGTAGCGGAAGGGCACATCGTGCTCCTTGAGCAGCTTCATCAGCTCTGATTCCGAGTTCTCGCTCGGGAGCTTGGCGGTGCGGAATCGCCGCTCCGCGGACATGAGCCCGACGCCGGCCGGCTTCCCCCGCGTGCGATCGCCCGCGTCCGGGCCCGTCTGCGGCGTGCCTCCGGGAGCCTCGCGTACCGTGCCAGAGACCTGGAAGGCGCCGATGACCACATCGTGCAGATCGCCGAACCGCAGGGACGCACCATCTTCCCGCGTGGCACCTGAGACGGACACGTAGCGGCTATCGCCCTCCTCGTGGGAAGCGGCGATCAACTTCTCAAGATCGCTGTAACTGAACTGCAGTTCGGGGGTCGTGGTGACGAGGCTCAAGGCGAAGAGGCTGGCCACGCCGGCGGCCACGAGCGACCAGACGAGGTTGCCTCCCACGGGCTTGCGATCGACCGGCCGCTTGGGGATGTCGCGTTTTCTGGCCATGCGTGTCCTTCGTCGAGAGACCGTCGGGCGAAGCGCCGATCGGCATCCAGCATCCTATGCCGCGGCAAAACCCCGGACAAACCGCCGGCACGGGGCCCGCACGAGGAGAAGGCCTCGAAAATAGAAGTGGCGGCCCCCGCACCGGCCCCCTAGACTTTCCATTCTTCGATGTTTGATATTCACGCCACCCACCCCATGCCGACGACGCCGCGCGACCCCTCCGACGGGGTGTCGTGCTTTCCCTTCACCGACCGCCGCGCAGCCGATCCGCAGGACCGCCCCCTGCGGGTGGCGGTGCTCGGATCGACAGGCAGCATCGGCACGAGCACGCTCGACGTCATCGAGTCGTCGGGGGGCCGCTTTCAGGCCTGGCTCCTGGCGGCACACCGCAGCGTGGAGTCGCTCGTGGCCCAGGCGCGACGGGTGAAGCCCGCCTGGGTGGTCGTGGTCGACGAGCAGGCCGCCGCGCAGCTCGGCTCCGGTAGTCTGCCGCCCGGCACACGGCTCGCCGTCGGTGCCGACGCCCTCGAGAAACTTGTCCGGGATCCCGCGGCCGACCGGGTCGTCTCGGCAATCGTCGGCGCCGCCGGCCTGCGGAGCACCTGGGCTGCCGTCGAGGCGGGCAAGACCGTCGCCCTGGCCAACAAGGAAACGCTCGTGATGGCCGGGCCGTTGGTGATGCGGCTCGCCGCCCGCTCCGGCGGCACGATCCTGCCGGTCGACAGCGAGCATTCGGCCATCCATCAGGCGCTCTGCTCGGGAAGGCCCGATGAGGTGCAGCGGATCGTGCTCACCGCCAGTGGCGGCCCCTTTCGCACGCGGCCGCCGGAATCGTTCGCTGAGATCACGCCTGCCGAGGCGCTTCGCCATCCGACCTGGTCGATGGGACCGAAGATCACCGTCGACTCGGCGACCATGATGAACAAGGCCCTCGAACTCATCGAGGCCCGGTGGCTGTTCGGGATTCCCGCGGAGAAACTCGCGGTGATGGTGCATCCGCAGTCGATCGTGCACTCCCTCGTGGAGTTCGTCGACGGCTCGGTGATCGCCCAGCTGAGTCCCCCCGACATGCGGCTGCCGATCCAATACGCCCTCACATACCCGGCCCGCACGATGGGGCCCGCACGGCGGCTCGACTTCACGCGACCCATGACGCTCGAGTTCGAACCTCCCGATACGGAACGATTTCCGGCGGTGCGGCTGGGCCACGAGGCTGCCGCCCGAGGAGGCACGGCCGGGGCCGTGCTCAACGCCGCCAACGAGGAGGCGGTCGGGGCGTTTCTGGCCGGAAGGCTGCGGTTCACCGACATAGCAGATGCATGTGCAAAGGTGCTCGACGAGCACCCGTTCGAGGCAGAGCCCACGCTCGAGGAGATTGGTCGACTCGACGCGTGGGCAAGACTGGAGGTCAGGACGTGGTCGGCTGGCTGAACTCATTCGTCTCCCCGTGTTTCGGGGCGGCATGGCTGGAGTGGTTGGCGCAGCCCGCCAACCTGTGGGTGGTGCTCCAGGTTGCCGGTGGGCTCGGCTTCGTGATCTTCGTGCACGAACTCGGTCACTTTCTCGTCGCCAAGGCCTGCGGCGTGAAGTGTGAGAAGTTCTTCCTCGGCTTCGACATCGGGGGCCTCAAGCTCGCGAGCTTCAAATACGGCGAAACGGAGTACGGCATCGGTGCCCTGCCACTGGGCGGGTATGTGAAGATGCTCGGCCAGGACGACAACCCGTCGGCAGCTGCCGCCGAGGCCCATCGGGCACGCCTGTCGGGTGACCTCCCGGCCGAACCCATCGCGGGCCCACACGCGGCATGGGATCCGCGGAGCTATCCCGCCCAGAGCGTGCCCAAGCGGATGGCGATCATCTCCGCGGGCGTGATCATGAACGTCATCTTCGCCGTGCTGATGGCCTCGTGGGCCTTCGGCATCGGCGTCCGCGAGATGACCTGCGCGCTCTCGAGCGTCCGCACGGGTGGTGCTGCATGGCGGGCGGGCCTGCGGACCGGCGATGAGATCGTCGCGATCGGCGGCCGTAAGGATCCGATCTTCAACGACCTGCGGCACGGCGTCACGGTGGGCAGCGTGAAGGATGGCATCGAGTTCACCGTCCGTAGACCCACCGACGGCTCGACGCGGACGGTCCTGCTCAAGCCCGACACCGACCTGGGTGCACCGACGATCGGCGTCACCAGTCCCTTTTCGCTCACACTGCCGGCCGATATCTCCCGCGGACTCGCCGGTGCCGCAGCGGAAGCGAAGCCGCCGCTGGTGGGTGGCGACACGATCCGCGCCATCGATGGCAAGGCGGTGGCGACCTATTCCGAACTGCTCGCGGAACTGGCGACGAAGCCCGCCGACGCGGTGACGCTCACGGTCGATCGCGTCGAGGAAGGGCCGCCGGAAGGGAAGCGCCGCACGTCGTCGCTCACGATCACGCTGCCGCCCCAGCCGCGGCTCGTGACCGGCATGACGCTGACGCCCATGCCGATCAAAGCAGTGCAGGAAGGCTCTCCCGCAGCCCTCGCCGGCATCGAGCCGGGCGACCGCCTCGTGGCCGTCGACGGGGAGGCAGTGGGCGATCCGCTGACCCTTGATGACCGGCTCCGCGGCCTCGTGGACAAGGCCGTCACCCTGACGCTGGCCGACGAGCGCAATACCGAACGCACCGTCGACGTCAGGCCCCGCGTGGTGACCTGGCGGGACGACGAGACCACCGGGATCGGGAGTCCTGTCTCCATCGCCACGCTCGGCATGGCGATTCCCGTCGACACCCTCGTCGCCGGAATCGCGGCCGACAGTCCCGCGGCCCGAGCGGGAATCGTGGCCGGTGACCACGTGGTCAAGGCCGTACTCGTGACGCCCGGCGAAAAAGCCGACCCGGCGGCCAGCATCGACTTTACGCCTCAGCAGCCCAACTGGCCCATCGTGGCTGCGCTGCTGCAGCAGTTGCCGGCGGGCACCGGACTCCTGCTCACGGTCGAGGCGGCCGACGGAATGCGACGCGACGTGACGCTCGAGCCCGTCGCGGTGGCCGACCGGTTCGTGGCCGAACGGGGCCTCGTCTTCGAACCCGTCTACGAGACCGTCCGCGCCCATTCGGTCGCCGATGCGCTGGGCCGCGGCGTCCGCAAGGCGAAGGAAGACCTGTCGATGGTCTATGGGTTTCTCGGCAAGCTCACCAAGCGGGAGATCAGCCCGCGTCTGCTGGGAGGTCCCATCGAAATCGCCAAGCAGGCGGGGCGGTCGGCCAGCGAGGGCTTCGGTCGCCTGCTCTTGTTTCTGACGATGCTCAGCGCGAATCTCGCCGTCGTGAACTTCCTGCCCATCCCCGTTCTCGACGGCGGGCATATGGTGTTTCTGGCGTACGAACTGATCCGCGGCAAACCGCCGAGCGAGGGCGTGGTCGCCGTGCTGAGCTATCTCGGACTGGCGCTCATTCTCTCCTTGATGTTCTTCGTGTTCGGCCTCGACCTGGGACTGATCCCGAGACGCTGACCCCACCGTGCACAGCATCCCGATAACGACCGTGGCTGAGACAGTGATCGGCCATCGGTTTCCGGAGGGGGTCCGGGCCGTGGTCTTCGACGTGGTGGGCACGCTCGTCGAGCCGTCGCCCTCGGTGGCGGAGGCCTATGCCCGGGTGGGCCTCCGGCATGGAGCGCCGCTCGAGACGGCAGACATCCAGCGGCGGTTTCATGCCGCATGGCGGCGGCAGGAGATAATCGACGCGGCCGCGGTACCGGCCTATGCCACGAGCGCTGCACGGGAGATGGACCGCTGGCGGGAGATCGTCGCCGACGTCTTCGACCGCACCTCCCAGAGCGACGCGATCTTCACCGACCTCTGGGAGCACTTCGGTCGCCCCGATGCCTGGCGGCCTCTTCCCGCCGGAACGAACCTGGCACGAGCCGCGGTCGACGCCGGACTGACGGTGGCCCTGGCGAGCAACTTCGATGAGCGGCTGTTCGCCATCTCCGGGGTGATCGAGCCGCTGTCGTGGGCCCACCATGTATTCGCGTCTTCGGAGATCGGCTGGCGGAAGCCGGCGGCCGAGTTCTTCCGCACCGTCGAACGGCGGCTCGGCCATGGTCCGCACGAGCTCGTGCTCGTGGGCGATGATCCCGAACTCGACATCGCCGCTGCCACCCGCGCCGGCTGGCACTCGCATCCGATCGCCTGAAGGGTCAACGGGCGCCCACGGCATCGACGGCCGTCCGCCGGCCTGTGGCGAGCACCAGGCCGCTGGCGACCCCCGACAAGATCGCCGTCGCGGCGAACGTCCATCCGGAACCGTCTGGTCCACGTTCCCAGAGCCAGCCCGCGAGCAGTCCCGCCGGCAACGCCATCAGTCCCTGCACGAGCGCGTACCAGCCGAATGCGGCGCCGTGGCGGGCTTCGGAGGAGAGTTCCGCGACGAGCGCCCGCTCTGCAGGCTCCGCGATTCCGTAGGCCACCGCCACGAGCAGCATGCACGGCAGCGCCGCCACCGCCTGACCGGCCAGGGACAATCCCGCGTAAGCGGCTGCGAACGTGAGCCAGCCACAGGCGAGCAATGCCCGCGGCGTCCACCGATCGGCGAGCCTGCCGGACCGGTGCGAAGCAGCGCTCTTCGTGGCGCTCAATCCGAACCACACGAGCGGGATCAGCGCGGCCGGCACGCCGAGATCAGCGGCCCGCAGCAACAGAAACTGCTCACTCGACGCCCCCAGCGCCCAGACCGCGACGCAGGCAAGGAGCAGCCACTGGGGCCGTGAGAGCCCAGGGGCGAGCGTCGTCGTCACGCTTGCCGCCCGCCGGGGCGGGTCGCGGACAAACCGCCAGATCACCGCGAGCGTCAGCAGGCCCGGCAGGAGGGCCAGCAGGAAGAGGTGCCGTTCCTGACCCGGAAACACGAGCAGAAAGACCATCGCGGCCAACGGCCCGAGCGCGGCGCCCGCATGGTCCATGGCGCGGATGTGGCCAAACGCCCGCCCCCGATCGCCGGGCTCCACCAGATCGGTGACCAGCGCGTCGCGGGGCGCCGAGCGAATGCCCTTTCCGAACCGGTCCGCCGCCCGCACGAACAGCACCTGGAGCGGCGATGTGACGAACGCCATCAGCGGCCGGATAACGGCTGAGAGGCCATACCCAAGCAGCACGAGTGGCCGCCGACCGACCGAGTCGGAAAGCCCCCCGGACGGCAGCCTGACGACCGCGGCCACGGCATTGGCCAGCCCGTCGATGAGTCCGATGTCGAGCCCCGTGCCGCCGAGCCCCTTCACGAACGCGGGCAGGAGCGGGTAGATCGCCTCGCTCGAAAGATCGGTGAAAAAACTCGTCCAGCCCAATGCCCGCACGGTGGCGGGCACTGAACCTGGCGCCCGCACGGTGGCGGGCACGCTATCTGGCGCCCGCACGGTAGCCGGCACTTCTCCCTCGCGAGACTCCGGCCTCGGCGGCTTCGCGTCATCCACCACAGGTCACCTCCGTCCCTCGATCAGGCAGGCCGCGACTGGCGGTCGCTCGACGAGCGTTGAAGATTTCGCTCGCCTGAGTGCTGAGCCGCCAAGCGACGACCGTGCGAAATATTCCCGCGAGGAGACGACCGCCAGTAGCGGCCTTGCGCCACCGGGAACCAGCCGGCCTCACTGCCGATCGGCACCGGTGTCGAGCACCGCCATGAAGGCCTTCTGCGGGATGTCGACGCTCCCGATGCTCTTCATCCGCTTCTTGCCCTCTTTCTGCTTCGCCCAGAGCTTCTTCTTTCGCGAGATGTCGCCGCCGTAGCACTTCGCCGTCACGTTCTTCCGCATCGCGGAGATCGTCTCGCGGGCGATCACCTTCGTGCCGATGGCAGCCTGCAGCGCGATCTCGAACATGTGCCGGTCGATCTCGCCGCGGAGCTTCTTCACGATCGCCCGGCCACGGCGGTCGGCGTCGCGGCGGTCGCAGATAATCGAGAGGGCGTCGACCGGCTTGCCTCCCACGAGGATGTCGAGCCGCACGAGATCGGCCGGAAAATACCCGATCAGCTCGTAGTCCATCGTGCCGTAGCCGCGAGTGACGCTCTTGAGCTTGTCGTGGAGGTCGTAGATCACCTCGCCGAGCGGAAGGTCGAACGTCAGCATGGCCCGCGTCGGGGAGAGATACTCGGTCTTCAGATAGACGCCGCGGCGGTCGGTGCAGAGCTGCATCACCGGGCCGATCTGCTCGACCGGCACGAGGAAGTTGGTCCGCACGATCGGCTGCAGAAACTCGTCGATCTGTCCGGTGTCGGGCACGTCCTGCGGGTTGGTGATCTCGATCGTCTCGCCCGTCGTCTTCTTGACCCGATAGGTGACGTTGGGCGCGGTCTGCACGAGGTCGAGATCGTGCTCTTTTTCGAGCCGCTGCTGGATGATCTCCATGTGCAGGAGGCCGAGGAAGCCGCAGCGGAAACCGAAGCCGAGCGCCTCGCTGCTCTCCGGCGCGTATTCGAACGAGGGATCGTTGATCACGAGCTTTTCGAGGGCGTCGCGGAGCTCCTCGAAGTTTTCCCCCTCGCTCGGATAGAGGCCGCAGTAGACCATCCGCTGCGGCGGCTTGTAGCCGGGCATCGCCGCCGCGGCATGGTCGCCGGGGATCGTCACCGTGTCGCCGATGTGAACCTGCTTCACGTCCTTGATGTTGCAGACGAGATAGCCCACCTGCCCCGCCGAGAGCGTGTCGCAGGCCCGCCGCTGCGGCACGAACTGACCAAGCTCCAACACCTCATGGGTGACGCCAGTCTCCAGAAAGCGGATCTTCTGCCCCTTGGTGATCGTGCCGTCGATGAGCCGCACGTAGGTGATGGCGCCGCGATAGCTGTCGTAGTGGCTGTCGAAGATCATCGCCCGCAGGACGGCGTCGGGGTCGCCCTTGGGGGGCGGAATGCGTTCGACGATCGCCGTGAGCAGGTCGTCGATACCGATGCCCGTCTTGGCGCTGGCCTTGATCACGTCGGCCGAATCGATGGCCAGGCTCTGCTCCATCTCCAAGAGCACGTCGTCGACCCGCGCATGGACGAGATCGACCTTGTTGATCACCGGAACGATCGTGAGATCGAGGTTGATGGCGGCGTAGGCATTGGCCACCGTCTGGGCCTCGACCCCCTGGAAGGCGTCCACGAGCAGCACGGCCCCCTCGCAGCAGGCCAGGCTGCGGGAGACCTCGTAGTGGAAGTCGACGTGGCCGGGGGTGTCGATGAGATTGAGCTCGTAGACCTCCCCCTGGTGACGATATTCCATCCGCACGGCCCGGGCCTTGATCGTGATCCCCCGCTGCCGCTCCAGCTCCATGTCGTCGAGCATCTGCTCCTTGAGCTGCCGTTTTTCCACTGTCCCGGTGGATTCGAGAAGCCGGTCGGCCAGCGTGCTCTTGCCGTGGTCGATGTGGGCGATGATCGAGAAATTGCGAATGTGTTTGCAGTCCATGGGATGATTGTACCGTGTTTCGGCGGTTGTTCCGGGATGGATGCTGCTGGCAGCCGTTCTACGGCTCGCGCATGATCCGCGGGCGTTTGGGTGGGTCGGGGTTGCCCCCGCCATGTCACTGGACGTTCGCTCCGGCCTTCCGGGCCTCCGCTCACTCCATGCTGCCTGCGCTCCGCCATCCATGGCTCCGCTGGCCAGCAAGGCCGGCGACATGGCGGGGGCAACCCCTCGCGTTGTTTCCGATGGGGGAAGGCGGGGTCGCGAGAGACTGATCGGAGACGTTGTCAGCCGTGCTTGCGCCGGTGGTCGAGGCGGGCGAGGCCGGCGACGCCGATCGAGCCGGCGTCGCCGCCGAGGTCGGCGTAGCGGATCGTCGTGGACCGGGCGAGCAGGGGGAACGTGCGGCGGTGAACTTCTTCGCGAACGCGAGCGATAAACATCCGCCCCACGGGATGCTCCTCGCGGCCGAACGTCATCGCTCCGCCGATCACGACCGCCTCGGGATCGATCGTGTGCATGAAGGTGACGATGCCGATGCCCAGCCAGCGGGCCGCCTCCATGAGGACGGCCGTGGCGAGGGTGTCACCGGCGCCGGATTCGCGGGAAATCAGGATCGGGGAAAGGTCTTCGCCAGCGGCAACGGCGGCCGCCAACGATCCCGTGCCCCCAGCCGCGACCGCCTCGGCGGCCATCGCCTTGAGCGAGGTGGCGCTCGTGTAGGCCTCGAGATGGCCGGGTTGGCCGCAGGGGCAGATCCGGGCCTCGGGGGACGGATCGACGATGATGTGACCGCATTCCGAGCCGTGGCTGTGGGCGCCCTCAACGTTGACGTCGCCGATGATGATCCCGCCTCCCACGCCGGTGCCGAGCGTGAGCAGCACGAGCGACGAAGCACCGCGGGCCGAACCGACCCAAAACTCGCCGTAGCCGGCCGCGTTGGCGTCGTTGGCAAACGTCACCTCGCGGCCGCAGTGCGCGGCCACGCGGTCTCGCA
Organism: Planctomycetia bacterium; assembly: GCA_021414115.1. Taxonomy (GTDB): domain Bacteria; phylum Planctomycetota; class Planctomycetia; order Pirellulales; family UBA1268; genus QWPN01. The sequence goes on from JAIOPD010000084.1 coordinate 12,224, forward strand.
GCGGAAAATCATCCCAGCCCGGCAGGTTGCCGGCCCGCACGATCTTTCCCCCGGGAATGTCGAGCGGACCGGGCGATCCCAGGCCCACGCGGGCGATGTCGGCCGTGGCGACGCCCGCCAGCGATGACAGCGTGTGCACCGCGCGGCCCATGCGGGCCGCCGCGTCCTCCGGCCCCCGCGCCGCGTGCGTCGGCTCGGTGTGGAAGGCAACGAGCCGGCCCTCGTCGTCGACGAGCGCGGCCTTGATATTGGTGCCGCCGAGGTCGACGCCCGCAAACAGCGGCTGCGTCGCCTCGGCGAGCGGCAGGAGCGCGCGGTCGGAGTCGCTCATTCCGGCAGACGGCTCGTTTCGACCGTCGGTGTCGGTCCGGTACAGGCCTTCATGAACTCGACCAGGTCCGCCTTCTCCTCGGCCGTGAGCTTGAGCGGCCGAATCTTGTCGCTGAGATGCGGATTCGGGTGGCCGCCCTTGTCGTACCACTCGACCACCTCCTCGAGCGTCGCCACCGAGCCGTCGTGCATGTAGGGGGCGGAGAGGGCGACGTTCCGCACGGTCGGCGTCTTGAAGGCGCCCGTGTCCTTCTCGTCCTTCGTGACGACGAACCGGCCAAGATCGGGATTTTCCTGGTCCATGCCCACACCGAGATTGTGATACTTCTCATCGGCCAGATTGGCGCCGACGTGACAGGCGGTGCAGTTGCCCTTTTCGGTGAAGAAGATGTTGCGGCCCCGCTGGGCCGATTCCGACATCGGATGGGCCTCGGCTGCCTCCTTGGCGGCCTTGTACTTGGCCGCGAGCTCCGGATCGTCGGCGATGTCCTCCTCGTCGAGCCCGGCGAAGGCCCGCAGTTGCTCACCGAAGTCGTACGGGGAAGGCGCGGTGACGAGCACCCGCTCGAAGGCTGCGATCGCCTGCCCGACGCGGTCGATCGTGAGCTCGCCGAAGACCTTGTCAAACTGCTTCTTGTAGACCGGATTCTCCGACAGCCGCTTGACGACGCCCTCGTGCGTGAAGCCCATCTCGATCGGATTCTGGATCGGACCGACCGCCTGGTCCTCGAGCGAGTCGACGCGGCCGTCCCAGAACTGTTTGCCGGAGAGAATGCGGTTGAACGACACCGGCGAGTTGCGGCCTCCGAGCTGGCCGCGGATGCCCACGCCCGTCTTCGTATGTGCCGAGTAGCCCTCGCTCGGACTGTGGCAGCTGGCGCAGCTCACGGTCGAATCGGCCGAGAGCCGCGGATCGAAATAGAGCTGCCGGCCGAGCTCGATCTTCGCGCGGGTGAGCGGATTCGTGTCGAGACCCGTGACCTGGGCAGCACCCTGCGAGAGTCCCAGCGGCAGCACCGGCTCGAGCACGCGGAAGTTCTTGGGGTCATCCAGCCAGGCGTCGATGTCTGCCAGCGTGATCGGGCCGGTGCCGGGCACGCCGGAGGTGAGCGCCGGCTCGCCCAACGCGATCTTCTCACCAGGCTGCACTGCGGCAGCTTCGATCGCCCGGTCGGCGGCGGCAGTCCGCTCATCGACGTCCTTTCGAGATTCATCGATCGCTGCGGCCGCCTTCTCGACGCTGGCAGCCTTCTCGGCCACGGGGGTCTTCGCGGCGACGGGCGCCATCTCGATCGTTTCGATCTCCACGACGTCTTCGCGGGCGATCGGCCCACCGGCCGGAGAGCAGCCCACCGCGATCACGGCTGCGAGAACCGACGCCGAGGCCAACGGACGGATGAAACTCTGGGCTGGCGGTGACAACAGTTCGCGAATGAACGTGGACACGTGAAACCTCCCACGGGAATGACTCGACGGGCGGCCGCGACGCGTGTCGCTGGCGGACCCGCCGAGCATTCTAAACGTCTTGTAAGCGACGAACAGCCGTGAAAATCTCCCGGTTGGGCCGCTCCGGTGTGGCCTATCGCCGTTCGACGAAATCCGGCGTCGCCAGCCATTCCAGTTCCCCGGGCTGGCCGGGGCCGTCGTCGAGCGCGATCGCTGCGATCGCCCCTTTTTGCATCCGCACCGCCGCCGATCCGTCGCCAATCGAGATCGCGACCAGCCTGCCGACGCACGGCGCATGCCCCACCCAGGCCACTCGGGCGGCGTCCTGACGGATGGTCCATTCGACCAGTTCCTGCCAGTCGGACCCCGGGACGAGTGCCTCGACGACCTCGATCCGCGGCCGCGTCGGAAGTTCGTCGGCCAGGATGTCGGCGGTCTCCCTCGCCCGCACGAGCGGGCTGGTGGCGATCAGGTCGATCTGCATCCCGCCGCGGACGAGCCGGCGGACGAGCCGGGCGAATCGCTTGCGACCCTTGCGGGTCAGTCGTCGCGCGTGATCACTCCCGTCGGCCGCGAGATCTTCGGCCGGCGCGTGCCTGACGACGTAGAGTCCCGTCGTGATCGTTTCCATGAAGCCGATTGTGGCCGGCACGACCGCGCCAGGCAAGGCGGCACGGGCCCTCCCTCAGGAAGCCCCAAGCGCCAACGCGGGGAATACGGGTCGCCCCGAAACGGCGACGGAGGGTTCTGCACGCGTGATCGCCCGTCAGGAAGCCCCAAGCGCCAGCGCGGGGAATACGTCCTCCACGTCGGCCGGCTCCCCGCCATCAACACGGTCGCGGCGCGTTTACCCGTCGCTCGCGCTCCGGGCTTCCCCGGCAACGAACACCACCGAAAACCCGCGAGGGGCTGCCCGTGCCCCGAGAGCCGGCGTTGCTGGCCAGCGCAGGCAAGATGCCGAAGCGCAGGCAGCATCGAGTGAGCGCAGCCCAGGATGGGCGAAGCGAACGTCCGGCTCACGGGGCACGGGCAGCCCCGAGCCGACGGCGGCGACAGCGCGACAGCCGTATGGGCGAAGCGAACGTCCGGCTCGCGGGGAACGGGCAGCCCCGAGCCAGCACTCGGGCCCCCGTCAGGCGGTTCCCCAACGTCGGATGCGATCTAGGCCCGCCGCCAGAGGTCGTTCCAGTCGCAGCCCTCAGCCTGCACCGCGGCCGCCGCCTCGTCCCTCCAGCGGGCGGCGTCGACGGGGTAACCCGCCGTCGGCCCGAGCCCCGGCTGCCGCGAACCCCAGAAGGCATTGAAGGCGTGCATCGAGATCTCACGAACATACTTCGCCGTCATGCTCGCCAGCGCGACCGGCAGCCGTGATTCGCCCCGCACGCAGAACTCGAAGCGGCAGGATCGATCGGGCACGTGATACACCGACCGCTCCGGCGTCTCCTCGATGACCTGCACGAGCGGAGCACCAAGCGCCTGCGTCACGAGCGGCGCATACCGGCGCCGCCCGCCGTGACGGTCGCACCACACCACGACCGGCTCGCTCGGCGCCGCGGCCGCGAGCGGCGCCGCAAGGTCGAGCGTGGCCTGCGAGAGGATGTCGCTCTTGTTCAAGCCCGCGGCGAGCAACCGATTGAACTCCCGCGGCTGGATGACGCGGCAGCGGACTGTCGCCAGCGACACGCCCCCCGCGGCCAGGCCGGCTGAGACGCGGCCGGCGATCTCCAGGCAGTCGGCCGCGAGCGCTTCGCAGGGAAGTGCGATCGCATCACGCGCGGCCGCCTCGGGTGGGCCCGGCTCACCATTGCCGGCGGCGGCCGGATCGGAGGAGATCACGGCGGCGAGCGTTTGCCATGTCGCTGGCACGCCCCCCGTCGCCAGAACGAGTCCGGCGACAGCGCCCCGTTCGAGCGCTGCAAAACCGGCACCGCCGCGGAAGATTCGTTTGGAGTCGCCCCACAAGGGCCCAGCCGCTTCGGCGGCTCGGGCGAAGGCCGCCTCGAGCAGGGCCGGGTCGGTGCCGGCGTCCACCCGCCAGGCAGTGGCGGCCACGACGAGTGGTCCAAGGTTTGGCCCGTAGCCCGCCTCGTCGGTGCCGATCACGAGCGTCATGCCTGCGGCCCGGCGGGCCGCGGCCACTGCCGGCAGTATTCATAGATGGCGAGTGCGGCCGAAGTCGCCGCGTTGAGGCTGTGCGGCAGGCCGGCCATCGGAATCTCCGCCACCCGGTCGAGGCGGTCGAGTTCCTCCTGATCGAGCCCCGTCCGCTCGTTGCCGATCACGAGCACCGTGCGGGCCGCGAAGTCGAAGGTGAACAGGCTCTCCGAGCGGGTCGCCTGCTCGAGCCCAACCAGTTCGTATCCCTCGGCCCGTAGCCGGTCGAGCACCGGCGGCAGGCTGCGGTGCACGGCGACCTCCACCGATTCGGCGCCGTCCCGCGCGATCCGGCCGTGGATGCCGGCCGCGCCGCAGGCGACGACCCGGGCGATGCCGAAACAGCCGCAGGTCCGTACGATGTGGGAGAGGTTCACGTGGCTCCGCATGGCCGCACAGGCCACCACCAGTTCGCGGGCCGCCGCGAGCCGCTCGGGAGGCCGGTGACGGATGTGTTCGAATCGCGGCATGGCATGGAGGTCTCGGAGAGTGAACCGAATGAGCGGATTGTGCGGCAGGCGCACGATGCTGCAAACCCTCGTCGTGATGCTGGCGGGCGGCGGCCGGCTTGGCAGCCGGCCGCCGCTGGCCGCCGATACGAAAAAGGGGAACTCCGTCCGGGTCGAACTCGTGGACCATGACAGCCTGATGGCGGCCGTGGCGGCCCGCACTGGAAAAGTGGTGGTGCTCGACTGCTGGAGCACGTCGTGCCCGCCGTGCGTCAAGGAGTTTCCCCGGCTCGTGGCGCTCGCCGCCGCGCATGGCGACCGGGTCGCCTGCCTGTCGCTGGCCTTCGACTACGAGGGGATCGGCACACCCGAGGAGTCGCTGCCCCGTGTCCGCGAGTTCCTCGAGGAGGTCGGGGCCGGCAACGTGTGCAACATGCTGTCCCGCGAGGAAGCCGACGTGATGTACCGCAAGCTCGACCTCACGAGCGTGCCGGCCGTCTCCATCTGGCGGCCCGACGGCTCGCTCGCCGTGCGGTATGACGACGACTTCGCCTCGAAGACGCTCGGCAGGCCCTTCACCTACGCCGACATTGAAGCCACGGTGCGGCAACTCCTGGAGTCTCAGAAACCTTGAGCCTGGCCGCTGCGTGCCCGAGCCTTCGCGCCGCGTGGTTGAGGGCCCCGCGCGCGCGGCGGTAGACTCCGGGGCTGCCTGCGGGCACGCATCGGTTCCTGCGTCCGTCTTCTCGCTGTCCGTCTCATCATTGTCCGTCTTCTCGCTGGAGTGAACGCATGACGCCGGCCCCTCGTCGCGACACGGCGGCCGCCGACATCGTCCGCAACCCTTTGGCCGGAGGTCGCGAGACGGTCGAGTCGATCGTCGTGGCCTTCACGCTCGCGCTGCTCTTCCGGGCGTTCGAGGCCGAGGCCTTCGTGATCCCCACCGGGTCGATGGCGCCGACGCTGATGGGCCGGCACAAGGATCTCGCCTGCTCCTCCTGCGCAGCCGAGTTTCGCGTGGGAGCCAGCCAGGAATGGGACGAGGCGGCAGGCCGGGTGCGGCCCGATCGGCTCGTGCCCAGGGCGCGGTGCTTCAACTGCGGCAACGAGATGTCGCTTGCGATCGGCCGCGGCCAGCCCGACCCGCGGTATCCGTCGTTCAACGGCGACCGCATCCTGGTCGACAAACTCGTCTACGACTTCGCCGAGCCGCGGCGGTGGGACGTGGTCGTCTTCAAATATCCCGAGGACGCCAAGACCAACTACATCAAGCGGCTCGTGGGACTGCCTGGCGAGACGGTGTTCATCGCCGGAGGCGACATCTGGACGAGCAGCGGCGACGCCGAACCGGTCATCGCTCGCAAGCCCTCGAAACAGCTTCTCGCCATGCTGCAATGCGTGCATGACAGCCGCCATGTGTCGCAGGAACTCGTGCAGGCGGGCTGGCCGGCCGCGTGGGCCGACTGGATCGCCCCCGGCGGTGCGGGTGGTCGCTGGACGACGGCCGACGACGGCCGCTCCTTCGCATCGACCTGCGCCGCGGATGAGTCGGCGGAACTCCGCTACCGCCATCTGCTCCCTTCCGAGGAAGACTGGCGGACCATCCGCGCTGGCGGTCGTCCCCGGGCCACGGCCGAGCCCGTGCCGGTCAACGACTTCCAGCCCTACAACACCAACCCCACGAGGCTTCATCCGGTGGGCGACCTCGCGATGGAGATGACCCTCGAGAGTCGCGGCGAAAAAGGCAGCGTCGAACTCGATCTCGTCGAAGCCGGCCAGCGTCATCGGCTCACGATCGATCTCGCCGACGGTGTTGCCCGGCTCCTGATCGCAGGCCGAGACGAAGCCGATGCCGCGACGGCCTCGACGCCGCTGCGTGCCGCGGGCTCGTGGAAGATCCTCTTCGCCAACGTCGACGACGAACTTTCGCTCTTCATCGATGGCCGCCGGATCGCCTTCACGGGCTCTTCCACGTGGGAGCGACCGATGCCCCGGACCACGCCGCACGTCGCCGCGGTCGAGAATGAACCGGGATCGGCGGCGGTGAGCGACTTGGCGCCGGCAGGCGTACGGGCCACCGGTGCGGACGTGCGGGTGACGGATCTGCGGGTGCTCCGCGACGTCTATTACATCGGTGCGGTCGACGTCGATCGCAACAGCATGATCATCGAGGAAGAGGTCCTCGGCTTCCCGCTCGAGGCCGATCAGTTTTTCATGCTCGGCGACAACTCGGCCGCCAGCAAGGACAGCCGACTGTGGCTGACGGGCCACCACGTCGAGCGACGGCTCCTGATCGGCCGGGCGCTGGCGGTGTGGTGGCCCCACGCCGTGCCGGCCTCATGGAGCGTTCCGGTGCGATTCCGGGGCTGGGATTTGCGATTGCCCTCGTGGCCGAACTTCAGGAGGATGCGGTTCGTGCGGTGAGCGGCCCTGTCGGTCGGCCGCCCCCGGCCAGTGCCGATGGAGTGAGACGGATGTCGCTCTTGAGTGTCGAAGGCCTCGTCAAGAACTACGGCCGCCGCCGGGTGGTGGACGGCGTCGACTTCCACGTCGAAGAGGGGGAGATCGTCGGCCTGCTGGGGCCCAACGGGGCCGGCAAGACGACGAGCTTTCGGATGACCTGCGGAATCGTGATCCCCGATTCCGGCCGCGTGCTGCTCGACGACGAGGAGATCACTGGCTGGCCGATGTATCAACGGGCCCGTGACGGTGGAATGGGCTACCTGGCCCAGGAACAGAGCGTGTTCCGCAAACTCACCGTCGAGCAGAACCTGCTGGCCATCATGGAGCTCATCGGCATGTCGCCGAAGGAGCGCCGCCGCCGCTGCGACCAGCTCATCGAGCAGTTCGACATCGTGAAGATCCGCCGCTCCAAAGCCCACTACATCTCCGGGGGCGAGAAGCGCCGGCTGGAGATCGCCCGCTGCCTGATCACCCAGCCGCGGATCATCCTCCTCGACGAGCCGTTCACCGGCATCGACCCGGTGACGATTCACTCGATCCAGAAGATCATTCGCGGCCTGCGCGACGACGGCATCTCGATCCTGATCACCGACCACCGCGAGCGGGAGACGCTCGCGATCACCGACCGCAGCTACGTGATCCGTGCGGGCAAGGTCCTCTGCCACGGCACCGCGCAGGAGGTCCTCTCCAATCCCGAGGCGAAGAAGTATTATTTCGGCGAGAGTCCGGGCGTCGACGCGGCGTAGGACCTCGGTTTCCCCGGAGAGACGGCTCATGGCTCCGCACCCCGCCCCCGAGCCGGCGATCCACCAAAGTCGGAGGCGCTCGAGCGTGACGGCCACCGAGCAGGTCGAAGCGCCGTGAAGTTTCCGCCACCCCCGCGCGGACTCCCGCGCCGCCTCCGAGCCTGGTACGTCGTGATCGCGGCGCTCGTCTCGGCGGTGGTGGCGGCCACCGCGCCGATGTGCCCGGTGACGGATCGCCAGGGAAGGCCCGCGTGGCGGGTGGAGGCCGTCAACGACGGCGACACCGTGACGTGTCTCGACACGGAAGGCCGACGCGTGCGGATCCGCGTCGTGAGCATCGATGCTCCCGAACTCGATCAGCCAGGCGGCACGGCGGCCCGCGCGGCCCTCGCCGCAAAACTCTCCGGGGGTCGTGTCCGCGTGGAGGGCGACGCCCGCGATCAGCATGGCCGGCTGCTCGGCACGCTCTTCGTCGACGACCGCAATCTCAACCGCGAGATGGTGGCCGACGGCTGGGCCTGGGCATTCACCGGATTCACCGAAGACGACGAACTGATCGAGGCTGAGTCGGCAGCCCGGCGGGCCCGACGCGGACTCTGGGCCGATCCGCAACCCCTCCCCCCAGCGCAGTGGCGGCAGCTGCATCCGAGCCACACCCAGCCGCGGCCCCGGTGATGGCCGCGGGTTCCCGGCCGCCCCTTTCGACTTCCCCTCCGCTGGTTTAGCGTCATCTCCATGCGTTCCCCTCACGACATCGTCATCACCGGCATCGGCGTCGTCAGCCCGATCGGCATCGGCCGCAAGCCATTCTGGGAGGCGCTGGTCTCGGGGGAGAGCGGCATCCGCCCGCTGACCCTGTTCGATGCCTCAGGGCTCAGCGTCCGCTTCGGCGGCCAGATCGACGACTTCGACGCCAAGCTCTATGTCAGGCCGCGGAAGAGCCTGAAGGTGATGAGCCGCGACATTCAGCTCGGCTTCACGGCCGCCGATCTCGCGCTCGCCGATGCCGGCATCACGCCGGGTTCGGTCATCACCGAACGCTTCGGGGTCGTCTTCGGGAGCGACATGATCTACGCCGACCTCGAGGACCTGGAGGGCACCTACCGCCGCGCCTCGCTCGGCGGCAGGTTCGACTACTCGCGCTGGGCCGAGGCCATCCAGCAGGAGGTGCATCCGCTCTGGCTGCTCAAGCACCTGCCCAACATGACCGCGTCGCACGTCGCGATCGCGCACGAGGCCCGCGGCCCCAACAACTCGATCGTGCTCGGCGACGTGTCAGGGCTCCTCGCCGTCGGTGAGGCGGCGAGCATGATCCGCCGTGGCTGGGCCGACGTGATGCTCGCCGGGGGCACCGGCTGCCGGCTCCATCCGACGGCGATGGTCACGCGGAGCACGACCCAGCTCTCGCACCGAGCCGACGACTGCCGAGCCGCGAGCCGGCCGTTCGATCGGGACCGCGACGGCCTCGTCAACAGCGAGGGAGCCGGCGCCGTGGTACTCGAGTCGCGGGAACATGCAGAGCGCCGCGGAGCGGCGATCCTCGGCCGCATCCTCGCCACCGCCGCACGCTGCGAGACGGGAGCACGCCGCACGGGCCTGACTGGCCGTTCGCTGCGTCAGGTGATCCGGGAGGTCTGCCGGCAGGCCGGCCTGGCAGCCGCCGACGTCGGCCACGTCAACGCCCACGGCCTGAGCACCGTCGACATGGACCGGGCCGAGGCGGCTGCGATCGTCGCCGAACTCGGCGACGTGCCCGTCACCGCGCCCAAGGGTTCGTTCGGCCATCTCGGCGCCGGCGGCGGCGTCGTGGAGATGATCGCCAGCGTGGCGGGGCTCGCCGCGGGGCTCGTGCCGCCGACCCGCAACTACGAGACAACCGATCCGGAGTGTCCGGTGAATGTCGTCCACGGGCAGCCGCTCGCAGACCGGCCGCCGACCGCCGTGACGGTCAACCTCTGCACGACCGGCCAGGCAGTCGCCGTCGCCATCGCGGCCGAGTGACTGCGTCGTGACGGATCACCACGAGCCGTTGAAGCCGAACGAGACGCCGTTGTAGAAGGTCTGGCCGCCGACATCGATCGCGTTGTTGTCGCGGTTGTCGAGGTTGAACTGCCGGTTCGCCGTGGCCATGCCCGCGATCCAGAGAAAGTCGTAGCCGATCTGGAGGGCGAAGTTCGGCTTGATCTGCCAGCCGGCGAGAATCGTCAGGTCGCCGATGAAGCCGGCGCCGGTGCGGGTGGCCTGGTCGGAGAAGGAAATCGTCTGGGATCCCTGCGGGAGGTTCGTGTTGATCCCGAAGGCTGTCTGGTTCGTGCTGCCGAAAGAGAGCGCCGGGGCGGCACGGCCCCGAATGCCCCAGTAGTAAAACTCGTTCTGGCTGATGAGCTCACCGCCGAGATTGAGGCCGAACAGCCAGTTCGAGGCGTTGATCACGTAGTCGCCGCCGAACTGCGAGGACGGCACGCCGGTTCGGCTGCTGATCAGCCTGAAGTCCTCGTTCGTGGTGGCCAGCCGCGTGCCCACGATGAGGGACGGCAGCCAGCCGCGCTCGGCATGCCGGGTCCAGTTACCTCCCGGCGACATCACCAGCTGGTCGCGGCCCAGCCGCCGGCGCAGCTTGTAGTTCCACTCCCAGCTGTTGAAGTCGGAGTTGAACGACGTGAAGTAGGTCGAGGCGTTGTTGAAGCCGGGCGCGTTGTAGTTGAGGGGCGTGACGAGCGTGCCGTTGGCGCGGGCGTTCCAGCCGTCGTTGTCCTGGTAGCTCATGCCGCCGTAGTAGACAAACTCCAGGAAACGGTCGCGGTCAAGGTAGTCGCGACCGAGCGACTTGCCGATCGTGGCCCGGGCACCGGGCGCGACGTTGAAGGGCTGTGCCATCGTCGTGTAGGAAATCAGCGACAGCTGCGTCGGGCTCGAGGGATTCGGCGCGATGTCCTGGACGATGTTCACACGATGATTGCGGCTGCGGTCCATCCACAGCGACTCGCCGCCGACATACCACCCGCCACTCTGGAACCAGCGGCCAGAACTGGCCTCGAACGGCATCTCGTCGACGGTGAAGTCATCCATCAGCATGCCGTCGAGGGCGGGCGATGAGACCTCGAGGATTTGCGGGGGCTCGGGGAGCGACTCGACGGTCAGGGCCCGATCGCTGATCATCTCCTCGCGGAGGATCGACTCGGCGGGGGCGGGCATCTGCTCCGCCTCGTCCTCCAGTTCGAGCACGATCCGGTCCTGAACGATCGTCGTCGGCAGTTCGTCGCCGGCATCCGCGAGCACGGCGGGGATGGCGGGCGGGGCGAACGCGTCGTCCGCCGCCCGGCCCGTTGGGCTCGTGCCGCAGCAGACGGCCCACGCCGCGAGCAGCACTGTCGGTCGAATCATGCGAGCGGTCACGTTCGGCCTCGTCCGGTTGCAGGGCAGAGCGAGGGCAAACCCTCGCAGACCGCAGGATCATCGTCACCGGCACGACCGCTTCCGCAGTTATTTTCGGCATAGCCGCCCGCGTCTTGCGCCCCTTTCCCAGCATGCCCATCCGCACGGCGGGATCCCGTGGCCGCTCCATTCGGAAAACACCGCGTCATCGCGCGGCGGAAGACTGGGCTGAAGGGGATGTCCCCCGGGATTCGATGAATCGGGAAGAAAGGCGGGCGACCGCGTCCGCGTTCCCGGAGTCGAAGATGCTTCCCAAGCGTCACCACATGCTGCTGGCCGGCCTGCTCCTGTTCTTGGCGGGAATCCAGTTCCGCGTCGTCCAGTCGTTCACGCTCAGCGAGAAGTCGAGCACGTTCGTGGCCGCGCGGATGGGCGCCGGACCGCAGCCGGCCATCTGGCAGTCGGCTCCGCTCCGCAAGGTGATCGAACCGCCGCGCTGGCTCGGGTTGGCGCTGATGTCGGTCGGCGCCGTGCTGACGGTGAAGAGCCTGTCGATGAAGGACTCCACCTGAATCGAGTCTGGTGGCCGCTCAGTCGTCGTCGTTGTCGGTGGCCTGCTCGTCGGCGTACGGATCCCGCACGCAGGCGGTCTCCGCGGAGTAGTCGGCCTCCTCGTCCGGGTCGCAGACGAGCGACATGAGGGCGTTCTTTTCGCTCTCCGAGATCTCCGCCCGGCGGAAACTCCGCAGGATCTCGGGCACCGGGTCGACCATCGGACTGTCCGCGTCGAGCCGGACCCGGCCCATGATGAAGCCGCTCCGCCGGCTGGCAAAAGATTGGCAGAGCAACACGAGATCGTCGCGGTTCATCGGTGAATCCTCCCTGACCTGAAGGGGGGCAGCGCCTGGCACCTTTACGCAGACCATCTACGCAGCCTACGCGGGGAAGGTTCGGGAATGATGAGGCGGCGGCAGGCCGTGAAAAAGAGCTCCAGCACAGGGGGGGGTGCGGCCGAAGTATGATTTTTATGGCGGCTGATGTGAGGTTTTGACGGCTATGGACATTTTACCTTTTGCCCAGCCTTTGACCCGGCGAGACGACGATGTCGTCCCGGCTCGACGAGGCATCCCCGCCGCCACGAGCGTTGACTGCCTGGTGACGGGCGGCACCGGCCTGGTGGGTAACAACGTGATCCGCACGCTGCTCAATCAGGGACGGCGGGTGCGGACGCTCGTCCGGTCGCAGTCCGGAGAGCGGGAACTCGACGGCCTCGACGTCGAACGGATCGTGGGCGACGTGACCGACGCCGACGCCGTCCGCCGGGCCGTCACCGGGGCGAAAATCGTCATCCACTCCGCCGCGATGGTGCACGTGGGCTGGTGGCGTCTCGCGGAGATGCGCCGCGTGAACGTCGAGGGCACGCGGCTGGTGGCCCAGGCGGCCCGCCGCGAGGGGGCGCGTCTGATCCATGTCTCGAGCGTCAACGCGTTGGGGCTCACGGGGGATGGATCCCCGGCCGACGAGGAGACGCCCTTCGGCAACCTCGTCGAGTGTCCCTACGTCGTCACCAAGCGCGAGGCCGAGGAGGTCGTCCTCGACGAGATCGCCCGTGGCCTCGACGCCGTGATCGTCAATCCCGTGTTCATGCTCGGTCCCTGGGACTGGAAGCCCTCGAGCGGCCGGATGCTCCTGGAGGTCGGCGAAGGCCGGGGGCTGTTCGCTCCGCCCGGATCCCAGCACTTCGGCGACGTACGCGACGTCACGGCGGCGATCATCGCGGCGATCACGGCGGGGAAGTGCGGCCGCCGCTACATCCTCGGTGGCCATCACCTGCCGTTTCTCGAGGCCTGGAGCCTGTTCGCCAGAGTGGCCGGCCGTCGCCCGCCGCTGGGCGAGGCCCCGCCCCCCGTGGTGCGGTTCGCAGGCCGGGTCGGTGACCTCGTGGCCGGCTGCGTGGGCCGCGAGGGTCCGCTCAACTCGGCGGCGACCAGCATGTCGCTCCTCCAGCAAAACTACTCCAGCGACCGCGCGCGGACCGAACTCGGCTTCACGATCCGTCCGCTGGCGGATTCGGTGGAGGACTGCTGGCGGTGGCTCGTCGATGCCGGGCACGCCAGGCCGGCCCGAACCGCCGTGCGGTCCCTCCGGCTGGGCGCGTCCTGAGCCGTCACTCCGGCGGCAAGAGCACGGCCGCCGCGACCTGCCCCGTGCGGGCAGCGCTGAGTTTGAGGATCGCGCCGTCACCGGCCGTCATGGGGCCGCCATACACGACGCGGACCGGGCATGCCGGATCGGCCGAATCGTAGTTGAGCGTCGGCGGGATCAGGCCCCGGCCGAGGCCGATCAGGCTCGCCGCGAGTTCCATGGCGGCCCCTCCGGCGCCGGCATTCCCGAAGAAGCTCTTCGGCGCCGTCACCGCAACGTCGCCGAGTCTGGCCCTGATGACCTCCGCCTCGACCCGATCCTCAGCGATGGTCGAGAGTCCGTGGGCGTTGACGTGACCGACGTCGGCGGGAGCGATCCCGGCGGCCCCGACCGCGGCGTCGATGGCGGCTGCCATGGCGGTGCCGGTCAGCGGCACGCCAATCCCCCGCCTCTTCTCGCACCGGCCAACCGCGGCGCCGAGGCGGGCGAGCACCTTCGCGCCACGGCGGCTGGCATGGTCGGCCGATTCAAAGACGAAGGCCGCCGCTCCCTCACCATTGACCATGCCGTCACGATCTCGTTCGAAGGGGCGGCTGGCGGCCGCGGCATCGGCAGACCGGTGGGAGAGCAGCGCGTCGCCCCGGAGCACCATCGCCCCCGGGTGCAGTCGGCTGCCCGTCCCGCCGACGAGCATCACATCGGCCAGTCCGCGGCGGATCACGCTCGCCGCCTCGGCCAGCGCCATCACCGCCGACACATCACCGATCACAAGGGTGTTGTTGGGGCCGCGGGCGTCATGAAAGATCGCCACGTGGGAGGCGATCATGTTGGGCAGTTGCTTGAGCAGCCAGAGGGGATACATCTCCGCCATCGCCGCCTCGGCCCAGCGGTCGAAGTCGAACCGCCCGTCATGGCGGCAGCTGCGGAAGACCGCCTCGAGGTCGTGGATGTCGTCGTAGATCAGGTCGGCGCCGAAGAGCACCCCGAAGCGATCCGGATCGACCGTGCCGGGGGCGATGCCGGCGGCGGTGAGCGCCTGGTCGGCCGCCGCGAATCCAAACTGGATCTCGCGGCTCATCACCTTGAGGCTCTTCCGCGGCCGCACATGCCGCTTGGGATCGAATTCCCTGATCTCACCGCCAAAACCGACCGGCAGGCCGCTGGCGTCAAACAGGCTGATCGGGCCCACGCCGCTGCGGCCGGCCGCCAGACCATCCCAGAAGGCATCGTTCCCGATGCCAATGGGACTGACCACGCCCGTCCCGGTGATCACGACGTCCCGCATGACCGGCATGTGATGAATGGGCGATATAGGACTCGAACCTATGACCCCTAGCTTGTCGAGCTAGTGCTCTAACCAACTGAGCTAATCGCCCGCGAAACCTCTCGCCAGAGTCTCGCGCGTGAAACGGAGCGAGTCAAGCGACGCCGAAGGGCTGAGCCTGAAACGACCATACTCCGCTTGTCGCCCCCACGACGGCGCGGATACGCTCCTTTTTCGCTCACTCCCGGCCCTGCCACCCCTTTTTCTGCACGCCCATCATGCTCCACGTCCGCCTTCCCGACGGCACTGTCCACGACTGTCCCCCGGCCGCCCGCGTGGCCGAAGCCCTGACCACCGTCACAGCCGTCGCATCCGGAAAGAAGGCCCGCCAGCCGATCGCCGCGGTGCTCGACGGGAAAACGGTCGGCCTCGACGCGCCGCTGCCGGCCGAGGGCACGGTCGAACTCGAGCCCCTCTATGCCGGCGATCCCCGGGCCCTGCCCGTGATGCGGCATTCGGCGGCCCACATCATGGCCCGAGCCGTGATGCGGCTCTTCGACGGCGTCGAACTGGCCTTCGGGCCCACGGTGGGCGAAGGCTTCTATTACGACATGCGGGCGGCCCGCCCGATCACCGACGACGATCTGCCGGCGATCGAGGCCGAGATGAAGCGGATCATCGAGGCCGACGAGGCCTTCGAGCGGGTCGAGGTGCCGCGGGCGAAGGCCGTGGAGATCGTCCGCGATCTCGAGCAGCCGCTCAAGGTCGAGCACATCGAGACGGGCCTCGCCGAGCACCCTTCGCTCTCCTTCTACAGGCAGGGCGAGTTCGTCGATCTCTGCCGCGGCCCGCACGTGCCGAGCCCCGGCTGCATCGGCGCCTTCAAGCTCACGAGCATCGCGGGCGCCTACTGGAAGGGCGACGCCAACAACGCCCAGCTGCAGCGACTCTACGGCACCGCCTGGTTCACGCAGGCCGATCTCGACGCGCATCTGGCGGCGCTCGAAGAAGCCCGCAAGCGCGACCACCGCGTGCTGGGCAAGCAGCTCGATCTGTTCACTACCAGCCCCCTGGTCGGTTCGGGGCTCGTGCTCTGGATGCCCAAGGGAGCGACCGTGCGGGCCACGCTCGAATCGTTCGTCCGCGACGAACTCGCCGCCCGCGGCTACGAGCCGGTCTACACGCCCCACATCGGCAAGGTCGATCTCTACAAGATCTCGGGGCACTATCCCTACTACGCCGACAGTCAGTTCAAGCCGATCGTGATGAGCGACGACGAGCAGTATCTGCTGAAACCCATGAACTGCCCGCACCACACGATGATCTACAAGGCCCGGCCCCGCAGTTATAAGGACCTCCCCTTGCGGCTGGCCGAGTTTGGCACGGTCTACCGCTACGAGCAGTCGGGCGAGCTCGGTGGCATGACGCGGGTCCGTGGCTTCACGCAGGACGACGCCCACATCTTCTGCATGCCGGAGCAGGTGGAGCAGGAGGTCGAGGGCTGCATCGACTTCACGCTCAAGGTCTTGGAGAGCCTCTCCTTCGACAACTTCCGCGTGCGGCTCGGCTTCCGCGACCCGAAGAGCGACAAATACGTCGGCCCGCCGGAGCGCTGGGCCGAAGCCGAGGCGGCCATCGAGCGTGTCGCCCGCCGCATGAATCTGCCGGGCTGCGAGCCCGAGCCGGGTGAGGCGGCCTTCTATGGCCCCAAGATCGACTTCGTGATCAACGACTCCCTCGGCCGCGAGTGGCAGCTCGGCACGGTGCAGCTCGACTACAACCTGCCGAGCGCCGAACGGTTCGACCTCGAATACATCGGCGCCGACAACGCCAAGCACCAGCCGGTGATGATCCATCGCGCGCCCCTGGGGAGCATGGAGCGATTCGTGGGCGTGCTGATCGAGCACTTCGCGGGGGCGTTTCCGCTCTGGCTCGCGCCCGAGCAGGTCCGCGTGATCCCGGTGAGCGAGAAGAGCGAGGCGTATGCCCGGCAGGTGAAGGCCCGGCTCGAGGCGGCCGGCCTGCGAACCGGCCTCGATCTCGCGGCCGAGAAGCTCGGCGCCAAGATCCGCACCGCGCAGCTCGATCTCATCCCGATGATGGTGGTCTGCGGCCCGCGGGACGAGGCTGCCGGCACGGTGAGCCTGCGTGACCGCGTGGACGGCGATCTCGGCGCGATGAGTCTCGACGCGGCGATCGAGCGACTGCGCGATGAAAACGCCCGTCGTGCCGTCCGTCACAAGCCGAAGCCGCTCTCGCTGCCGAGCGCTTCCGCCGCGGCCGGCGGCGAGGATTACTGACCCGCGGGGCCGGCTTGGCATCACCTCTTACAGTGGGCAAGCCTCCGGCCACCGTCGATGCCCTCAACCGCGTCACCCGCTACCGCCACATCGACATCCCCTCAGGACAGGTGCAGAAGCGGGCCGACTACGTCTACCGTGCCGATGGCTCCGTCAGCTCGGTCACGAGGTATGTGGGGGCGGGGACGTACCTGGTCGGCTCGTCCACTGCCGCCTACGACGGCATGGGCCGGATCACCGGGATCACCCATGCCCCCAAGGCCAGCCCCAGCATCGCGTATGCCTACGCCTACGATGCGGCCAGCCGGATCACCGAACGGCGAAGTTCTTGGATACGAACCCCGGCGGCACGCTCTCCCTCGGTGATACCGACGTCACCGTCTACGCCTACGACCAGCGGAACCGCCTCGTGGCCGTGAGCCATGTTGCCGCCTGGACGACCGCGCAGGCGACGGCAGTGGGCGGCTTGACCGCTACCGGGGCAGTCCTCCCCGGCTCCGACCTCCGTTCGCCGCGTATGCCGGCGATGTCCGCACGCTCGAGATCGCCCGGCCGAACGACAAGCTCGTGATCGACACCTCCACCGGGCGGGTGGTTGGGTTCTTGGGCCAGGTCATCCAGCGCAACTTCTACGGCACCGGCGGCGACGAGATCCACGCCGTGGAGCAGATCACCTGGGGTGGTACCACGCCCACCACATCCTCGTACTGGACATTCACCGACCATCAAGACTCTGTCCGCGACATCGTCTCCGGCAACGCCGCCGACCGCGGAGCGGTCGTCGAGCACCGGCAGTACGACAGCTTTGGGAAGATCGTCCGCAGGACTTCCGGACCGCAGGCATGGTATGAGCCGGCAACGGGACGATTCATCAACGAGGATCCGAGCGGCTTGAGAGGGGGCGATGCGAACCTCTTCCGCTACGTCGGCAACGATCCGCTCGACAAGGTCGATCCCAGTGGACTGGCCGCCAAATGGGCAAGCTATGCGGGCGGGATCTCGACCTCGGCGACGTTGCCGAAGGCGGCCAGCCCGAGCGTGTCGGCGATGGCGTTTGCGTCGCTCCAGGGGCAGCAGACGCAGGCTGCGCCGGCGGTCAGTATTCCTGCGGCGACGCTCACTGTTTCGACGATCGGCGGCTCTGTGTATGCGCCGGGGGCAAGCCGGCCATCAGTCGCCGTGCCGCCGCCTCCCAGCGCCTTCCAAAGAGTGTATTTTACCGAGGTTGAGCCAGTAACCACGCCTCCGGCGGGCTCGGGGGTTGCCAACGCAGGATGGCGTCGCGACGCAGCGTACTACGGAGCCGCCACCAGGGACGCCAGAGCGTGGACCGATGCAGCGGGCAACCGCTGGAACACAGACGCCGGTGAAATCAGCGCCTACGGACCGCCGCCACTACCGCCTACGTGGGGACAGTTTGCCGAGGCGGTTTCTGGTCTCGCGGTCGCGGTTGC
>JAIOPD010000085.1 GCA_021414115.1 Planctomycetia bacterium
CGCTAGAAAAACGCCACCGAAGCGGATGCGGGGCGTTTCGAGAAACCCGTTCCCGACGCCCGGGCCGCTCCTCCCGAGGCTCACGAGTCGCTCATCAGCCGGAAGACCGGTGCGGAGGTGCCATTGACCGGGCTATCCTTAACCAGCTCGTGGTGGCGTCACTCCAGGGCAAGCTCATCGCTCCCGGTCATCGCGGCCGGGCGATGGTGGTGAGCGTGGCAGTGGGCAGCGTGCTCGCGATCGTGGCGGCCGTCCTGTTGCTCGGACCGTGGCTCGAGGAGCCAAACGGCTTTCCGAAGATCTTCGGCGCGACAGCCGCGTTTTTCGGGCTCGCAGCCCTGATGCCGCTGTTTCTCGACGAGCCGGCCGATCACGCTGAGCACGTCGTTCAAGAGAGCGATCGTGGCAGCCGCGCAGGACGGCTCTTCGCCGAGTGGGCTGCGGCGCTGCGTGCCGACACGGCGCTCGTGCGGCTGTGCTGCGTGGCGGCCTGCTTCTCGGCGGTGCTCATGCTGTTTCCGCACTACCAAGCCTTCGCCCGCGACCGGCTCGGGAGCACGCTCAGCAGCCTGCTCACGTGGGTCGTGGTGCAGAACGCCGCCACCGGGATCGTGAGCCTCGTCGTGGGGCCGATGTCGGATCGCCGCGGCACGCGGATCGTGCTCATCTGGCTCGTCGCCCTCTCCGCAACCACGCCGCTTGTCGTCACGCTCCTCTCACTGCTTGCGCACCACGTGGCCGTGGAGTGGTTTTGGATCGTCTACGCGCCCCTGGGCCTCAACCCGCTCTCGCTCAAACTGTTCACGAACTACGCGCTCGAACTCGCGCCGAGGCCGGCCGAGCATCCGCGCTATGTGAGCATCGTGGGGGCGGCGCTCGCCGTGCCGTTCGTGCTCTCACCGCTCATCGGCCTGGCCGTCGACACGGTCGGCTTCCGACCCGTGTTCGTGACGGGGGCCGCCGTGATCGCCGCCGGCGCCGCCCTTGCGATCCGGCTGCCCGAGCCCAGACGGCGGTAAAACGCCGATTGCAGCTGGCCGCGTCGCGGCCTTATGATCGTAGGATCTTGGCGGTCGTACGCCTGCCCGTAACGCAAATTCACATGGAGATTCCGATCATGAAGTCGATCCGTCTTGCTGGTCTGTGCGTTGCCGTCCTCTGCTCGGCCATGGTCGCCTCGGCTGCCGTCAAGGAGCCGAAGGATGCCAAGTGCCCCGTGTCGGGCAAGGGCTGCAACCCCGAGAAGAGCGTGAAGTTTGACGGCGGCAGCGTCTACTTCTGCTGCGGCAACTGCGAGAAGGCGTTCGAGGGCGACTCTGCCAAGTTCGCCGCCAAGGCCCACCAGCAGATGGTGAGCACCGGCCAACTCGTGCAGAAGGGCTGCCCGTTCAGCGGCGGCGCAGTGAAGCCGGGCACGCAGCTGGCGATCGGTGACGCCGAGGTCGGTTTCTGCTGCCCAAACTGCAAGGGCAAGGTCGAGAAGGCCTCGGCCGACGACCAGGTGAACATGGTGTTTGGCAACATCGGGAAGGGCTTCGCTCCGGCGAAGTAACGTAGGACAGGCTTCAGCCTGTCATCCCTCGACTCGTGCGTGCCGGCTTCGGGCTCCCCATATCCCGTTGCCGGACGTTCGCTGCATGTCGGATAGGCACCGGCTCGGGGTTACCCCGTACCGTCTCGCCGGACGTTCGCCTTCGCCCTCCAGGCTTCGGCTCACTCGGATGTGCCTGCGCTCCGGCATCCATGCCTCCGCTGGTCACATACGCCGGCTCAACGGTAGGGGTAACCCCTCGCCTCCCGTACTCAAGGGAAGCCCGAGGCGTAAGCCGAGAGGATGCTTTGCGTGTGCTGCCGCCGGCCCGATCATCCGCATATGCCCTGTGAAAATGGCCTAGGGGTGCTGCGGCAAACGTGAAATACTCCCGCCGCGAATCGCTTCGCGGAGTGTTTTCATGCGCGTGTTCCTGTCTGCCGGCGAGCCTTCGGGCGACCATCATGCGGCGCTGCTCGTGCGCGCGATCCGTGCCCGGCGGCCCGACGTCGAGTGTGTCGGGCTCGGGGGGCCGTGCATGGCGGCCGAGGGCTGCACGCTCGTCGCCGATCTCACGCAGCTGGCCGTGATGTGGTTTCTGCGGGTGATCCTCAATATCCACCGATTCGTCGATCTCGCGCGGCAGGCGGAGCGGAGCTTTCTCGACGCCCGGCCCGATGTCTGCGTGCTCGTCGATTTCCCGGGGTTCCACTGGTGGCTCGCCTGGCGGGCGAAGCGGCACGGGATTCCGGTCGTGTTCTACTGCCCGCCGCAGATCTGGGCCTGGGCGAGTTGGCGGATCAAGAAGATGCGCCGGCTCGTCGATCACGTGCTCTCGGCGCTGCCCTTCGAGCACGCATGGTTCACGGCCCAGGGAATGCGAAGCACGTACGTGGGGCATCCATTCTTCGACGAGCTCGAGGACGCCGTGCCTCGGCAACGCGACGAGGCCGCGCCGCTCGTGCTGCTCTTGCCGGGATCGCGCGGGCAGGAGATCGAGGGCAACCTCGCCTCGATCCTGCGTGCCGCCGCGCTCGTGAAGGCCCGGGTACCTGCGGCGCGGTTTGCCATCGGCGCACTCCACGAGCGACATGCCACGCGGATTCGCGAGATGCTCGCCGCGCAGCAGCAGGCCCTCGGTGGCCTCGACGTCGCCATCGAAGCGGCCTGCACCCGCAGCCTGATCACCGAGGCCGCCTGTGCGATCGCCGTGAGCGGTTCGGTGTCGCTCGAGCTGCTCGCCTCGCGCGTGCCCACCGTGATCGTCTATCGGATCAGCGGCCTGGCATATGTCGTGCAGAGCTGGTATCGCCGGGTGCGGTTCATCACGCTCGTGAACCTGCTCGCCTGCCGCGATCCGATCGGACCGGTGCGGCCCACGCTCCTGCCGCCTGCGGCGGTCGAGGCGGCCGATCCCGAGGCGGTGTACCCTGAGTATCTCGCCGTGCAGGATCCGGCCTCCGCGGCGGCCGCGCACGTGATCGCATGGCTCACCGATCGGGTCGCCCGGGAGCATGTGATCGGGCGGATCGAGGTCGTGGCGGCACGGGTGGCGACGGGAGGCTCGGCGGCCCGGGCTGCCGACGCCGTGCTTGCGATCGCGTCGGGCGGCTCTGCCACTGTCGGCATGCCGCTTCCGGCGGCCCGGGCGGCATAATGACGGGGATGTTTCTCGCCGAGCCACAGCCGACGCCCGCCGACCTGCAGTTTTCGGTTCTGCGCGTGCCCGTGCGGGTGAGCGCTTGGTTTTGGGTGGCGGCGGCGCTCCTCGGCTGGAACGTGTGCCAGTCGCTCGCCGGCTCCGACCAGCGCGAACTGCTCCGCTATCTCGTGGCCTGGGTGGTGGTGGTGTTTGTGTCGCTGCTCGTGCATGAGCTCGGCCATGCACTCGCGTATCGCTCGTTCGGGCAGTCCGCCCACGTCGTGCTCTATCACTTCGGCGGCCTGGCGATCCCCGATGCCTGGGGCCGACGGGGCGCACGGCGGCCGCTCGAACGCTTGCTCGTGTCCGCCGCGGGACCGCTCGCGCAGCTCATGCTCGCCGCTTTGGTCGTGGTGGGACTGGCAGCCGCGGGCTTCCGTGTGCCGCTGCCATTGCCCGGGCTCGGCGACGCCCTCGGCCTCTCGGAGGGGCAGCCGCTGCCCTCGAGACTCGCGTTTGCGATCGTCTGGTTTCTGCTGCAGGTGAACATCTTCTGGCCGCTCATCAATCTCCTGCCGGTGCCGCCGCTCGACGGCGGGCAGATTGCCCGAGAGGCGCTCCTGGCCGTCGGCATCGACGACGCCCCGCGGATCGCCGGCCTCCTGGGCGTGGTCACCGGCGGCCTTGTCGCCTTCTGGGCCTACTCGAACGGTGAGCCGTACCTCGGCATCATGTTCGCGATGCTCGCCGTGTCGTGCTGGCAGAACCTGCCAGGAAACACGCCGTGGCGCCGGTGGAAATGACGGGCTCGAGCCGCGCGGTCGTCGTGCTCGGCGCGAGCAACGTGTCGCGCGGGCTCCCGCGGCTCGCCGCCACGGCCCGGGTCCGCACCGCCGGCCCACTCGATCTCTTCGTGGCCGCCGGTCACGGCCGCGGCTACGGCGTCTCGACCCGCGTCTGGCAGCGGCGGCTGCCCTCGATCCTCTCGAGCGGCCTGTGGCGGGCGCTCGATCGCGAGCGGGCAGATCAGCCGCTGGCTGTGATCACCGACGTGGGCAACGAACTGCTCTACGGCCTCGGCGTGAGCGCGGTGGCGAGCGCCGTGCGCGAGGCCGCCAAGCGACTCGCCGATCGCGGGGCCAGGCTCGCGATCACGGGCCTGCCGATCGCGGGCATCGCCGGCGTGGGGGCCGTCCGCTACCGACTCCTGCGCACGCTCTACGTACCCGGCTGCCTCCTCAGCCTTGCCGAGCTCAAGGAGGCGACACGCTGGCTCGACGAGGAACTCCAGGCGATCGCCGCCGACACGGGCGCCACGTTTCTCGAGCAACCGGCCGAATGGTATGGCTTCGACACGATCCACGTGAAGCGGTCGCAGCTCGACACCCTGTGGGAGTGTGTCGGCGATGCGTGGGGTTTACCGCCGGCCGCGGGCCGCACGCGCGCGTCGTTCGCCGAATGGGCGACGCTCGGCTCGCAGGCCGCCGAGGTGCGGTCGGTCGCGCGGGTCATGAGATTCACGCGGCAGCCGGTGGTCGAGCAGGGCGGGATGCGCGTGTGGATGTACTGAGCGCGCCGGCTTCGGACTCCCCATATCCCGTCGCCGGACGCTCACTGCGGCCATCCTGGCCTCCGCTCGCTCGGATTTGCCTGCGCTGCGCCATCCATGGCTTCGCTGGTCAAATACGCCGGCTCCCGGGACACGGGGAGCCCGAAGCCTCCTCAACTGTGGACTGCCCGGCTGGAGGCCCGGCTCTCGAGAGCGAACGGAGGTTCACCTAGAAAACCGAGGCCAGAATGGCGAGGGTTTTCGTGAAGCAGGGGAGGCGGCGGAGACGGTCGGTGCGATGCGGAAGAGCCGATGGGCAGATACGCGGCTTACACACAGCGCAAGGCCCGGAGGGCCGGGTTACCACCAGCCGACGGAGGTCGGCCAAGGCAAGTTCGACAGGATGTCGAGACTTGCCGTGAAGGCAGCAATAGCGATCGCCCTCGGCGATGGAGCAGCGTACCGCCGGCTCCGACGCCGGCTTGGGCGCGTTGATGAGGGCAAATGAAATGCGCACCACACTGCGTTACAAAACTGGCAGGCAGGGGAGCGGGGGGCGGGCGGCGTTCGTGGCGGCGAGGCTGCCCACGAGCCGCTCGCAGATCGCTTCGAGATAAGGGCGGGCGGCCGGATCGTCGTAGTTGGTGGCGGTCTGGCCGGCGTCGCCCGGCCCGCCCAATCGAGCTCAGACTCCTGCAAACAAGAGGCTGCTTCCCGCGGACCCCAGCCCATTCCGTAAGAATTCAAGGGTCTGCCGGTTTTCTAGATAGTGGTTGTGCTGCCTGCTGGAACCAGCCCGATGGCCCTTTCCCACGATGAATTTGTCGCCCTGCTCACCTCGTCGCAGAGACGGCTGTGTGGCTTCATTTGCACGCTTGTCGTCGATCTCACCGATGCCGAGGAAGTGCTCCAGGAGACGAATCTCACGCTCTGGCAGCAGGCCGACCGCTTCGAGCCGGGCACCGACTTCATGGCATGGGCCTGTCGGGTGGCCCACTTCAAGGTGCTCAAGTGGCGCGACGCCCGCAAGCGCCAGCGGGCGCACTTCGACGACGACGTCCTCGACGTGATCGCCTCCGAGGCGATCGAGGAGCAGCGCATGCATGGGCAACTGGCCGCCGAGCAGTACGAGCTCCGCCGGCTCGCGCTCGCGGCCTGTCTCGATGAACTCTCCGACCGTAATCGCAATACATTGATGCTGCGCTACAACGGCAGGCACTCGCTGACCTCGATCGGTGCCGAACTCGGTCGCACGGCCAACGCCGTCTCGCAACTGCTGCATCGAATCCGCTCCGCGCTCCGTGAGTGCATGGATCGCCGCCTTACCGAGACGGCCCTCTGACGTCATCCACACTGCGCATCCTTCGATCCAGTATGTCGAACACCGACCGCAATCAATTGCCCAGCGACCTCTGGCAGGTTCTATCGACGCTCGTCGACGGCACGATCTCGCCGGCCGATCGGGCACGCTTGGAGGGCATGCTGCGGTCCGACCGCGTCGTTCGTGACGCCTATCGCGCGTTCATGCAGATGGAGTCGATGCTGGCCTGGCAGCTCGTGCAGCCGCCGGCTGAAGCCGTGGCGGATGTCGTGCGACTGGAAGAGGATCGCGCAGGCGAGGATTGCAGCCGCAGTTCCGTGGCTCGGAGCCTATGGAAGCGGTCGGCCGTCTGGCTTCTGCCCCTCGTGGCGACGGCGATGACAGCCGGCATGATCGCGTTGTTCATGGTGGTCGTGCGGCCTGATCGCAACGCCCGTCCCCCGGCCGGCCCTGCGATTGATGCGTGCGCCCTCCTCGCCGACTTCACCGATGCGGAATGGGCCGACGGCCTGCGGATCGAGCGGGGCGCCGCGTTCGCCCCAGGGCCGCTGCGGCTCGTGGCGGGCTCGGCGCAGTTGCGATTTCGCTCGGGGGCGTTCGTCACGCTGAGCGGTCCGGCCGAGATCGAGGTGCTCGACGGCAACTCGCTGTTTTTGCGCAGTGGCCGGATCATCCCCTACGTGCCGCACGCGGCCAAGGGCTTCACCGTGATCTCGCCGACTGGTGAGGTGATCGACCTGGGCACCGAATTCGCCATCAGCGTCGATGCCGACGGCCAGACCGACGTCCACGTGATCTCCGGCGACGTGCAGCTGGCGCGGGGCCGGGTTGCGCAGGGCACGTTCCTCACCATGAAGCAGGGCTTTGGTGGCCGTGTCGCCCCGACTGCCGCCGCTCCCGAGTTCATCGACACGCCGCTCGTGTTCGACGATTTCTCCGCCTACCCGCCGACGCTGCATTGGCAAGACATCGACTCGGGCCGGGTGGCGACGATCCATGACGGGCAGCTCGCGATCCCCGTGGAGCATCGCGGCCGGGGCATCACCAAGCAGCGCAGCAGCCGGATCGTGTTGGAGCACGACTTTTCCGCGATGCGGGGCCGCCGCACGGCCATCTCTTTTCGGGGCCTGCTCCCGGAGGCGGGAATCGACGGGGCCAATCGCTGGCTGGCCTGCGTGATCGACGACGGCAGTGGCGATCCGCCGCTGGCCATGGAGCGAGAGGCGGTGCTCGCCGCCCTGGTCTCGCCACACTTCCAGGCGGCCGCCCGCATCGACGGCGGCAACAACCAGCAGACACGGGTGTTTTCCCGCGACAAGGACGCGATCGGACCCTACCAGGTGTTCATGACGATCGACGACACGCCCGCCGCCCATGCGGCCTACGGCGGCGCCGTGGCCGACGTGACCGTGAACGGCCAGAGCGTGATCCAGCGCGAGCGCATCCGTCTGCCCGATCGGCCCCGGATCGGCCTGCAGACATACGGCAGTTCCACCGTGCGCGGGCGGGGCGAGGCCTTGGTCGATGATTTCAGCGTCAGCGTGTCGGTCGACCCCGCGGGCGGGAATCCGGCGTCCGAGCCGCAAGTCCATTAGCGACAGCACTTTCCGTCGCGATTTTGAAAAATCCGGACGGATGGATTGCGTAAGAAATGCCGCCCCCGGCGGTTTTCTTACATCTTCAGGGTCGACCTGTCGGCACAGTCGGATCGGCGGAGGGGGCTCCTCGTGAAACCTCGGTTTTGGACTTTTTTTCTCGCCCTGGCGGTGTCTGCGGCCGCGCCTAGCGTCGGTCTCGCCCAGCTTGTCTGGGACACGAGCACGACGGCCGGCTACCAGAATGCCAACGGAACCTGGGGCACTGACAACTTCTGGACCACCACCACCGGCGGCGGCACGTCGCTGACGGCCTGGACCGCAGGAAATGAGGCCTGGTTTGGTGGCAATGCCACAGTGGCCGCCACTCCTGCCGGTGACTTCACAATCACCGTCAGCGGCTCCCAGAGGGTCTCCATCGCTCGCCAGATTCAATTCGGTGCCGGCAACTTCACGCTGCAAAGCGGGACCCTGCACGCCAACGGCTTTCGGGTCGACCAAGGCACGATGACAGTCAATTCGACGATTGTGACGGGGACGGGCGCCAACAACTGGATGTCGTTCACCGCCATCAACGGTACGAACACCATGATCCTCGGCGGCGACAACACGTTCACGAATATCGCCCGGATCGGCGGCAACGGAAGTGCCGGCGGAAAGATTTTTCTCAACCATCAAAATGCCTTGGGGCTTGGCACGGAGGTGCTCTTCGGAAATGGCGCGAGCCTGGACCTCAACGGATATAGCATCGGCGGCAAATCCATTTCAGTGACTGACACCCGGACTGGGATTCTCGTCAATACGGGTACCGCGGCTGTTGTATGGTCGGGTGACGTTCTGCTGTTGAATACAGGTTCCACCAACTTCCGTGCTGGTGGGACCGGAGGCGAGGTGAATATCAGCGGTGTGATCAGCGGGAGCATCGGCAACCAGGTGCAGTCGTTCGACAATGGCACGCTTCGCTTGAGCGGCGTCAACACCTACAGCGGCACCACGGTTGTGCGGGATGGCTCCACGCTGATCGTTGGCAACGCTTCCGCACTCGGATCGACGGCGGCAGGCACGATCATCAACGTCGGCACGCTCGATCTGAACGGCTTCAACGTTGGCAACGAGGCCATCACACTGCAGACAACGACGAGCAGGCTCGTCAACAACAGCACGTCGTCCGCCGCCACCGTCGGCGGTAACGTCACGATCAGCCTGGCGACCGGCACGATCGGCGGGGCCGGGAACCTGACGCTCGGCGGCGTGATCTCGAGCGCGGTGACCGGCGGCTTCAGCAAGATCGGCAGCGGCACACTCACACTCACCGGCATCAACACCTACTCCGGCTCGACCACGATCGCAGCTGGCATCCTCGACATCACCTCGGGCAACGCCATCCAGAGCACCTCAGGCGTGTTCATCGCCGACGCCGCCCGGCTGCGATACTCCGGCGGCACGGGCAGCGTCGATCGCGCGATCTCGGTGACCAGCGGCACCGGCACCGTCGAAAACACCGGGGGCGGCACGCTCACGCTCTCCGGCAGCCTCGCGAAGAACGGCACCGTGCTGCGGCTCACGGGCGGCTCGTTCAACGTCACGGGCCTGATCACGGGCACGAACGCGAATAGCGACCTCGTCGTCGCCGGCACCTCCACCGTCACGCTCTCCAACACCAACACCTACAACGGTCCGACGTTCGTGAACCAGTCGAGCACGCTCGTGCTCGGCACCAACAATGCGATCCCCGGCAACTCGGTCGTCACGCTCGGCGATGCGACCACCACCGGCACGCTGAACGCGAACGGCTTCACGAATGCGATCGGCGGCCTGGCGTTTGGCTCCGGCGGCGGCACGCTGCGACTGGCGGCCACGAGCACGTCCGCCGCGCCGCTCACCGCGGCCACCGGCACGATGACGCTCACCAACGGCACGCTCGATCTCGCCGGCAGCGGCTCGACCGCCGGACTCTATCGCGTGCTCTCCGCCCAGTCGGTGTCGGGATCGTTCACGAGCGTCACCGGCGCGAGTGCGGCGTATCAGGTGATCACGTCGGCGACGAGTGTCGACTACCAGCAGCGGGCTGTCCTCGGCGCGGTCACGGTGACGAGTCCAACAGTCTCGATCATCACCGGCGGCTCGGCGGCCTTCACCTACACGGTGGCGAACGCCGCACTTGCCGGCGGTGCGAGCTTGTCGTTCACGGGCACGGGCCTGTCGAACGTCGCGGGCCCGTCGAGCGGCTCGGCCGCAGCCTCCGGCACGAGCAGCTCGGTCTCCGGCTTAATCTTCACGGGCACGTCGGTCGGCACCTTGCAGCAGGGCACGTTCACCGTGAGTGCTCCGTCCGCCTTCGGCACGACGACGTCGACGGGCACTGTGGCCGTAACGGTGCTCGACCACGCGACATCGAGCCTCGGCTCGGGCCCCTCTGCCGTCTTGAGCACCGTGCTCAACCTCGGCACCTGGGACTACGGCTCGAGCACCTGGACCAGCGGCACCAGCTCCGGCCAGTTCTCGATTTTCAACCTGGCAAGCAGCTTCGGATCATCGCTGACGGCAGATCTCTCGCTCGTGAGCGTGTCGGGCACGGGCAACGGGTTTACGACGAATCTCGGCACGTATACCGACATCGCAGGCGGCTCCTCCCAGCAGTATTCGGTGTTCGTGAACCCGGCGTCGTTCCTCACCTCGGGCACGCAGTCGGTGACGTTCACGATCGCAATGAGCGACAAGACGGGCATGGCGGGAGCAACCCCGAGCAACACGCTTTCCGTGACCGCGAATGTGGTGGTGGTGCCGGAGCCGGGTGCCCTCGCCCTCGCCGGCCTCGGCATCGCCGCCGCCTGGGCCCTCCGTCGCCGATCGTAGGACAGGCTTCACGTAGGACAGGCTTCAGCCTGTCAACAGGTCGTCGCGCTCTCCATGAAACAAAGTCACCGCGCGTTCACGCTCGTTGAGTTGCTCGTGGTGATCGCCATCATCGGCGTGCTCGTCGGGCTGCTGTTGCCGGCGATCCAGGCGACTCGTGAGTCTGGCCGCCGCGGATCATGCACCAACAACCTCAAGCAATGGGCGCTCGCGATGCAATCGCACCACGACGCCCGAAGAGCGTTCCCATACGGCACGAGCCGCACGAATCCGCCGGGCCTCGAAGCGAGTATCGTTCCCGCTCCGGCCAATCCGCCGCGCCGCACGTTCGTCGTGTCGCTCTGGCCATACCTGGAGGCGACCACCCTCGCCACCGCCTACAACTACGACGAGATCTTCACCACCGCCACCAATCAACCCCTCGGCAACACGCCGCTGGGCGTGTACTACTGCCCGAGCGACCGGCCTGGCGCGAAAGCGGCAGCGAATGCCAGCACGAAAGTGTGCGCAGTCAACTACATCATCAACTGGGGCACGACGACGTTTTCCGGGGCGGGCCGCAGGGCTCCGTTCGGCTGGCTGGGAGGCTGGACCTGGCACAACCAACTTCCCTACCGCACCCGGATCGCGGACATCACCGACGGCACGTCGAAGACGCTGCTCATGTCGGAAGTCGCGCTCCCGCCCCAAGACGCCGTGGTCGACACCCGGCCCCACCGCTTCAACGACGTCGGTTCGCCAGGATTCATGACCCGCACGACACCGAACTCCACGGTCCCAGACGACCTCGAACAGTGCACGCCCTATCTCCCCTGCCGCGTGTCGGGCCGCGGGGAGATGTCGCTGGCCGCCCGCAGCCGTCATCCCGGCGGCGTCGTGGCCGCCCTCTGCGATGGAAGCGTGAGGTTCGTGACCGACGCGGTCAACATCGGCACCTGGCAGGCGCTCAGCACGATGGCCAACGGCGATCTGGTGGGCGAGTACTGATGGGGCCGCCGACCGACACGACGACGGCGGCCGGCAGCGCGCGGCTTTCTCACCCAGCCCGGCCGGACCTGACGGTTGCAATTCTCGGACTGGGGATCGCGGGCCTGGTGGTCGTCGCCGGCTGCGGCCCACGGGCGACTGTCGTCACCGGCGTGGTCACGCTCGACGGCGCGGCCGTGGCCGGGGCCAGCGTGCAACTGTTTCCCGTGGGTGGCCAGGGCCAGCCGGCGGGGGCGACAACCGACGACGCCGGGAAGTTTTGGGCGAAGGTCTCGCCGGTGCCGCTCCGCGTGCTCGTGAGCAAGCGGAAGTTCGGCGGCTACGTGGAAGACCCACGGGATCCGGCGGGCGGCAAAATCGCAGTGGTCGACGAGATCCTGCCCGCCCGGTACGCCGACCTCAAGACCACTCCGCTCACTGCCGAGCCCCGCGCCGGGCAGACGACCACCGTCAAGCTCTCTCTCACGTCGGCGCCCTAGCGAGACCACGCTATGAAGACCCTGCTCATCACGGTCGCCGTCTGCCTTGCCGCGGGCCACGCCTGCGCCGCGGACCCGGCGCGGCAGCCAAACATCATCGTCGTCCTCGCGGACGACCTCGGGTATGGCGACCTCGGCTGCTACGGCGCGACGAAGATCAACACGCCGAATATCGACCGGCTGGCCCGCGAGGGGATGCGGTTCACCGATGCCCACTCGCCGGCCTCCGTCTGTTCCCCGTCGCGCTATGGCCTGATGACGGGCCGCTATCCCTGGCGGCTTCATGAAAAGGGAAACGACTACCACCTCGAGCCGGGGCGACTCACGCTCGCCGGAATGCTCAAGGCCCAGGGCTATCGCACGGCCGCGATCGGGAAGTGGCACCTCGGCTACAGCACAGACTGGAACAGTCCGCCCATCACCGGGCCGCTCGAGGCCGGCTTCGACGAGCACTTCGGCGTGCCCCAGAACCACAACGACTCCTTTCGCGTCTTCATCGAAAACCACGACATCGTGGGCCGCCGGCCGGGCGAGGCGTTCCGCCCCGTGCCAAACGACCTGCCGGAGGGAATCGCCGAGCCCCGGGTCGACGACCTCGTCGACACCACGCTCACCGCCAAGGCCGTGCAATTCATTCGCGCGAGCGCCAAGCAGCCCTTTCTCCTCTATTTCACGCCCTGCGCGCCGCACACGCACACCACGCCCGCGGCTCCCTTCCGCGGCACGAGCCAGTGCGGCTTGCTCGGCGACCACATCCAGGAACTCGACGCCCACGTGGGCGGGATCGTCGCCACACTGGCTGACCTGGGCATCCAGGACGAAACCCTGCTCATCGTCACGAGCGACAACGGCGGCGCTCCGCGCGACTTCAAAGGAGGCAAGGATGCGAAGCTGAACCTCGCCAGCGAGGCGGGTGACGTGCGCACGAAGGCACGCACCGCGAAGGCCGATGCCCGGCGAATGGGGCACGTCACCAATGGCCCCTGGAGCGGCGCCAAGGGATCACCCGCCGAGGGCGGCCATCGCGTGCCGTTCATCGCCTGCTGGCCGGGCCGCATCAAGGCCGGGGCCGTCTCCGATCAGTTGCTCTGCCTCACCGACCTGTTCGCCACGACTGCGGAACTCGTGGGCGCCACGCTCCCGTCCGATGCCGGCGAAGACTCGTTCAGCATCCTGCCCACGCTGCTCGGCTCGCCGCCGGTCGGGCCCAAGCGCACGAGCGCCTTCATCCAGGGCGACACGGAGGACAATGCGATCGCCGTGCGCTCCGGCCCCTGGAAACTGATCGAGACCCGCAACAGCCGCAACCGCAAGGTGCACCGGCTCTACGACCTTGCGGCCGACCCCGGCGAGACCAACGACGTCTCGAAGGCCGAAGTGCCCGTCGTGCGGCAGCTCGCCGCCGCGCTCGACGAGGCCCGCGCCACGGGCCGCACCGCGTCCTCAGCCGCGCCGGCAGCAGAAGCGGAACGGATCGCGGAGGCCATCGACATCGCCCCGGTCTGGGCGGGGCATCCGGTGGGCTTTGCCCTGCTGACCCACGTCGACCGGCAGTACGCCGCCTTCTACGACGCCGACCGCCGCCTCACCATCGCCGCCCGCAGGCTCGACAGTGACCGCTGGGAGCTTTTCCGCCTGCCGTCGGAGCAGTCCGGGCCGCCCCGCGGGCCGAAGCAGACCTCGGCCATCGTCGGGTGGGACAGCCACAACGCGATCGCGATGGCCGCCGATTCCGCCGGCCACATCCACGTCGCCGGCAACATGCATGCCAACGGCCTCTCCTACTGGCGCACCCGTGAGCCGGGCGAGATCGCCTCCTTCGAACAGGTGAAGGCGATGATCGGCCGCGACGAGGAACGCTGCACGTATCCGGTGTTTCTAAAATTTCCCGACGGACGCCTCGTGTTTCAGTATCGCTCGGGCTCGAGCGGCAACGGCGACACGCTGTTCAACATCTACGATGTCGAGTCGCGCTCGTGGCGGCGGCTCATCGACGGGCCGATCCTCGACGGCGAGCGGAAGCGCAATGCCTATCCGCATCCCCCCGTCCCCGGCCCGGATGGAAGGTTTCACCTCTCGTGGGTGTGGCGCGAGGCGCCCGACGCCGCCGCCAACCATGACCTCTCCTACGCCCGGAGCCGCGATCTCGTGGCTTGGGAAGGGGCCGATGGCCGCCCGGTCGCCCTGCCGATCACGCTCGCCACGCCGGGCATGATCGTCGATGCCGTGCCCGTGGGTGGCGGCATCCTCAACGGCACGGGGCAGGTGGGCCTCGACTCCCTTCATCGGCCGGTGCTCGCCTACTTCAAGCACGATGCCGCCGGGATGTCGCAGGCCTACGTGGCCCGCTGGCAGGACGACGGCTGGCGGATCGTGCAGGTGAGCGACTGGAACCACCGCTTCGCGCCGGAGGGCCGCGGCACGCTGCCCAAGGTCGATATCCGCCTCGGGGCCGTCAAACCCGGGGCGGCGGGCGAACTGCGGCTGCCCTTCGGCCACGTCAAGGACGGGTCAGGCACCTGGGTGCTCGACGAGGCGTCGCTCGCGGTGCTGCGGGTCGATCCGGCCACGAGGCCTTTCCCGAGCAGTCTCTCGAAGGTCGAATCACCGTTCCCCGGCATGCGGGCGCGATTCGCGGCCGACTCCGGGGCGTCGGGCGTTTCCGGAGAGCGGTTCATCCTGCGCTGGGAGACGCTCGCGGCCAACCGAGACCGACCGCGGGATGAGCCCTGGCCGCCACCAACCCAGCTGCGGGTGATCCGAATAGAGGACTAATACACTCTGTCCTACAGCACTGGCAGCGACGGTAGCGGCGGCGCTGCGGCGGCAGTGGCGGCGAGGTGGCCCACGAGACGTTCGCAGATCGCTTCGAGATAGGGCCGGGCGGCCGGGTCGTCGTAGTTGGCGGCGGTCTGGCCCGCATCGCCGTGCTCGCGGATCGGGATCTGGAGCGGCACTTCGCCCAGGAATGGGATGTCGAGCTCCTTCGCCGTGCGCTTCGCGCCGCCGGTGCCGAAGATGTCGTAGCGCTTCTGCGTGTCGGGGCAGACGAAGAAGCTCATGTTTTCCACCATGCCCAGGAGCGGGATGTTCACCTTGCGGAACATCGCGATCGCCTTCGTGGCGTCGAGCAGGGCCACGTCCTGCGGCGTGCACACGACGACGGCGCCGGTGAGCGGCAGCACCTGTGAGAGCGTAAGCGCGATGTCGCCCGTGCCCGGCGGCATGTCGATGATCAGATAGTCGAGCGGGCCCCAGAGCGTGTCACGGAGCATCTGCGAGATCGCGCCGTGGAGCATCGGCCCGCGCCACACCACCGCCTCGCCCGGCGGCACGAGGAATCCCATCGACATCACCGGCATCGAGCCCGAGCCCACGGCCAGCCGCATCGGCACGATCTTGCCGTTGTCGATCTGCGGCCGACCGGAGAGGCCGAGCAGGTGCGGCACGCTCGGGCCGTAGACGTCGGCGTCGAGTAGGCCGACCGTGCTGCCGGCCCGGGCCAGGCCGATCGCGATGCTCGCCGCGATCGTGCTCTTGCCCACGCCGCCTTTGCCACTGCCCACCGCGATCACGCTCTTGGCCTCGAGGCCGATCTGGCCGAGTTTGCCGGGGGGGCGGGCGTGGGGCGTGATCGTCACGTCGACCGTCGAGACCTGTGGGAACCGGGTCCGCAACCGCTCTTCGATACGGCCACGGACCTGCTTCCAGAGCACTGCAGAGTGCGTCGTCAGGCCGATCGAGACGCGGACGCCCGAGGGCGAGGCGTCGATCGCCCCGAGTTGCCCCATCTCGGCGAGCGACCGGCCCGACTCCGGATCGGGGAAGTCGGCGAGGACGGCGCGGACAGACGCTTGGTCGGGGAGCGTGCTCATCGGATCGTGGCCACGGGCGTGAGGGAGGTGGGCGGCACGGAGTCGGCGGCCGCGACGACGGGCGTGCGCGAGACGGCATCGCCCGCCGTGGCCGACGTGCGAAACAGACCCCGCGGCTGCAGCGTGACGAGGCCCA
Source organism: Planctomycetia bacterium (assembly GCA_021414115.1). Taxonomy (GTDB): domain Bacteria; phylum Planctomycetota; class Planctomycetia; order Pirellulales; family UBA1268; genus QWPN01. The sequence goes on from JAIOPD010000085.1 coordinate 15,972, forward strand.
CGAGCACGAGGCAGGCGAGCATCGCGATGCCGGCCGCCAGACCGCCGTCGGCCTGCACGCCCCGCTTCGTGGAGCGGAAGTACATCGCGGCGATGATCCGCAGGTAGTAGGCCGCGGCGATCGCGGCGTTGATGACGAGGATCACGGCGAGCGCCACGAACGCGGCCCGGCGGCTGCCGAGCGTGATCGGGGCGTTCCAGTCCACTTCGAGGGCCGACGTGGCGAGCGTGAGCTTGCCCCAGAAGCCGGGCAGCGGCGGAATGCCGGCCAGGCTCAGGAGGAACACGGCGATCGCGAACGCGGCGACGGGGTTCGTGCCCGAGAGGCCGTCGAGATCCTCGACCGACGTGATCTCCTGCCGGGGCGGCCGCGGCCCGCTGCCGCTCGTCCACTCGGGCCAGCGGTGGCCGAGGTAGGCGAGCGCGGCGAAGATGCCGATCGTGGCCAAGGCGTAGGTAGCGAGATAGAAGAGCGTGGCCGTCGCGCCGCCGAGGCCCGCGAGCCACGAGGCATCGGCGGCGACCGCGTCGCGACCGCCGGCCGTGCCGACCGACGCAGCGGCAGCGGCCACCGCGATGCCCGTGAGCAGATAGCCCGCGTGGGCGATCGACGAGCAGGCGAGCAGGCGGCGGAGGTTCGTTTGGACGAGCGCCATCACGTTGCCGACGGTCATCGTGATCGCCGCGAGCACGGCGGCGAGTTGCCAGAAGAGGTCGGTGTAGGCGGCGGGGCCCGGGGCTGCCGTGCCGTCGCCGAGCGGGCCGGGGATCGCCAGGCCCACGAGCCGGAGGAGAACGACGACGCCCGCCACCTTCGGCAGCGTCGAGAGCACCGCGGCGTTGCCGGGGCTCGTGCCCTCGTACACATCAGGTGCGTAAAAGTGCATCGGCACCGCGGCGAGTCGGAAGGCGGCCCCGGCCATCGCCATGCCGATGGCCACCGGCAGGAGAGCCATGGCCACGCCGTTGCCACCAGCCCGCAGCCCGGCCGCGATCGCGTCGAACCGCGTCGAGCCGCCGATCCCATAGAGGCACACGAGCCCGTAGAGAAAGAGCGCCGAGGCCACGAGCGAGAGGAAGAAATACTTGAGGCTCGCCTCCTGCCCATGGGCGTCGGTGCGCTTGAGGGCCAGGAGCACGTACGTGGGAATCGACACGAGCTCGAGGCCTGCGAAGAGCAAGACGAGGTCGTCGCTCACGCCCACGAGCGAGAGCCCGGCGAGCAAGAGAAGAAACGTGCCGGCCTCCTCGCAGGTGCCGCCGCGCCACACCGCCGCTCCGCGGCTGACGGCGGCTGGAAAGATGTCGCCCGCCTGCACGAGCGCGAGGATCAGGCCCAGGCCGAGCACGACGAACCGCACATACGTCGAAAAGGGGTCGATTGCCACGGGTCCCGACACGATTGATCCGCGGCCGGCGGCATCCGCCGCGAGCAGGCCACTTGCGGGCTGCGACCAGGCCACGAAGAAGGCGGCGGCGATTGCCGCCACTGCCACGAGCCAGCCGCGACGCACGCCCGCGAACGCGCCGCCTAGGAAGGCCACGATCGCCCCGGCCACGAGCACGATCTCGGGCCGCACGAGCAGGAAGGTTTCGAGGGCGGTGGGCATGGCAATCAGCGCGTGGGTGTCGGATGCGGCAGGGAGACGATGTCGGCGGCGGTGGGCGGAACGATGGCTTCTTCCATCCGGGCGGCGAAGGCCTGGGCGCTCGGCTGCATGATGCCGCGCACGGCACCGGCCGTGGGCCCGAGGAACGTGGCCGGCACGAGGCCGATCCAAAACACGAACACGACGAGCGGCAGGAGCGCCGCGAGTTCGTGCCAGGCGAGATCGTCGGTTGCAGCCGCGTGGGCGGCATGGCCATGCCCGCCGTGGGCGTGGTCGTGGCTGTGGTCGTGCCCGCTGGTGTGCGTGTGGCCGCTCGCGGCCCCCTTCGGCGGCTCTCGTGACGGTCCGAAGAGCACCCGCTCGACGGCCCACAGCATGTACCACGCGCCGAGCACGACGCCGGCCACGCCGAGGCAGGCCATCACGAGGTAGGCCGTGCGCCAGGCAGCCGACACGCCACCCCAGGCCCGCTGGAACGACCCGGCGAGGATCATGAACTCGCCGACGAACCCGTTGAGACCCGGCAGGCCGATGCTCGAGAACGTGAACAGCATGAACAGGGCCGCGAGCCACGGCGCCTTCGAGGCGACGCCGCCCAGGCTCGCGATGTTGCGCGTGTGGTAGCGCTCGTAGATCATGCCCACGAGGGCGAACAGGCCCGCCGACGAGAGGCCGTGGTTGACTAGTTGCAGGGTCGCGCCCTCGACGGCGACGGGCTCGAGCGCAAACAGCCCCATCACGCAGTAGCCCATGTGGCTCACCGACGAGTAGGCGATCAGCCGCTTGAGATCGGTCTGCACGAGGGCCACGAGTGCGCCGTAGACGATCCCCGCCACGCCGAGCCCGAAGATCCAGGGGGCCGCCAGGGCCGTGGCGTCGGGGAGCATCGGCAGCGAGAACCGCAGAAATCCGTAGATGCCGAGCTTGAGGAGGATGCCGGCCAAATCGACGCTGCCGCCGGTCGGGGCTTCGACGTGGGCCAGGGGCAGCCAGGTGTGAAAGGGCACGATTGGCACCTTGATCGCGAAGCCCGCGAACAAGGCGAGGAACACGATCATCTGCAGCCAGCCCCCTTCGGCGTTCATCGGCAAGGGATGAGCGGCCAGGCCGGCCGTGAGGGAGTCGATGTCGAACGTGACGGTGCCGGTGTGCGAGGCGTTCCAGAGCACGATCGTGAGCAGGCCGAGGAAGGCGAGCACGCTGCCGGCGAGCGTGTAGAGGAAGAACTTGATCGCGGCCTTACGACGTTCGTCGTGGCCCCAGATGCCGATCAGGAAGAAGAGCGGCACGAGCGTGAACTCGAAGCACACGTAAAACAGGATCACGTCGCGGGCGGCGAACACGCCGAGCATCGCCGCCTCGAGCACGAGCAGGAGCACGTAAAATCCGACCGGCCGCTCCTTGATCGCCTCCCAGCTCACGAGCACGGCCGTGAGTGAGAGCAGGGCCGAGAGGCCGAAGAGCCAGATCGAGAGGCCGTCGAGTCCGAGCGAGAGCCGCACGTCGAACATGCCGTCCACGAGCCAGGGCAGCGTCACGACGGCGAAGGGCTGGCTGGCCGCCGCCTCGGGGCTCGCGAGATACCGCACCACGAGCCAGCCAGTGGCCACGAGCGTGAGCAGGGCAGTGACCGCCGCGCTCTGCCGCACCGCGGCGTAGCCGCGCGACCCGAGCACCCAGGCCACGACCGCGCCGACGAGCGGCGTGACGAGCACGAGCACGAGATGCATGCCGGGAGTGAGGCCGTTCATGGGGGTGGTGTGTCGAGTGAAAAGGGAAGGGTGTCAGCCGCGGAGCCGCCAGGCGAGTACGAACACGATCGCGAGCACGCCCATCACGCCCGCGAGGGCATACCGCTGAAGGAGCCCTGTTTGGAGCCGCCGCACGACGCCGCCGAGGGCAGCGGGCAGCCGGGCCACACCGTTGACGAGGCCGTCGATCACGAAGCGATCGAAGAGCGCCGCCACGAGGGCGAGGCCCTCGAGCGGCCGCACGATGAGGCCAGCGTAGAGCTGGTCGATGTAGCAGCGGTTGGCGAAGAACGTCTGGAGAGGACCCAAAAACCGCTCCATCTGCGGGCCGTCGCTGCGCCGGCCGAGGTGGCCGATGGCGGCGATCACGATCCCGATCGCGGCCGCGAGCGAGCCCTGGATGGCGAGATCCATGTGGAAGGCGTGCGGCACCGCCGTGGCCGTCACGGCCGGCGTTGAAAACGAAGGCGTGGCCGTGAGGAAGTGCGCGAGCCACTGCGAGTTGAAGAGCCACCATCCGGCGACGGCCGACGGCACGGCGAGGATGATCAGCGGCAGGGCCATCACCGTCGGCGATTCATGGGCGTGGTGGCCAGCCTCCTCGGGCACGCGGGTGGGGCCTGTGAACGTCATGAACACGGCGCGGAATGTGTAGAAGGCCGTGAGCCCGGCCGTGACGAGCGACATCCAGAAGAGCACGCGGAATGTTTCCGGCGTGTCGAGGACGGCGGGAGGCGCGGCCACGGGGGAAGCGTTGGTCATGGAGGCGAAGCGCAGGGTGGAGGCGGGGGCACCCTCACCCCGGCCCTCTCCCAGCGGGAGAGGGAGCAAGGAAGCAGGCTGTGTCGGAGGGAGAGAGAGGACGGCGTGGCCGTTCGCGGGCGCGGCGTCGTGATGTTCACTGTGGGCGTTCGGCCAGCCCTTCGCATGGAGCGTGGCGAGGATCTCGTCTTTGCTGAAAAACCCGGAGAAGGGCGCGACGCCGGCGAGGGCGAGGCCGCCCACGAGGAACGTGGCGGCTGTGATCGGCATGATCCGCCGCAGGCCGCCGAACCGCCGCATGTCGATCACGCCCCCCATCGAGTGCATCACCGACCCCGCGCCCAGGAACAGCAGGGCCTTGAAAAAGGCGTGCGTCACGAGGTGGAAGATCGCGGCGGTGAAGCCCAGGAGCGTGCCGGTGCCGAGGCTCGCGAACATGTAGCCGAGCTGGCTGATCGTGGAGTAGGCGAGCACCCGCTTGAGATCGTTCTGCACGGTGGCGATCAGGCCGGCCACGAGCGCCGTCGTCGCCCCCACGATCGACACGGCGGCGAGCGCGTCGGGGCAGGCCATGAAGAGCGGCGCGCTTCTCGCCACGAGGTAGATGCCCGCCGTGACCATCGTCGCCGCGTGGATCAGGGCGCTGGCCGGCGTGGGGCCTTCCATCGCGTCGGGAAGCCAGACATGCAGCGGCAGCTGGGCGCTCTTGCCGCAGGCCGCGAGCAGGAGACACAGGCAGATCGCCGTGCCCACCGCGCCCCCCACGATGCCGCCCGCATCGGCCAGCCGCGTCTGGCCGAGGATGCCGGGCAGGATCGGGCCGTGACGGCACTCGCCCTCGGGAATGTCGGTAAGCGAGGCGATGCCGCGGCTGGCGGGTATGCGGTCGGTGGACATACGGCGGGCGAGCATGCCACGGGAGGCTGCTGTGACGCGAATCACGCGAATCAAAAGCCCCGCTCGCACGACACCTCACGGATTGCGTGGGCGAAACTGATGGCGCGGGTGGGGGAAGAGTTTCCACTTGCGTGCCCCACCTGCGGCGGCGACATCCGGCTGATCGCATTCCTCCACTTTCACCTGCTCGTGGCCCGCCGATCGACTGGGGAGAGCTCGTGCAGGTCCATGACGACCGGGCAATCTTTCAGGCGTCGCCCGACGAGTTGCCCGTGATCGACATCCACAGCCTCTGACCGGCGTCGGACGCGAGGCGTCGAAGCCCCGGGGAACGGCCGACTGGGACGCGGTCTGCGCAGACGCCAGAAAAACGGCACCGAAGCGGGTGCGAGGCGTTTCGAGAAACCCGCTCTGGACGCCCGGGCCGCTCCTCCCGAGGCTCACGAGTCGCTCATCAGCCCGAAGACCGGTGCGGAGGTGCCATTGACCGGGCTATCCTTAATGGTCACCCGACTGAATCGGATTCCACCCCAACCCTTTCCAACTGTCCGCCAAGGTCGTCCCCGGCGGCTGAAACGGCACCGGTCCTGAGTAAAACGACATCTGCACCTGCCGACCCCAATCCCAACTATTGATGCGATTCACTCCATCTCGGCTGTCCGCGAGAAACGTCACAGCCCCGCCGAGATCGAGATTCACGCCCAACCGAATCTGACCGTTATCGAGATAACTGATGTTCTCCTTCGCGGCCCCAGCATTACCGGCTGTCGCCAACACGAGAAGGAATGACGCTAATCGATTCATTTTTCACCAAAGTAATACTTGCGGGGTCTTCAGCAGAATCTGCGTGTAAAGACGGGTTCCGAATACGCTTTTTTTGGAAGGATAGGTCGGCCAATGGCACTTCAGCAAGCGTCGGCCGAGCAGAGCAGATCAGGAGGAGCAACAGGCGGGGGCCGGTCGGGTTGGATGCGGCCCTCACTTGGAGGTGCCAAGGAGCTTCCTAGCCATGCTCACGGCCGGATTTTCCGTATCGGCGCAGACAAGCCTTGAAACCGCTCTTCTCGCGGCCCGTCCGCACCGTGACATTGGATCCCGTCACATGCTGTGGATGTCGATCACGAGCAGCTCGTCGGGTGACGCCTGAAAGATTGCCCAGAGCCCGGCCCCTGGATGGCCTACGACTTCCTCGGCGAGACCGGCTACGAGGGGGCCGCATGGGACTGGTCGAAGAACGTCCCTCTCGACGGCGGCAAGCCACTTTCGCTCCTCGAACATACCGGCGGTGCGCCGTTGGCCGCGGCCGTGATTCGTGCGAAGAACGATCCGACGCAGTTCGACGAGATCGTCTCCTGGATCGACGGCGCCCGTGCCATCGCCGTGAAGAGCCTGAAGGACGAGGGCCGCCGAGCCCCTACCGCTTTTGGAGCCGGGGATCGTGCTTGGCGTCTCCGATCCGAGCGTGTTCCATGACGGCATCAACGACCTCTTCGATCTCGCCGATGAGCTCATCGAGATCATGCGGCGGTTCTCGCCCGACTCGGTGCCGGAGGGCTACCGCATTCGGGACCCGGAGCCGACGAAGACCGACGCGGGCACGATCTGGTCGTTCGCCATTCCCTCGTCCGACCTCGACAAGACGATCCGGCCTTCGATCGCGCGGTTCCGCTGCCGTCGCGTTCACGTTCGTGCCCGCGCAGGCGGAGCGGCTTCTCCCGAAGAAGCCGTTCGAGACGGCGCCACGAACAGGCTCGTTCGACAATCCCCTCGCCGCGGCCGCGGCCGTCAACAGCGCCGGCATCGTCGCCGCGATCGAGCAGGGGGTCGCCTAAGCCCTCCGGTATGCCAGTGCGCAGCGAAGGGACAGCGGCGTGGATGCCGCCGAAACGCTCGATGCCGACGACGAGGACGATTCGATCAAGGACATCCTCCGGCAGGTGAAGATCGTCTTCGACGTCCTCGAGTGTTTCCGCGGAGCCTCGGCCGCGATGTCCGTCGAGGAAGACGCCCGCGTCACCCGCTGGCAAAACCTGATCCGCGACCTGCCGGAAGCGGCAGGGCAGTGATGGGCGTCTCGCTGGCCGCGTAGAACAGGCCCTCGCCCGAACAGACTCGCCCCGATAACTCGTCGTGCATGATGGACCACGGACATTCAGAGCCCAGAGTGTAGCCCGCAGAGCTCCGACGGTCGCGGTCGTTCGAAGATGGAGTACTCACCATTTCGTTGCGTTTAACTTCGGCCGGCAGACGGCAAGACGAAAATTGTCGAACGTCACAGCTGCTCCTTCGCAGGCCTCGAGTCCGACGAATGTGATCGAAGGAGGACTACTGCCGAACACGAACCAGGCAACTTCCTTTCCATCCGCAAAGAACTTGGCCTTCCAGCGGTTGCCGCGAGTATCGAGTTGCACCATGCGGTTATGGCGACCGTAGAGGTCGTCAATGCTGGCGAGACGAGCGATCATCCCCGGACCGCCGAAGGCGAAATTGTCACCGCGTTCCGGATCATGTCCGCCCCGCTGGCCCATCCAAGCACATCCACCCGGAAGACTCGCAAATGACTGCGTTTTGGGATCATTCAAAAACCCAAGGGCGCCCCACCGCCAATCGTCGGTTGATACCTGAAGGTCCACGGCCAAGCGATACACCACCCCGGGCTCAGGTATGAAAGGAATCATCGCCATGCCGCCTCCGGCCTTGAGCTCGCCATCCGCGAGAGCCCAATCGGCCCCGGTCACGTTCCACAGGTTCATGCCGTGCCCGCCGCGGTCTTGTGGCGTGGCGCCAGCAAGCGGCCCGTTTCCATGAAATCGATCAAGGCAGATCACCTCTGCCTCGGCTTCGATCCAATCAGGCGGTTCATTCTCGTCGCGGGCTTTCGGCAACCGTCTGACGATCCGACCGGCCCGTCCCGCGACTCCGAGGCGCACCGCGCCGCGACCATCCATCTGGACGTTGTCGCCCGGGCCGAGTCGCACCCGCCGTGCGTTGCCATGTGGCTCCGGGTGATCGAGTTCCACGAGTCCCTGAAAAACGTGCACTTCCGTCGGACCATTCTTCGACACGGCAACACCGAACTCAGTTCCCAGGTCCCGCACCACCGCCCACGGCGTACGAACGATGAAGGGGGGCTTGATCTCGGCTGGTCCCGGAGATTTCGCATGAGTCGAATCGTCTATGGCGTCGGGAGTTCGGTCATATCGCACGGATACACCGCCGACGTCGACCTGCATCGCCGTCGTGTCGTTGACCACCACCAATGCCGGCCCCTCGATGATCGCCTTGGCGCCGCTGGTAAAAGAAAGCTCCACGAGTCCGGCCGCCAGATCAAGAATCGTTTCCGCGGTGATCCCGAGCATCGGGTCGGGCGCTGTCGCCGGATACCGCCACTTGACCTCGTGCATGCCGCTGATTTGCGCGACGATCCGACCTCGGCTGCACGACGGCGCGGCGGATGATTCGACATGCTGCACCCTCAAGTGCGCAGCCGCATTCAGTGCAACCAGGAGAAACGAGGCCGACACCAGCATGGCGATCGTCACCGGCTGCCGAATGAACGCGACTGCCGCGCTCAGCCACTGGCGCACGCTTTCCCTCAGCGGCGTGAACGCAACGTCTCGCCATTTCAGGCCGCGCAGCCTCGACCAGAAGCCGCCCATTCGACGTGCCGGAGCCGCACTTCCCAGCCTTGTATGCCCAAGCCAAGGCTGTTCATCGGCCGGCTGGCGCCACCGCCACTGCAGTTCGGCATGGAGTCGCGTGAACGCAAGGTACGCCTGCTGCGCCTCTGGATCGCGGAGAAGTTTTTCGAGATGGCGCATGTCACTCGCGGTCGCCATGCCGCTGCAGACGACAGCCACCAACCGTGACAGCGGCGAGTCTGCGTCCGGCAGTTCGCACGGGGTGGCTCGAAAAGGCACGTCACCGGCCATCAGGTGGTTTGCTCCGTGGCCGCGACGGTCCGCTCGATGCACTTGACGAGCGCGTGCCGCAATCGCTGCAGCCGCATCGTCAAGGCTGCCGGGGAGATCCGCATTTCCACGGCAACGTCCTTGATCGATTCGGTTCCCTGGTAGCACCGCTGGAGCAACGCCCGCTGCGTGGCGATCATCTGCTCCAGGCAGGCGTCGAGCGCGGTGCGACGTGCCTCTTCCGCCACCGGAGTGGCGGCTTCCTCCCGGGATGCGATTTCTTCGAGGAGGTCCTGGCTCAGGTACCGAAGTGGCGACCGAGCGTTTCGCATGTGGCGAAGCACCTCGTTCCGCGCGAACCCGTAGGCCCACGCCAGGAACGGCCGCTCCGGGCTGTACAGGTGCCTCTTTCGCCAGAGCGCCAGACAGGTCTGCTGGAAAACGTCTTCCGCCTCGCCTGGCACTGGAAGCAACGTGGAGATGTACACGTACAGCCGGCGCGTATTCGCCACCAACTCAACCACGAAGGCAGGCGAGTCTTCAGTTTCGGGCATCACGGCCTCGAGGGGGCGAGCGTTCTTCGGGGGCACGACTGAGGGCCACGAAAGGGATGAAAAACCGCTAGCCGGCGGCGGGACTCTGCAACAGTACTCGCCACCACTCCTGCTGATCTAACGGGAAAAACAGCCCCACCCCCGCGACAAGCCCCCCGGCCCCAACCGCCAGGACCGCTGGAATCAGCAGCGTTAGATTTCCTGGACTCGTGTGGAAAACCCTAGAGACGGTGTGTTCCACGGCCTTCCGGAAGCCAGGACAGCCCCGTCAGCGTACGCGGGGGCTGCCGAGCATCCCGGGGAGTGCCCACATGTATTGTTGCTTTGTTACCGATATTGTTCGAGCAACAGCCCGGGTGTTGGCCGTTGGCTCTGCCGTCCTTTTGGCCTGCGGAAATCCGCTCCTGCCGCCGCTGGCCAGCGTTTCTACTTCCGCTGCAGCGGATTACTACTGGGACGCCGACGGCAGTTCATCCGCCTCGACCGGCGGCACAGGCATGTGGGACACGACCTCGTCTCTCTGGCGAACTGGTTCGGCGGCCGGCGCCCTGGCAGCCTGGCCCAACAACACCGGTACGCCGGACAGTGCCTTTTTCAGCGGCACCTCCGGCACCGTCACGATCGCCGACGCCATGGCAATCACGGCCGGCGGCCTCACGTTTACGGCCAACTACACAATCGACCGGGCCGGTACGGGGAGTTTGACGCTCGCGGGAGCGTCGTCTCCGATCCTCAACGTGGGCACATCCTCGACAGCCACGATCTCGGCCGGCATCGGCGGCTCCATTGGCCTCACCAAAACGGGCTCGGGGTCGCTCGTGCTTTCCGGCTCGAATTCCTACTCCGGCGCCACCACGCTGACGACCGGGGCCCTCCGCCTGGCGAACTCGAATGCTCTCGGTAGCTCATCGCTCACAGTGACGAGCGCCACGAATGAATCCACTCGGGCGGTGGAACTCGTGGGTAACATCACGGTCAGACAAGCGATCACCGTGGGCAGC
>JAIOPD010000086.1 GCA_021414115.1 Planctomycetia bacterium
TGCAATGGCGGGGCAAGGGCGACGGTGGCCCGTTCCGCCAGCAGGCCACGATCCTCACCGACGATCCCCGCCGTCCGGAACTCGTGTTCGTCGTGGAGGGAGCGGTCGTGCCGACGTGGAAGGCTCTGCCCGACACCGTCGCTCTCCCCCGCGTCTCGGCATCGACCGGCGACAAGGGGACGGCCGACATTTTCACCTACGGCGCGGCGGCACCGAGCGTCACCGAGGTGACGCTCGACGATCCGCAGATTGCCCATCTTTTCTCGCTCTCCACGGAGCCTCTCGATTCGGCCGCGATTGCGGCGGAACCCGGTGCGACCGGCGGCTTTCGGCTCGTTGTCGACGTGAAGCCCGGATTGCCGCTGGGGCCGCTGAAGAGGCTGGTTCGCGTGGTGTTTCGGATGCCGGAAGAGGTAACGGCCGAAATCCCGATTGCAGGAACGGTCGGGGGTGACCTTGTCATGGCGGGGCCGGGATGGGATTCCTCTCGGCAGGCGCTCCTGTTGGGGACGGTCTCCGGCAAGGCGGGCCTGCGCACGAGGGTGTTTCTCACGGCCAAGGGACCGCATCGCGACAGCGTGCGGCCGACGGTGCGGGAGGTGGTGCCCGATTCGCTTCAGGTGACGGTTGGCGAAGGCCGGCCGATCGGCACCGGGGGCGTCGTGCGGATTCCGATCGACATCGTCATTCCGGCGGGCAGCCGGGCAGTCAACCACCTCTGTTCCCAGCAGGGGCCGGCTGGCAGGATCGTGTTCGATACAGGCCATCCTGGGTCGCCGGAGTTCACGATCCCCGTCTGCGTCGCCGTCGGACCCTGAAGACGAACCCATTCATGAATCACGAGATCCTCCGTCGGTCGCTTCCTGCCACGTGCGTTGCGGCAGCCTTGACACTGGCCTGCCTCGCCGCCGCCCCCGACCGCGGTGTTGATGTCGCCGACACCGTCGTGGAGACCTTCCGCCAGCGCAATGGGGCGATCTTCAAGGACTGGCCCACGCCTCGGGCGGTGGTCGTCGTCACCGGCGAACTCGACGGCTACATCGAGCCCTGCGGCTGCACGGGCAAGGAGAATCAAAAAGGCGGCCTGAGTCGCCGTCAAAACTTCCTCCGGGCGATTTCGGCTGCAGGCTGGCCGCTGGCAGCCGTGGACGTGGGCAACCAGGTGAAGCGTTTTGGCCGCCAGACGGAGGCGAAGTTTCAGTCGATCGTCGATGGTCTGCGGGCCATGCAATACGCAGCCGTGGGCTTCGGCCCGGGCGACCTGCGACTCCCGGCCGAGGAGCTCGTCGCCGGCGTGGCGGCCGTGGGCGATCAGCCGACGCCGTTTCTGAGCGCGAACGTGGGGCTGCTCGGCCTCGACGCCAACATCACGCCCAAGTTTCGCGTCGTCGAGATCGGTGGCCTCACGATCGGGATCACGAGCGTGCTCGGCGACAAGGAGATCGAGCGCATCAAGAATGCCGACGTCGAGTTTGCCCCGGCTGCCGAGGCGATCGCCAAGGTGGCGGCCGAACTGGCCAAGGCCGGCTGCGATCATCAGATCCTCTTGTCGTTTTCCTCGCCTGAGGAGACGAAGGCACTGGCGGCGAAGTATCCGCAGTTCGACATCGTGGTGACGGCGGGCGGTGCTGACGAACCGCCGCTGGAACTTTCGTCGCTGTCTGGCGGCGCGAAGCTCGTGGAACTCGGCCACAAGGGGATGTTCGCGGTCGTGATCGGATTCTTCTCCGACAAGACGTCGCCGGTCCGCGGTCAGCGGGTGCCGCTTGACGCCCGGTGGGGCGAATCGAAGGACATGATCGACCTGCTCGGGACGTATCAGAAAAAACTCGAGACGCTCGGACTCGACGGCCTGGGGCTCGTGCCGATCCGTCATCCCACGGGCCGCAGATTCGCCGGCAGCGAGGCCTGCGCCGAGTGCCATCAGCACGCCTACGACGTCTGGAAGGACACACCGCACGCGACGGCCCTGGCGACGCTCGAGGAGCAGCGGCCCCGTCGCGATGGCGATCCGGAGTGTTTGTCGTGCCATGTCGTGGGATGGGCGCCGCAACGCTTCGAGCCCTTCGAAGGGGGCTTTACCGGCATGAAGACGACGCCCCAGCTCGCCCATCAGGGGTGCGAAAACTGCCATGGCCCGGCCGCCGCCCACACCGCCGTCGAGCGCGGCGACGTCCGCGCCAGCGAAGCCGAGCGCGACCGGCTCCGCCAGGAACTCGTGCTGACGCTCGCGACTCCAGAAGGGAAGCAGAAGGCGGTGAACAACTGCCTGGAGTGCCACGACCTCGACAACAGTCCGCAGTTCGAGTTCGACGAGTATTGGCCGCAGGTCGAGCACAACGACCCAAAGCAGGCCGACGCCACGAAGGCGGAAGCCGCCGTCGCGACGCCGTAGAGCGCATCCGGGTTTGGTGGTGGGTCGGGGGCTCGATGGTGTTCGTTGCCGGGGAAGCCCGGAGCGCGAGCGACGGGGATCGGGGTGGTGACCCTTGCCAGTGACGGGGAGCTGGTTGAGGTTGAGGGCGTATTCCCCGCGCTGGCGCTTGGGGCTTCCTGACGGAAGACGCTCCCGCTATCCCAACTGGGCCATGGCCTCGTCGGGGATGTTGAAGTTGGCCGATACACTCTGCACGTCGTCGTGGTCGTCGAGACGCTCCACGAGGTCGAGCACCCTGCGGGCTGTGTCGACATCCTCGACGTCGACCGTGTTGGTCGGGATGCGGACGATCTCGTTCGTTTCGACCGTCAGGCCCGCCTTGGCGAGCGCGTCGACCACCGCGGCCATCACCGATGGTTCGCAGGTCACCTCCCAATGGTCCCCGGTGAGCTTCACGTCGTCGGCGCCGGCTTCGATCGCGATATCCATGAGCGTGTCCTCGCCGCAGGCGGCCTGCGGCAGCCGCACGAGGCCCTTCCGCTCGAAGAGGTAGGCCACGCAGCCCGTGCCGCCGAGCTTGCCCCCACAGAGTTCGAAGATCTTCCGGATCTCGGGGGCGGTGCGATTTTTGTTGTCGGTGAGGATCTCGCAGAGCACGGCCACGCCGCCCATGCCGTAGCCCTCGTAGAGCGACTCCTCGAGGTCGCCCCCCTTGAACTCACCGGTGCCGGTCTTGATCGCCCGCTGGATGTTGTCCTTGGGCATGCTCACGGCCTTGGCCGCGTCGATGGCATACCGGAGCCGAAGGTTGGCGTCGGGATCCGCGCCGCCATGCTTGGCGGCCACGATGATCGCCTTGGCGAGCTTGCTCCAGAGCTTGCCCCGCTTGGCGTCGATGACCGACTTCTTGCGGGCGATGTTCGCCCAGTGGGAATGTCCTGCCACTCTCGATCCTCCCTTGCGATCCTTCCGCCGCCCCCCTCCGGTTTGCGGAGGAAAGCAGCCGCAACCGATCTCGGCTACCTCGGCTTCCGTTTGCTGAGCTGCGATGAATGGTGATCGCCCTTCGTGTCTGGCCGCTTGCCGGTCGCCGGCTTCGCCGGCTTCGCGGTCGCAGGGGGCTTCTTCGCCGCCGGCTTCTCGGGCTCGGGGGCGGGAGCCATCTGCGGCTTGATCGTCAACGGCTTGCCGACGTTGGGTTTGACCACGAACGGCTTCGGTCCGGGCTTCCCATCGGCCGTCTTCTTGGGGCCGGAGCCAGCCGGCGGCATTGGCGTCTTACCGGCGGGTCGCGCGGCCGCCTGGGGGCCGGCGGGCCGGTGTTCCTCGGCGGCCAGGCGGGCGGCTTCGGCTGCCCGCAGCCCTTCCTTGCCCGCCGGAGGCGGCGGAGGCACGGGCGCGGGAAGCGGCTCACCACGTTTGGGCATCCGGTCCTTGAGCGCCGACGGATTCACCGCCTGCACGATCTTCTTCACCGTCGCCCCGTGGAGGTTGGTGAGGACGTCGATGCCGAACTGGTGGAGTTGGGTGCTGAACTCGATCCCGGACTTCTTGCCGATCAGCCGCTCGAGGCCGGCCACCTTGCCGGAGTCGTACTCCTGGTGCGTGATCATCCCGCAGACGTAGAGGGCCGCCAGCGCGCCCTTGTCGAGCGGGATCATGTGGCCGCCCAGGGCCGTCGTGGCGACGTACTGCACGACGAACGGCGGAATGCCGTGGATGTGCTCGAGCGTCTTGAGCCCATGCGCGAGCGAATGCTTCTTCGCGTGCTCGAGCGAGAAGTTGTACGTCGATTCGAACACCCCCTGCAGCACACGGCGCAGCGAAAGGGCGGCGTGGGCCGGGTCAGGCAGGTCGTGAAGCATCTCCGCCAGTTCGGCGACGGTGGTCACGCGAATCTCGTTGAGATCGAACGAAGACTCGATCAGTCGAGCGAAGGCTTTTTCGGCGACGTCGGCCGGAGCGTTCTCGAGGCAGCAGGCGATCAGCACTTGATCGAGCAGCGGCCGGTTCGTATTCGGCGTGAACGGCTTGTACTGGGCCTTGAGCGCCTTGGCGAGCTTCGGGATGAGTTGCCCGCGTGGCGGAATCTTCTCCGGCACGGGCTTCGGAACGGGTTTCGGCGCGGCCGCCGCGGGCTTGAGCACCGGCTTGCCGGCAGCTGCTTTGGCCGCGGGCTTGGCCGCGGGCTTCTTCGGATTTCCGGCCGGCTTCTTGCCGCCGGACGATGGTCGCTTCGGTGCGGTCATGCGTCGTCCTGTGGTTGCTCCCCGGAATGATCGTCTGGCTGATGGTGGTCGGCCGCTGTCGTTGCCGGCAGCACCTCACTGAGCATGCGGGCGATCTCGATCGACTTCTTGACGCCGCCGTCCAGTTCGAACCGCAGCCGTGGCGTGTACCGCGTCTCGATCCGGTCGGCGATCCGCGACTGGAGAAATCCTGCCGAGCGACCCAGCCCCTGGAGCGCCAGTTTTTCCCGAGCAGGTCCACCCATGATCGAAACGTGCACCGTGGCCGACCGCATGTCAGGGGCCATTTCCACCCGCGTGACGGTCACGTCGCGTACCCGCGGGTCGCGCACTTCTGTGAGGATGGCCATGCTCACCACCTCTCGCACCGCCTCGGCCGCTTTCAGGAGTCGTCGTGTGCTCACGAGAGCGTCCGCGCGAATTCCTCGACGCGATAGCACTCGAGGATGTCGCCCTCCTTGACGTCGTTGAATCCCGCCAGTTTGATGCCGCATTCGAGGCCGTCACGAACCTCTCGGGCGTCGTCCTTCTCACGCCTCAGCGTCTCGATGCCGTAGTCGCCGATCACGCGACTGTCGCGGATCACCCGCAGGCGTCCGTTGCGGGCGATGATGCCGCCGATCACACGGCAGCCGGCGATCACGCCGAGACGACTGATGGAGAACGTCCGCTGCACGACCGCACGGCCCAGATCGGTCTCCCGCTTCTCGGGAGCAAGCAGGCCTTCGAGTGCCTTCTTCAGGTCGTCGGTCACCTGGTAGATGATCTCGTAGCGGCGAACCTGCACACCCTTGTCTTCGGCGAGCGACCGGGCACGCTCGTCGGGCACCACGTTGAAGCCGATGATCACGGCGTCGGAGGCGTCGGCAAGCTGGACGTCGGCCTCGGTGATGCCGCCGACCGTTGCCTGCAGCACCCGCACCTTCACCTCGGGGTGATCCAGCTTCTGCAGTTCCTTGAGGATCGCCTCGATCGAGCCGCGAACGTCCGCCCGCAGGATGAGATTGAGCGTGGGGGCCTTCTCGGTGCCGAGGCGGTCGGCCAGATTCTCGAGTGTCACGTGGACCGGGGCACCGGCGAGGTTGGACTGACGGCGGATATCGTTCCGCTTCACGGCCACCTCGCGGGCCATGGCGATCGATTCCACCTCTTGGAACCGGTCGCCTGCCCCCGGGGGCACATCGAGGCCGGTGACGAACACGGGCCGCGCCGGGCCGGCTTCCGTCACCTTGCGGCGGGTGAGCGTGTCGAACATCGACTTCACGTTGCCGCTCGCCTCCCCGCAGACCAGCGGATCGCCGATGTTGAGTGTGCCCTTCTGCACGAGCAGGCACGCCACCACGCCGCGGCCCTCGTGAATGGAGGCGTCAAGGCAGACACCGGCCGCGGTGCGGTCGGGGTTGGCCCGCAGGTCGTGGAGCTCGGCGATCGTGAGCAGCGTATCGAGCAGCGTGTCGACGCCTTCGCCAGTCAGCGCGCTGGTCTTGACGACTTCCGTCTCGCCGCCCCATTCGGTGGGCAGCAGTTCCGCCGCGGCAAGCTGCTGATAGACCCGCTGAACGTCGGCGCCCGGAAGGTCGATCTTGTTGATGCAGGCGACAATCGGCACACCAGCCGCCTTGGCGTGGCTGATCGCTTCTTCGGTCTGCGGCATCACACCGTCGTCGGCGGCCACCACGATTACGGCACAGTCGGTGACGTTGGCGCCACGGGCACGCATCTGCGTGAAGGCTTCGTGGCCCGGCGTGTCGACGAACGTGATCGACTTGTCGTTGCGGTTGACCGTGTAGGCGCGGATGTGTTGCGTGATGCCGCCGCTCTCACGGGCCGCCACGTCGATGCCGAGAATCTTGTCGAGCAGCGACGTCTTACCATGGTCGACGTGGCCGAGGAACGTGACCACCGGCGCCCGCGGCAGTTTTGCCGACGGATCCTCGTCGATCGCGTCGAATCCGGCGAGGAGATCCTTCTCGAGGTCTTCCGCCGTCTTGATGTCGAGTTGCACGCCAAACTCGGCAGCGAGCAACTCGACCGTGTCGCGGTCGAGCACCGTGGCCATGCTCGGCATCGTTTCCGTGCTGAAGGTCAAGAGTTTCTTGAGGACGTCGCTGGCCGACAAGCCGATCGCCTCGGAAAATGCCCGCACATTGCACGGCACCTGGATGGCCGCGTTGGTCTTCCGCGGGGCGGCGGTGGAGACGCCGGAGCCCTTGCGGGGCCGCGACCCGCGCCGACGACGGCTGGCGTAGTCGTCGTCGCCCATGCCGCGACCGTCGGTCCGCTTGCGATTCAGCTGCCGAATGGCACGTCCGCCGGGCGTGTCGTCCGCGGGTCCGCCTGCCTTGGAGGGCGTGCGGCGCGGCCTTACGCCCGGCTGCATCGGTGGCGGCACCGCCACCGGCCCACCACCCGCCGCACCGCGAAGCAGACCACCCGTGCGAGCCCGCTGGGCGTCGGCCGCCCTCTGCTGCTCGTGCTTTCGCATGTGATCGGCGAGCGGCTTCGCACCGCCAGCCTTCGCGCTGCGAATCGCGTCGAGCGGGAGTTTGACGTCGGGCTTCTGCGCGACTGGCTCCTGGGAAGCCGCCCGCGGAGTGATCGGCGCACGACCAGCAGCCGGCACGGGGGCGAGCTTGAAAGCGGGGCGCGGCACCGGCTTCGGACCATCGCCGCCCGGACGCACCATGGGCCGCGGCTTTGCTTCCGTGCCCGCGGGCTTGGGGGAAGCCGGCATTTCCGGCGGTCTGCCCTTTCCGCTCACGCCGGCGGGGGCGATGTAATCTTCGCGCTTCAGCGTTTCCGGAGCGGCCACGGGCTTCGCCACCGCCGCAGGCGCGACGGGTTTGACGGGCGCTGCTGGGGCCGGCCGCTCAGGCGGCCGCGACTTGTTGGCGATGAACTCTTTGAGCTTGCCGACTTCCTCGTCGCTCATGCTCGCCAGCGCCGAACCCTTGTCCTGGATGCCGGCGCGCGTGCACAGCTCGACCAGCTCCTTGCTGTCGATCTTCAGTTCTTTCGCCAGCGTATAGATTCGGACAGCCACTCGGACCTCTCTCGAAACGCCTCTCGCCGAACTCCGTCATACAACCATTCCAGCCGTCACGATTCTGGAGAAACGTGCGGTGCGGACTCAGGTGTGACTTCCGCCACGCCTGCTTCCTCGGCCGCCGCCTCTTCTCCAGCAACGAGCGCCTCGGCGGCATCGGCGTCGGCCGTGGCCTTCGCGATCCGGTCCGTCTCCCGTTGCTTCCGCCGTTCGTCTGCCGCGGCAGCCTCGGCCATGCTGGCCCGCTTTTCCGCCTCTTCAACAATCGCGTCCACGGCTTCTGCGGTCAAGCCGCCCATTTCCATCAGATCCTCGGGCTCGATCACCGAGAGGTCGTCGTAGGAGAGGAAACCCTCGCCGACAAGCCGCTCCGCCACCGATTCGTCGAGGCCCTCGATCGACGAGAAGCCCGCGATCGCCCGCTCGATCTGCTGGTCGAGTTCCTCGCGGGTCATGATCTCGATGTCCCAGCCGCAGAGCTTGCTCGCCAGACGGACGTTTTGACCGCGGCGGCCGATCGCCAGCGAGAGCTGATCCTCCCGAACCAGCACGATGCCGCGGCCGAGCATCTGGCAGAGGATGACTTCATCGACCTCAGCGGGCTGCAGTGCATTGGGCACGAGCACCTGAAGGTCGTCGTTCCAGCGGACAATGTCGATTCGCTCGCCGCCGAGCTCCTCGACGATGTTCTTGATGCGGTTGCCGCGGACGCCAACGCAGGCGCCGACGCAGTCGATGCGGTTGTCAGAACTGATCACGGCTACCTTGCTGCGATATCCAGGCTCACGGGAGATCGCTCGGATTTCGATCACGCCGTCGGCGATTTCGGGAATCTCCTGCTCGAAGAGCCGCTGCACGAGCTGAGGACGAATCCGGGAAAGAATGATCTTCACCCGGCTCCCCACCTTGCGAACCTCGAAGATCGTAGCGCGGATCCGCTCGTTGGGATGATACGACTCGCCGGGGATCTGCTCGCTGCGCGGGAGGATCGCTTCCTGGCCGCCCAACGTGACGGTTGCCGTGGCGCCCTCGAAGCGGGCAACGACTCCCGACACCATCTGGCCCACCTGTTCCTCGAACTCGTCGTGGATCGAATCCCGCTCCGCTTCGCGGATCTTCTGGATGATCACCTGCTTGGCCGTTTGGGCGCCGATGCGGCCCGAGAGTTCGGCCGTGTCGAGCGGCTGACCGTCGTGCGTGCCGCTGACCGTGCCGTCGGTGCGATCGATGGAGACGGTGACCTGGGATGTCTCGCCGTATTGCCGCGTGAGGGCCGTGACCAAGGCTGCTTCGATGGCCTGGAACACGATCTCCTTGTCGATGTTCTTGTCGCGGTGGATCGCGTCGACGATGCGGAGGATTTCTTCGGGCTTCATGGGGTTCTCGGATGCCGACCGTGGAATGGAGCAGCCGGCACGGCCGACGCCATATCACGACATGGGCGCCGAAACACCCGCCCCAGGACCCCTGTGACGGGTATCCCTGTGACGGGTATTTGGAAAGCGAATCCGCGAACCAGCAGCCATCCTCACGAGGAGAGCAACCCGTGGAAGGTAAGCCGTCTGGGAGAGACTGTCAAGAAGCGGCCGTCGTCCGCGGCCACCCCCGGATCAGGCCGAAGCCCTCCACGAACGGACCACGAGCGAGCCCGCCTGGCCCTGGGGAGTGACCGACGTCGAGACGAAGACGTCGCCCGCGGGGTCGCCCCGGCGGGCCGGACGGATCGCGCACTCCTCGTCGGCGGTTTCGTGGTTCAGCAGTGGGAAGAGCTCGCCCTGTCGCAGCGCCAGGATGCTGCCCACGCATTCGACGAGGCCGCTGCCGCCGCCGAGGTTGCCGAAGTGGCTCTTCGCGGCGACGGTGGGAATCCTGCCGGCGGCACTGCCGAGCACGTCGTGCATCGCCTCGGCCTCGTCGCGGTCGCCGGCGACCGTGCTCGCTCCATGGGCGTGCACGTGGCCGATCCCGTCGGCCGCCACCGCCGCCATCTCGAGCGCCCGCCGCAACGCGTGGGCGACGGCCTGCCGACGCCTGCCGACACCCGCCAGGTGGGTCGAGCACCGCGCCGCGTGACCGATGATCTCTCCATAGATCCGGGCACCGCGGGCCTGGGCATGCGAGAGTTCCTCGAGGATCAGCACCGCCGAGCCTTCGCCGA
Source organism: Planctomycetia bacterium (assembly GCA_021414115.1). Taxonomy (GTDB): domain Bacteria; phylum Planctomycetota; class Planctomycetia; order Pirellulales; family UBA1268; genus QWPN01. The sequence continues at coordinate 9,831 of JAIOPD010000086.1, forward strand.
GCACCATGCCGCGGCGGTGCTTGTCGAACGGGCGGCTCCAGGTCGTGGGGTCGTCACTGCCGGTGGCGACCTGCTCGCTCTGCAGCGCGTGGACCGTCTTCATCGGGTGCACCCGGGTGCCGGTGGAACCGGCGACCATGATGTCGGCCGCCCCGCGTTGAATGGTGACCACGGCCTCGCCCACGGCGAGGTGGCCGCTCGCCTCGCGAAGCGTGAGCGAGTTGCTGGGGCCACGGAGGTCGTTGTAGATCGCGATGTGGCTGGCCGGCATGTTGGGCAGGTATTTGAGCAGCCACAGCGGCGTGAGCTGCGGCATGCCCTCGCCTGCCCAGAGTTGGAAGTCGAAAAGCCCGTCGGCTCCGCGGCACTTGGCGACACTCGCGGTGAAGTCTTCGGGCAGCGTGAGCATGTAGTCGGAGCCGAACACACAGCCGAAACGTTCGGGAGGGTGGTGTGCCGCTGCATTGCCGCAGTCGTGAAGCGCCCGCTGGGCGGCGGCGACGGCCATCTGGCTCTCACGACACATCACCTTGCAGCCCTTGCGGATCGCCTTCTTCCGCTCGCCGTCGAGCGGGCCGAAGTTGTCGATTTCACCGGTAAAGCCGCGGGCCTCGGCAGCATGGTGCAGCGGGATGCCGGCCGTTGGGAACGCGTCGAGCGGCCCGACACCGCTCGTGCCCTCGACGAGCCCCTTCCAGAGGTCGTCGAGCGAGAGTCCCAGTGGGCTGACGACGCCCATTCCCGTGATCACCACCCGACGCGAAGTCGATCCGCTCATGCACGTATCCTGTTCGTTGCTGGCCGGCCGCGGTCGCTCCGCGGTCGGGTCATGGCCATGGTGCCGTCGTTCACGGTCCGCCGCCGAGTCTGGGCTCGACGACGATCACCACGTCGCACCTTTTCACGTCCGACAGCAGTGCCACCGGCGACACATTTTGCGCAGGCACCGGCCAAGGCACCAACCCGATTCCGATGACGAGGGTCTGGTTGGCCGGCCAGCGGAACCGCTCTCCCACGCGGACGGCCGCAACCTGGGGCACCTCCACCTGCACCAGCTGCTGATTCACGGGGGAGGCGAGCGAGACCGCTGCCATCCGCTCGATCTGATCGATCCGGCAGCGGATCACGGCCTCGACGGCCGTCTGGTCGCGGGAGATGAGCGGGTGGACGTCGATCGCCAGGCCCTCGTCGCATGCCGACGACTGCGTCTGCCAGCCGGGCCAGACGTCGGGCCGGGGAGCGACGTCCTGCACATAGGGCTGCTTGCGGCCACCAGAAAGCGTCGCCGGCAGACCGTTGGCGGCGAGCACCGGGCCCGTCGGCAGTTCGTGGCAATCGGACCGGGATCGCAGCCGTGCCAGCACGGTGGCCGCGGTTTCGCGCTGCGCGATCCAGGCCTGCACGCCGGGCGTCGCCACGGAGATCGCCGTCAGCGCGGGGCGGGCCTCGGTCCGCCACGCCGGGCTGTCGAGGCCCAGCACGCGGACGGTGAAGCGATGCGGCGTGTCGGCCTCTTCGACGAACCGGGCCACGACCTCCTCGACCTTCGCCTGCATCTCGGGCGTATGAAAGCACGAGAGTTGCTCGGCGTCGGCCGAGAGCGAGGCGGGAGTGGCCCCGTGCCACGCCGGATAGCCGGTCTCCTGAAGGATCCAGTCAACGACGTAGCGCTGGCTTCCCGCACCGGCCTGCTTCACAAAGGGCCCGATCGCGTAGGTCTTCCAGACCTGCCCGTCACCGGCGGGAATCTGCGCCACCGCCGCGCACGTCGACGCGACGACTGCGACGCAGGCCACCGCGACTCGGGAGATCGATGACCGGAGCATGGTCGGGAGCCTCGCGGGAAGGCGGGGACTGTAGGAAGAGTGCGGCGAGCGTACAAGCCGAGCTTGTTTCACGCCTGCAACGCCCTCGTGGCCGTTGCAGGCTGATGGCAGCCGAAGGGACAGCCGAGGTGTCTCTTGGCTGCCGGGCAGCATCCTCCAGCTGCTGCAGCTCCCGACGCTGAGGAGCCGGTCGGTGGGCACGCACAGAAGCCGGGAATGTTTGCGCCTCACGAGTGATGCCCAGTCGGCCAGCCGAGCATCCTGTAGCAAAATCCCCGGCTTCGAGCATGCCTACCGCCGGCGAACCAATCCGGCACGGCGTCAGATGCGGGCGAGCACCAGCGAGGCGTTGTGGCCGCCGAAGCCGAAGGAGTTGCTCATGGCGATATCGACCTTCGCCTGCCGGGCAACCTTTGGCACGTAGTCCAGATCACACTCTGGATCAGGCGTGTCGAGATTGATCGTCGGGGCGATCACGCCGCGGCTCATCGTCAGGGCGCACACGACCAGTTCGATGCCGCCGCTGGCACCGAGGGTGTGGCCGAGTTGGCTCTTGGTGCTCGAGACCGCGAGCCGCTTCGCATGCTCGCCGAACACCCGCTTCATGGCATTCGTCTCGGCCTTGTCGCCCAGGGGGGTGCTCGTGCCGTGGGCGTTGATGTAATGCACGGTGTCGGCGGCGACCGCAGCATCCTCGAGGGCCATCGCCATGGCGCGGGCAGCGCCCTTGCCTTCGTCATCGGGCTGGGTGATGTGGCCGGCGTCGCCGCTGGCCCCATAGCCCTTGAGTTCAGCGTAGATCCGGGCGCCCCGCTTCCGCGCGTGCTCGAGTTCCTCGATCACCACCACGCCGGCCCCTTCCGCGAGCACGAAGCCGTCACGATCGACGTCGAACGGACGGCTCGCCTGCTGCGGGGCATCGGATCGGAACGAAAGCGCCCGCATGTTTTGAAAGCCGGCCAGGCCGATCGGCGTGAGCGCCGCCTCGCTGGCGCCGGTGACCATCACGTCGGCATCGCCGTATTGGATCGCCCGCAGGGCGCTGCCGATCGAGTTCGCGGCACTGGCGCAGGCGGTGGCCACGGCGAAGTTGGGACCCTTGATCCCGTAGAGGCTCGAGACATGCCCGCTGGCCGAGTTGACCATCAGTTTTGGGATCGTGAACGGCGAGACCTTGTCGATGCCCTTGTGGAGAAGCCGTTCCTCCTGGACCTCGAACTCCCAGAGCCCGCCGATGCCGGAGCCGATCACGACGCCGCAGCGGTAGGGATCCTCCTGTGAGAAATCGATCCCCGAGTCGGTGACGGCGTCCTTCGCCGAGGCGAGGGCGAACTGCGTGAAACGGTCGAGCCGCTTCAGTTCCTTCAGGGTGGCGATGCCCTCGTTCTCGGGCTCCCATGGCACCTGGCCACCGAACTGCACCCGATAGCCCGACACGTCGAAAAGTGAAATCTGCCCGACGCCGCTGTCGCCGCGCACGAGTCGATCCCAGAACACCTCGACATTCCGGCCCAGGGAAGTCACGACTCCCAAACCGGTCACCACGGCCCGTCGCTTCATCGATCGCTCCGCCATCCCTGCTTCGCAAACCCTCGGATTACGACTGGTGCTTTTCGATGAACTCGACCGCCTGACCCACGGTCTGGATCTTCTCGGCGGCGTCGTCGGGAATGTTGATCTCGAACTCTTCCTCGAGTTCCATCACCAACTCGACGGTATCGAGCGAGTCGGCCCCCAGATCCTTGATGAACGAGGTCTCGGGCGTGATCTGATCCTTGCTCACGCCGAGCTGGGAAGCGACGATGTCAATCACTCGATCTTGGACTGAAGCCACCTTATGAATCCTCCTGGGGCCCCGCTGCGACCCGACCATTTCAAGGGCGGCGTGTAGGGCAGGGCGTTCTGACGATCTTGGCGGCAGCCCTCCGAGGCTGCGCACCTTACCTGGGTTGTTGTCGAAGATATACCCGCTTTCGGCCGCACGTGTCCAGCCCGGGAAAACCGGCCGGGGGATCACCTCCGATGGTGATCCGGTCTGGACGGAAGTCGTGAACAAAGCGGAACTTTCATCCGATCATGCCACCATCGACCACGAGCGTCTGGGCTGTGATGTAGCCGGAAGAGGGGGCAGCAAGAAACAGCACTGCCTCCGCGATCTCCCAGGCTTCGCCCAGCCGTTTGGCAGGAACCCGCTTTTTCACCTCGTCGAGCAGGGCCGGGCCGAGAGCCGCGGTCATGTCGCTGGCAATAAAACCCGGGGCCACGGCATTGACCGTGATTTTCCGGCCCGCGAGCTCTTTGGCGACGGTTTTCGTAAGGCCCACCAGTCCGGCCTTGGAGGCGGAGTAGTTGGCCTGTCCGGGGTTGCCGATCAGGCCCGAGACGCTGGCCACGTTGACGATCCGGCCGTACCGCTGCTGCATCATCGGCCGGCTGGCGGCCCGCATGAAGAGAAAGGGACCGCGGAGATTCGTGTCGAGGACGGTGTCCCACTCCTCGTCGCTCATGCGGGGGAGGAGCGTGTCACGTGTTACGCCGGCGTTGTTGACGAGGATGTCGAGGCGGCCGCACTTTTCCACCACGTGGTCGATGACACGCTGGGCCTCTTCGGCCTTCGAGACGTCGCAGGGCACTTCCTCGACCTTCCCGCCGGCCGCGCGGATGCCGGCTGCGACCTGGGCGAGTTTGTCGGCGGAACGGGCCGCGATGGCGACCGTCGCTCCCGCGGCCGCGAGCGTCTCGGCGATCGCGCGGCCAAGCCCCTGCGAGGCACCGGTGACGAGGGCCACTTGGCCGCTGAGGTCCACCTTCAACTGCTTGCGAACCGCCTGCGCCGTTTCGTCAGCCATGGCCGTCTGTCTCCGGAAAGGTCTGTGAATGCGTTGCGGTGAATGTCAGTCGAAGACACCGGAGCATGCGACGCCCCGATCGATCCGCTTCATGAGCCCGCGGAGCACGCGTCCGGGACCAACTTCCCAGATCGACCGCACGCCCGTGGAGAGGATGTATGCCATGGAGGCGTTCCATTCGACAACACCGACCACCTGACGCGCCAGGAGCCGCCGGATCTCGTCGGGGTCGGTGTGAGGCCGGGCATCGACGTTGCTGACGACGGGAATCCTCGGGGTGCGGACCTGCGTGGCCGCAAGGGCCGCCGTCAGCCGCTCCACCGCCGGCTGCATGAGGGCGGTGTGAAACGCACCCGCCACCTCGAGAGGGACGCACTTGATCGCCCCGGCCGCCACCGCCGCGGCATCGAGCCGACGGCAGGCCTCGGCCGAACCCGAGACGACAATGTTGCCGGGGCAGAGGACATTGGCCACCTCCAGCACGTCCCCATCACGGCATTCGTCGCAGAGGGCGGTCAGTTTCTCACGATCGACGCCGAGCACCGCCAGCATGCTGCCGGGCCGCTGCTCGGCACACTCCTGCATGCCACGGCCGCGGATGTCGACGAGCCGCACGGCGTCGTCGAAGTCGAGGGCGCCCGCGAAGACGAGCGCGGTGTATTCGCCAAGCGAAAGGCCGGCCGTGACGGTGGCGGCGTCGAGCGGATGGCCTTCGCGGGAGCGGAGCGTCTCGAGGGCCGCGAGGCTCGTGACGAGGATCGCGGGCTGACTCACGGCCGTGGTGTTGAGCCGTTGGGCGGGACCGCTGCGGCACACGGCGAGCAGGTCGTAGCCGAGGATCGCGGAGGCCCGGGAAAAAAGCTCGGCCGCCCTGGGCTGAGCATCGACCCAGTCGCCGGCCATACCGACGGCCTGGGCGCCTTGTCCGGGAAAGAGAATCGCCGGTGCGCCTGCATCACCCGGAGTCGGACCCGGAGCGGAGGCCTTGCCCACGTGACTCGCCCCCACTGGGTCAGGCTTCGTCTGTCTTGACGACGGTCTTGCCCATGTACGTGCCGCAGTTGCCGCATACACGGTGGGTCGGCACCGCCTTGCCGCACGTGGAGCAGAACGTCAACTGGCGGGGCGTGAGGAAGTCATGCGCCCGACGGGAACGGGTCTTCTGATTGGATTGACGTCGCTTGGGAACGGCCATGGGTCACCTGAAACGTGGTCTGTGGAGCCCCAGAGAGTAGCCGCGGGGCAGGGGGGAGGTCAATCCGCCGCCGCAAAAAGCGCTAAAATAACTTCCCCTGACCGACCTTCGGCGGGGCCCCCAGATGGTCTTCGCCCTTGGGGGTGATCCGCCGGCCGCGAGGCGTGCGGATCACGAGTTCGCACCGCAGAAGGTAGGGCTCGACGTCGTCCTCGAGCGTGTCCGACGCGGTGCTCATCGTGTGCGCGATCGCCTCGATGCCGACCGGCCCCCCGGCAAACACCCGTTGGATGGTCTCGAGATACCGCCGGTCGAAGCCGTCCAGGCCAAGCTCGTCGATGCCCTGCATTTCGAGGGCCGTCCGCGCGATGCCGACGCTCATCAGCCCCTCGGCCCGGCTCGTGGAGAAATCGCGGATCCACCGCAGCCGGTTGTTGGCCAGCCGGGGCGTACCGCGGCTGCGATGGGCGATTTCGTTGGCGGTTTCATCGTCCATAGGCATCGAGAGCTTTCCGGACGAGCGGTGCACGATCGCGGCGAGTTCCGCGGGGGAGTAGTAGTCGAGGTGTTCACGGATCACGAACCGGTCGCGAAGCGGGGCCGAGATCAGGCCGGCCCGCGTGGTGGCCCCCACGAGTGTGAACGGCCGCAGCGGCATGTTGATCGTGCGGGCGGCCACGCCGTCACCGAGCGTGATGTCGATTCGGAAATCTTCCATCGCCGGATAGAGAAACTCCTCGACCGCGATCGGCAGCCGGTGGATCTCGTCGATGAACAGGACGGATCCTTCGGAACAGTTCGTGAGATACGGCAGCAAATCCTTCGGGGCCGCGAGAGCCGCGCCGCTGGCGATCTGGATCGTGGTGCCGAGTTCCCGGGGAATGCAGGTGGCGAACGTCGTCTTGCCGAGCCCTGGCGGCCCGTCGAGCAGGATGTGGCCGAGCGACTCGCCCCGCTTGCGGGCGGCATCGATGGCGATCATGAGCCGCTCGTGAACGGCCCGCTGCCCGATCATCTCCTCCATCCGCTGGGGCCGCAGCGCACGGTCCTCCGGTGGCGGCTCCTCGGGGGCCTGAATGCTGGGCTGACGAAATGATTCCATGCTGTTCACCGGTTCACATCGTAGACGATCGGAGGAAAACGGGGAAAGCCGACCGGCCGTGAGGCCACGGGCGCTGGTGGTGGGCTCGGTGCTGCCAGTGCCCCGAAAGCCGGACGTTCGGGGGCTCGGTGCTGCCCGTGACCCGAAAGCCGGACGTTCGCTGCGGACATCCTGTCCTTCGCTCACTCGGATGCCGCCGGCGCTTCGGCATCCTGCCTGCGCTTGGCGGCATACGCCGGCTTCGGGTCACGGGCAGCCCCTCGCTGAGTTCGACCCCTGCGTTCGTTCCGAGGAAGCCCCTCGCTGGACGAGGCGGAGGGATCGGCGTGAGCGTGACGAGCGTTGAGGATTTCGCTCACCGGAGCTCAAACCCTCGTCCCGCGGCATGCGAAATACTCCCGCGAGGAACCTCATGCCGTCCCGCAGCCGGCCGATGCACGAGCCGGCCGCCGCGCTGCCTTCACCGCGGCTTGTGGATCTGCCGGTAGATCGACTCGAGAGCCTCCTGCACGTCCTTGGGCTTCTTCTTCTCGGCCCGGAGCACATCCACGAGACGGCGGGCGTCCGAATCGGAGTGGCCGAGCGAGCGGAGCACCTCGAAGGTCTCACTGAACACGTCGCCGCTGCCGGCGGCCGCTTCGCCGGGGGCTTCCCGGGCGATCAGGAGCGCGAACTTCGGCATCCGACGGCGGAGCTTCGCGATCATCCGTTCGGCGGTCGCCGCGCCGATGCCGGGCAGCGTGGCGAGGGCCTTGGCGTCCTGCTCGTCGATCGCGGTGGCGATCTCGCCCACGGGGCGGACGATCGCGCGGAGGGCCTTGCGAACTCCGACGCCGTCAACCTCGCAGATGAGGTCGAAAAACTCCCGCTCGACCTCCGAGAGGAAGCCGACGATCCGGGGCACGAGGTTGCCACGGCCAGGGGTGCCCTCGAGAAACTCCATTGTGTGGAGCGTGACGGGCTGGCCGATCTTGGTCTGCAGGCTGCGACGGACCAGCTCGGTGACGAGCACCTCATGCACCATCGGGCCGACCGCCAACTCGATGCAGTTGCCGGTGTGGTCGACGCTGTCGAGCGTTCCGGAGATCTTCGTGATCATGTCGTGCGTTCAGCCGTCAGGCGCGGCTGCTCCTGATGCGGGTGACGCCGGTGCCGAAGAAGAGCGGCCGCAGGCGGAGGTGATAATCGGTGAGGGCCACCGCGAGCGCGTCGGCGGCGTCGGCCGGTTCGGGCTTCGCGGCCAGTCCGAGTTCCCGCTGCACCGCGACCTGGATCTGCTCCTTGCCGGCATGGCCCGATCCGGTGAGCGTGCTCTTCACGCGGTTGGGGAGATAGTGGTGAACGGCGAGGCCGGCCTGCACGCCGGCGAGGCAGATCACGCCCCGGGCATGGCCGAGGAGGATCGCGGTCTTGGGAAACTTGGCATGAGAGAAGATCTGCTCGATCGCCATCGCCGTCGGCCTGAAGGCTTCGATCACCTCGCGGATACCGGAGTGGATCGTGAGCAGCCGATCCTCGAGCGTCTCGCCCTTGGATTTCACGGTGCCGGCCTCGATCAGCCGGACGGTGCCGCCGTGGCATTCGACGACGCCGTAGCCCGTGACGTTGAGTCCGGGGTCGAAGCCGACGACCCGCTCGAAGTCTTTGCCTGCCGGCTGGGGTGAGGCGGAACTGTTCGGCGGGGTGAGTTGCGGGGTGGCCATGGAAGGAGCCTAGCGGCTCCGCGGCCCGGCCCCCAAGGTCAGTCCGATCCGGGGTCACCACACGTCGGCGAGCCGGACGGTCACGCCGTCGAGGAACGAGAGCCGAACGTCGTCGCCCGCGGATCGCTGCTCGTAGCGGCCGTTCACGAGGACGAACTGGCAGAGCGTGTGGTTGTCGGGGTCGGCGATCCAGTACTCGGCCACCCCAACCCGCTCGTAGAGCTGCTTCTTGAGCGTGGCGTCGTGGGAGGCCGTGGACGGGGAGAGGATCTCGACGAGCAGATCGGGCACGCCCTTGATCTTCGTGGGCGTGATCATCTGAATCCGCGGAGCGATGACGACAACGAGATCGGGCTGCACGATGTCGTGGTCGGAGAGTTGGACATCCACGGGCGCGTTGTACACGACGCCCCGCCCCGCCAGTTCGATCTGCGTGTAGAGCTGGTACTGGAGCCGGCGGGAAACGGTCTGGTGGTAGGTCGAGGGCGCCGGATTCACGTAATGATCTCCGTCAATGATCTCGTGCCGCCGGCCGTCGTTGGGATAGAGGCAATACTCCGCGTAGCCGAGCTTGGCGGGCGGCGCGGGGCACGCCGGCGGAGCGGTGGGAGAAACCGCGGAGCGGGCGTCGGTGGCCATGGGCGGCCTCGCGGCAGAAAGGGAGAAATACACCCCGCTGGGCTCGAACCAGCAACCTTCGGTTCCGTAGACCGATGCTCTATCCAATTGAGCTAGGGGTGCTCGGCGGACACCTCAACCATACCGAACCGGGCGGTCGGCACCAAGGTTGAGTCGGGAACGAGCGGCAAAATCAGGTCCTCGTTTGCCGGGAGTGACGTGCGTTTGGTCAGAAAGCCCCAAGCGCGAGCGCGGGGAAGACGCCCTCCACCTCGCATCGCGCGACTCTTACGAAGAGCCATCCGCTTTCCCGTCGCTTGCGCTCCGGGCTTCCCGGGCACTCACGAGGCCGGCTTTCGACGCCGCTGCACGCTCCAGATCGCCGAGGCGATTCCGATGCCGGCCATCACGATCGCGGGTGGCTCAGGGACGGCGACGACGGAGACGCTGTAGGGGCCGATGCTGGGTATCCAAGCGCCCGTCGAGGTGTTCGTGATCCGCATCGTTCCCAGGTAAGCCCAACCCGACGAGTTTTGGGCCGTCGGCTGGTCCTCGGCCGAGTTGTAATACCAACTCGCGGGACCTTCAGGCACAATCCAGTAAGACGTCGAGGCGGCAAGTTGAGCGCCGCTGCCGAAAGAGAACTCGTATTTTCCCGTCGTTGTCACATTCACGGCCGACGACGTGAATAAGGGACTCCCGCCAGGAACGCCGGCGTTGTTTGGGTAAATACTGACCGTTCGCGCGGACGGGGTGTCATTGCTGAAGAGACCAAGCGTGACGGACCCTACGAGAAGGTTCTGGGTGCCCGAACTAGTCGTGAACCCCTGGGCAAGACTGAAGACCGGATCGGAGAGTGCCCCGCCGCCATAGTCTGTGTTCGTGGCACTCAGGGCACCGGTGCCGGAGGTCCCGAGATTGCCAAACACGATTTCCGCATGGGCCGACACGCCCGTCATGACGAGGACCAGAAAGGCAACGATTCGGAACGAGCGGGCTGGACGGAACGACATGGTGTGCATCCTGCAGAAAGAGATCTCAGACCGAGCTCCATTAGGCAATGCAAGTCGCGCGCCGTTTTTCGCGTTTTCTGAGAAATGCGTTTTTGCTACGGAAATTCGTCGAAAACAAATGCGAATACCCTGTGCCGGGTACTCGCCTGCGGAGCGATTCGCTCCAGAAGTGGTCGCTCGCGACCAGCGGGTGGAGCGATTTGCTCCACCCCCCATTGGGGGCGCAGGGGCAGGCGCGGGCGATGAAAAACCCTTTCTTATCGACATCGAAGGCGTCGGCCAGGAGTACTGCTCGGGGGGCGGCCCAGATCAAGGCGACGTTGTGGGCTGATGCAGCGGAAGTGACAGCCAAGGGGGGCATGTGGCTGCCGGGCAGCATCCTCCAGATGCTGAAACTCCCGATCGTGAGGAGCCGGGGGTGGCACGCGCAGAAGCCGGGAATGTTTGCGACTCACGAGCGATTCGCAGTCGGCCGAGCGGGTGGCCTGTAGCAAAATCCCCGGCGCCGAGCATGCCACCCGCGGCGAACCAATCCGGCACCGTCTCAGTGCGACCCGTATACCCCGCGCTTGCGCTTGGGGCTTCCTGAAAGAGGCGGTGCCGAGAGGTCGATCCGGTGTCGATTCAGTGCGACCCGTATCCCCCGCGCTTGCGCTTGGGGCTTCCTGACGGAAAGCGGTCACGGGCGGACGATCAAGAACCCTTCCTTGTCGACATCGAAGGCGTCGGCAAGGAGCACTGCCCGGGGACGGGCCATCGATCCGTCGGGGCAGGGGGCAGTAGCCGCGATCACGAGCGTGCTCTCGGCATCGTCCGGGAGACCCTGAGATACGAGCGACGGGAGGCCCAGCGGCGGCCGCATCGTTGCCTGCGGCCAGACGACCACGCCGTTCACCACGCGGCCGACCGTGCCGGGCTTCGTGATCGTTTCGTGGTCCCATTCGATCCGGGCCGGTGGCGTGTTCATCGCCACGAGGCCGCCCACCTCGCGTGGCGCGTAGGCGACGACAGACTCGATGCCAGAGGCCTCCTTGAAGCGGTCGATCGCCTCGCGGGCCCGCGGGAGTTCACTCGCGGAGGCGATCGGCAGCACGACGGCGGTGAGGTGCGGAGCCAGACCCTTGATCGATGAAGGTTCGGCGGCCAGGCTGAGCACCTGTTCGATCCGCGCCAGCCAGATCGTGGCCTGCTCGCGGTCGAGCGCTTCGGCAAGGCCGCGGGCGGGCGTGGCGGCGTCGAGGACGGTGGCCCGGACGCCGAGTAGCCGCCCCGCATGCTTGCCGAGCGAGTCGTGGAGCGGATCGCCGACGGCGAGCGACGTGACGAGCCGATCTGTCCGCCGCACCAGGCAGCAGCCGTCAAACGCCTCCGCCGTCGCGGCATGCGGATCGAGCCGGCGAGACACGGCCGACGCCGTGATCTCCTGAAGGGCGAGCCGGGCCTGATCGGTATGGGTTCCGACGGGAAGCGGCGTGCCGAACGTGAGCGTGATCGGCCGTCGCCAGAGCCGCGGCCGCTTCGCGAAGTATTTTCCCTCCGAGAAGGAGAGCGCACTGCCCCAGAGGCCGTCGATCGAGAGCGGCAGGATCGGGGCCTCGACCTTATCGAGCAGCCACTCGAGGCCGCGTTTGAAGCCGAGCAGCTGGCCCGTTCGCGAGATGCCCCCTTCGCAGAAGATGCCGATCACGTCGCCGTCGGCGAGGCCCGCCTGGATCGTCTTGAGCGCCGTGCCGATCGACTTCGGCCGCGGATCGAAGAGGATGAACCGCCACTGATCGGCGAGCATCCGCATGAACCTTCCCTGGATGTTGGGGCCGTAGACCACCATGCGGATCGGCCGCGGACAGGCGAGCGGCAGCAGAAACCCGTCGAGCCACGAGAGGTGGTTGGCCACGACGACCACCGGCCCCGTCGCCGGCATGTTGATCTCGTCGAAGACGCGAAACCGCCAGCCGGCGTTGACGATCGACGCGATCACGATCCGGAGCGTGGCCCGCGGCGCGCAATAGACCGCGGCCGCCGTGGCCGCCAGCGAGCAGAGGCCGAAGAGCCCGAACAGGCCGCGGGCCGACACGAGTGGCTGCGCTGCCTCGCCGCTGCCGAGCGGCGTTCGCAGGCCGCCATAGAGGAGCGACGCCGCGAACATTCCGGCGAACACGAGCAGGTTCACCGAGGCGAGGATCGAGCCGCGGCGGGCCGGCGGGCTCTGCTCCTGGAGGTAGGCCTCGAGCGGCACGTCGAACATGCCGGCCCCGATCCCCAGCACCGCCAGCCAGAAGACCGGCGACGCGAACCGCCAGGTGGATGCATCCGCGGCCCCGGCGGCGAAAATGTCGGTCCGCGACAGCGCCAGGGCGAAGCAGCCGATCGCCATCACGATCGCGCCGAGCGGCACGAAGCCGAGGTCGACCTTCGAGCCGTCCTCGATGCCGCGTTTCGAGAGCCGGCCGGCGATGAGGCTGCCGAGGCCGATGCCCCCCACGAGGGCCACGAGCAGCGGCACGATCTGTCCCTGAGATTCCGCCCCCGATTCGAAGGCATATTGATCGACGTTGAGTTGGGCAATCGCAGCCAGCCCCCAGAAGAAGACGATGCCAGCGGCCGTGGCGAGCAGCTTCGTCGAGCCGAAGAGTTCGGCGAGGTCACGGGCGGTGCTGGCCAACGCATTGACCGGGGCCGGTGCGTCGGGGGCGGCGGCGGCCACGCGGGTGAGCCGCAGGGAGGCCAGCCAGCCGGCGATGGCCACGCCGACGAGCGCCACCGCGGCCGGAATCGCGTGACCGAAGGGCGTGGCGGCGGCCGCGTCGGACGAGAGCGGCGTGACGTCGGCGAGCCAGTTGCCGCCGGCCATCCCCGCGAGCGTGGCGGCGAGCGTGACCAGGGCGAAGATGCCGTTGGCATTGGAGAGGCTCGCCGCGGGCACGGTTTCCGGAATCGCGCCGAGAATGCTCGGGGCCATCAGTGCAGCCTGCACACCGATCACCGTCACGGTGCCGAGCAGGAGCCAGAGGCCGACCGGCAGAGCGAGCCACGTGGCCCCCGATCCCGCCCCCCAGCCCACGACGATGGCCGCGGCGGCGGCGATCAGGATCTCGGCGAACTTCCCCCATACGATCACCGAGCGTTTCGGAAACCGGTCGGCGAGCCAGCCTGCCAGCCAGGCGAGCGCCACGAACGGCAGCACGAAGCCGGCGGTGCCGATCGTGAGCACCAGCGCCGTGCCCGCGGCGCCGGCCGCCCGTTTGCCGAGGCCGATCACGAGCCAGCGGAGGAGGTTGTCGTTGAGGACGGTAAGCACCCGCAGCGCGAGCAGCGGCACGAAGCCGCCCTGGCTCGTGCCGGATGTGGTGCGGGAGGGACTGGAAGGGGGTGCGAGGTCCAAAGTGTCGCCTGCGATAGGCCGTGGAGTGGCTGGCTGAGCAGGCCCGATTCGAGTACCCGGGACGGGGCCTGCTTGCCCATGTTCACGGGCAAAATGTCAGAGTTTGACGGCAGTTTGCAAGCCCATCCCCGTCGAACGTATCCTCGATGAGCCGCGTAAGGGACGAAGTGATCGCTGCGGGACGGCTTTTTCCGTCGCCGTCGTCCCCCGCTGGCCCTTTGAAAGGATGAGTTGACCATGTCGCTGCGTCGTCTTTCCCTGCCGGTCGTCACGTGCGGCCTCGTGTCCGTCGCTGCGGCCGCTCACGCGCAGGTCGTGTACTACGAAGCGATGCGGCCGGTCATGGCGGCGCCCGTCGTCGCCGCGCCGGTGTATGCAGCTCCCTACGTCGCCAACTACACCCCCGCGGGTAACTACGCCGCGGTCACGGCCTTCTCGCCGCCCGTCTACGCTGCGCCCGCGGCCGTCGCCGTGACCTCCAACTACGCCCCGGCCTACACCGCGGGCTATGCCCCCGTCGTGGCGGCCGCTCCGGTCGCGGTCACGTCGTACTACGCCCCCACGGCCGTGACGGCCTATGCGCCGGTCACCGAGGTCGTCGCCGCGCCCGTCACCGCCTACTACGCGCCCGCCGCCGTCGCGGTGCCGCTCTACCGCCGCGGTCTCTTCGGCGGGCTGCGGCCGGTCCGATCGGCCTACTACATTCCGTACTGATCGCACGTGAGAGCTCGCAGGGAATCACCCTGCGGCGATCGGGCGGCGGTCCGAGTGGCGGCATGGGGCTCGCGATTGCCCGCGGTTTCTTGACCCTCCGCGCTCGCCCCCTATAGTACGGATCGCTTCGACTCGGCAGGGACGTCCGTTCCGGCCCAGCATGCACAAAGGGCCAGGATGTCGCGGACGGTCAACATCATCGGAGCCGGGCCAGGCGGATTGGCGACGGCCATGCTCCTGGCTCAGGCAGGAGTCCGCGTGCGGGTGCTCGAGCGGCTGCCCGTGCCCGGCGGGCGGACGAGCACGATCTCGACGCCGGAAGGATTCAAGTTCGATCTCGGCCCGACGTTCTTCCTCTATCCGCGGGTACTCGACGAGATCTTTGCGACCTGCGGCCGCGACCTCCGCGACGAGGTCGAGATGGTCCGGCTCGACCCGCAGTATCGGCTGATTTTCGGTGCCGGAGGGGAGCTCCTCGCCACTCCCGACGTGGCCCGAATGGAGGCCGAGGTCTCGCGGCTTTCGCCGACTGACCGCGGCTCGTTCACCCGCTTCATGGAGAGCAATCGGGAGAAGTTCGAGCGGTTTGCGCCGTTCCTCGAGCAGCCTTTTCAGAGCTGGCGCGATCTCGCCAAGCCCGACCTGCTCAAGCTCATGCCGATGCTCAAGCCGTGGCGGAGCCTCGACTGTGAGCTCGGCACCTTTTTCTCCGACGAGCGGATCCGTCTGGCTTTCACGTTCCAGTCGAAGTATCTGGGCATGTCGCCGTTCAAGTGCCCGAGCCTGTTTTCAATTCTCTCGTTTCTCGAATACGAGCACGGCGTCTACCACCCGATCGGCGGCTGCGGAGCCGTGTCGACGGCGATGGCGCGGATCGCCACTGAGATGGGAGTCGACATCCGCTACGAGGAGCCGGTCGAATCGCTCGAGTTCGCCGGCAAGCGGATCACCGCGGCCAAGACATCGCGGGGCACGTACGAGGCAGACGCGACGGTGGTCAACGCCGACTTTGCTCGCACCATGACGCGGCTCGTGCCCGACCGCATCCGCCGCAACTGGAACGACCGGAAGATCGCCTCGCGACGGTTCTCCTGCTCGACCTTCATGCTCTACCTCGGCATCGAGGGCCGCTATGACGACGTCGCCCACCACAACATCTATCTCTCCGAGGACTACCGCGACAACCTCGCCGACATCGAGCAGCGGCATCGGCTCAGCCGGGATCCGTCGATGTATGTCCAAAACGCCTGCGTGACCGATCCCACGCTCGCCCCGCGGGGAATGAGCACGCTCTACCTGCTCATTCCGGTCACCCACCGACACCCCAACGTCGACTGGCGGCGGGAGGCTGCGGGCTATCGCGAGGTGGCCCTCGACCAGATGGAGCGGATCGGCATCCGCGGCGTTCGCGACCGCATCCGCTACGAGAAGATGCTCACGCCCGACGACTGGCAGGACGACTACGAGATTTACCGGGGTGCGACGTTCAATCTCTCCCATGACCTCGGGCAGATGCTCCACATGCGGCCGCACAACCGGTTCGAGGACGTTGACGGGATGTACCTCGTGGGGGGCGGCACACACCCGGGCAGTGGGCTGCCGGTCATCTATTCGTCGGCACGGATCACCTCCGATCTGCTGCTCGGGGATCTGGGGCTCGACGGCTCGGCCGTGCGGCCCGTCCGGCCGAAGAAGGCCTCCGGCGGAGTGAAGGAGCAGGCGGCCGCCCTCTGACGACGCGGCGCTGAGGAGTTCATCATGAACAAGCACACAAAAAACGACGGCAGAGTGGTGGTGGTCGGAGCCGGCCTCGGCGGCCTCGCGGCGGCCTGCACGCTCGCGGCCCGCGGCTACGCCGTCACGCTCTGCGACAAAAACCCTTGGGTGGGCGGGAAGGCGGCCGTGCTCACCGAGGGCGGCTTCCGCTTCGACATGGGGCCCACGATCCTGACGATCCCCCGCGTGCTCAAGCGGATCTACGCCGAAGCGGGCCGCGACATGGAGCAGTATCTCGATCTCGTGCCGCTCGACCCGCAGTGGCGGAGCTTCTTTGAAGACGGCACCACGCTCGATCTCTTCGCCGATGTCGCGAAGATGCGGGCGACGCTCGACGCCTATGCGCCCGGTTCGGGGTCCGGTGACGGCTACGCCCGGTTCATGGATCTCTCGCAGCGGCTCCATCGCCTGTCCAACGAGTTCTTCTTCTGGCGCAGCGTCGGCGGCATGAAGGACATGATCAACGTTCGCAAGAGTCTGTCGGTCTCCTTCATCAAGGAGCTGATCGGCATGCGGCCGGGGCACAGCGTCGCCGGCACGGTGCGGTCGTACGTGCCCGACGAGCGGGCGGCGCAGATGCTCGATCACTTCACGCAGTACGTGGGCAGCGCCCCCGACGAGTCGCCCGCCGTGCTCTGCAGCATCGCCCACATGCAGTCGAATGACGGCGTCTGGTATCCGCGGGGCGGCACGGGTGCGGTGCCGCGGGCCCTCGCCAGTTTGGCGGTGGACCTCGGAGTCGAGATTCGCACGAAGACTCCGATTCGCCGGATCATCGTCGAGGGGGGCCGCGTTCGGGGTGTCGAGACGGCGGCCGGCGAGACGATCGCCGCCGGCGCGGTGGTGAGCAATTCCGACAGCGTGCGGACCCACCGCGAGCTCGTCGATGGCAGCCCACGGCGGAAGTTCCTCGGTCGCCGCAAGTACGAGCCGGCCTGTTCCGGCGTGGTGCTCTACCTGGGGCTCGACAGACGGTACGAGCAACTCATCCACCACAACTTCGTGTTTTCGCAGGACCCGCACGAGGAGTTCGAGACGATCTACCGCCGCGGCGAGCCGGCGGCCGATCCGACGTGCTACGTCTGCGCCCCGGCCGTGACCGAGCCCGAGGTGGCGATTCCTGGCGGCGAGGCGCTCTATGTGCTCGTCCACACGCCCTACCTGCGGCCGCATCACGACTGGAAGAAGATGTTTCCGGAATACCGCAACACGATCATCCGCAAACTCGAGCGCACCGCGGGGATGAAGAACCTCGAGAAGCACATCGTGGTGGAGCGGGCGCTCACGCCCCAGGACATCAACGACCGCTACCATGTGCTCGACGGGGCGATCTACGGGCTGGCCAGCCACGGCAAGTATCTCGGCGCCTTCAAGCCGGCGAATCGCTCGCCCGACATCGACGGCCTCTATCTCGCCGGCGGCTCCGCACATCCGGGGCCGGGCATGCCGATGGTGTTGATGTCGGGCTGGATCGCGGCCGACTGCGTCGATCAAGACAAACTCGTCGCGCAGGCCGGGCCGGCGGTGTGCGCGGTGTGACCACCGGCTCGGGAAAGCCCGCAACGCGAGCGACGGGTATTCGGGGTGGAGTCCTTGGCAGCGGGCCGTCATCTCCCGCGTGAAGTAAGATTCCGCGCATGAACACCACCGGCCGGAATCATGACGCGGCAAGGAAAGAGGACGAGCTGCCCCCGTTCTCGACGTGGCTGCACGAGTGGTTCATGTGGTACGTGCGGCGCTACCTGCGGCGGCACTTCCACGCCGTGCGGCTGCTGCGGGGCGAAGCGGGCGGCGTGGACCGGCCCGAGATCGCCGACCAACCGGTGATCTTCTATTCCAATCATCCGGGGTGGTGGGATCCGCTGACGTTCCTCTTCGTCGGCCAGTCGCTCTTCCCCAACCGCATGGTCTACGGGCCGATCGATGCGGCGGCCCTCGGGAAATACAAGTTTCTCGAGCGGATCGGTTTCATCGGGATCGATCCCCACGCCTGGCGTGGCGCTGCACGGTTTCTGAGGATGCTCCGCGCCGCGGGAAAGCGGACGGACGTCATCTTCTGGATCACGGCTCAGGGTGAGTTCACCGATCCCCGCGGGCGGCCCGTGCGGCTGCGGCCCGGTGTCGGCCACGGTGTCGCGGCGGCCGAACGGGGCGTGGTCGTGCCGCTGGCTGTGGAATATCCGTTCTGGAACGAGCGGCTGCCGGAGGTGGTCGTCGCGTTCGGTCCGGCGATCCGAGTCACCGAGGCAGCCGGCCGCTCCGCCGAGGAATGGACCGACGTGCTCGCGCGGCACCTCGAGGCCACGCAGGACGGGCTCGCCGAGGCGGCACAGAGCCGCGATCCGAAACGGTTCACGACGCTGCTCACCGGTCGCGTGGGTGTCGGCTTCGTCTACGACGCCGTCCGCAGGATCAAGGCCTGGATCCGGGGCGAGCGGTTCGACGCGTCGCACGGCGATGACGCCGAGGGAGCGACAGGATGAGTCCGGGGTGGATCGGAGTGATCGCCGGGGTGGGCCTCCTCCTCGCCGCACTGCCCGCGGCGCTGACCGTCGCGAACCTCCGTGTGTTTCGGCCGCCGACGCGGCCGCCGAGGGGCGGCCGCGCGCCGGAGGTGTCGGTGCTCGTGCCCGCGCGCAACGAAGCTGCCGCGATCGGCCGGCTCTGCCACGACGTGCTCGCCAGTGAAGGCGTCGATCTCGAGCTCGTGATCCTCGACGACGACAGCCGCGATGCCACGGCGGAGATCGTCACCGGCATCGCGGCGACCGACCCTCGTGTTCGCCTCATTCGGGGCCAAGTCCTCCCAGCCGGCTGGTGCGGCAAGCAGCATGCGTGTTGGCAACTCTCGCAGGCCGCACGGCACGATGCCTGGGTCTTTCTCGACGTCGATGTCTCACCGTCGCCCGACGCGATCGTCCGGGCGGTGGCGTTTCTCGATGCGTCCGGCTCCTCGCTCGTGAGCGGCTTTCCGCGGCAGGTCACGACGTCGTTCCTCGACTGGCTACTCCTGCCGCTCATCCACTTCATCCTGCTCGGCTTCCTGCCGCTCGCGCGGAGCCGGCAGGACAGCGCCCCTGGCATGGCGGCCGGCTGCGGCCAGTTGTTCGTGACGCGGCGCAGCGGCTACGCAAGGGCAGGGGGGCACGAAGCGATCCGGGCCTCGCTCCACGACGGCGTGAAGCTGCCGCGGGCCTATCGCCGTGCCGGCCTCCGCACCGACATCTTCGACGCCACCGACATCGCCTCGTGCCGGATGTACGAACGATCCGCCGATGTCTGGCGCGGGCTGTCGAAAAACGCCACCGAGGGCATCGGCAGCCCGGCCACGATCGTGCCGTTCACGATCCTACTCGCCGGCGGCCAGGTGCTCCCGGTCGTGCTCGTGACATGGGGCCTTCTGACCGGCTGGCAGGCCTGGCCTCGCTTGGCGATCCCCCTCGCCGTGGCCGCGGCCGCGCTGGCGTGGGTGCCGCGGTTTCTCGAAGCGGTGCGGTTTCGGCAGAGCATCACCAGCGCGGTCGCCCATCCGCTCGGCATCGTGGTCTTCCTTGCGATCCAGTGGATCGCCCTGGCAAGAAAAGTCTTCGGCATCCAGACGAGCTGGCGCGGCCGCAGCCTGCCGGTTCAGTAATACGGCTCCCATGTGCGCCTCGCGCAATCGCGGGGAATCCGGACTGCCTCGAGACGGTGCCGTAATACCCTTCGGCGCTGACTCCAATCGGGAAGCCCCAAGCGCGAGCGCGGGGTATACGGCCCGCCGCATCGTACGGCTTCGCGCTGCCAACGAGGTCGCCACCCGTCTACCCGTCGCTCGCGCTCCGGGCTTCCCGAGCGCGAGGCTTGCGTGTGCCCCGTATCAGCCGCGGCGGGTGAGGTCGCGGGCTCGAGTCACCCGGCGGATGGCCTCGTCGCCGGTGTCGGCCAGCGCCGTGAGGTGGCCCATCTTCCGGCCCGGCCGCGGCTCGCTCTTGCCGTAGAGATGCAGGCTCACGCCCGGCACGCCGAGGGCCGCGGCCCAGTCGGGCTCGCCGTTCGCCCAGACGTCGCCGAGCAGGTTGGCCATTGCGGCAGGTCGCCGTTGCCGCGTCGATCCGAGCGGAAGTCCGCAGACGGCGCGGACCTGCTGTTCGAACTGCGAGGTGTCGCAGGCCTCGATCGTGAGGTGGCCGGAGTTGTGCGTCCGGGGAGCGATCTCGTTGACGAGCACGGCCCCGTCCTTCGTCACGAAGAACTCCACGCAGGCGACGCCCACCACGCCCAGGGCCGTGAGGATGTTTCCCGCCACGAGGGTCGCCGCGGAGAGCACCGGCTGCGGCAGCTCCGCCGGCACACTCGACACGTCGAGAATGTGATGGGCATGGGCATTCCGCGTCGGCGCGAAGGCGGCGATCTCGCCATCGAGCCCGCGGGCCGCGACCACCGAGATCTCGCAGTCGAAGTCGATCCAGCCCTCGAGGACCAGTTCCCGCGGTCCGTCCGGCCCGGCGCCGAGCGTGGCCCAGGCGGTGTCGACGTCCTCGGGCCGCGTCAGCCTCATCTGTCCTTTGCCGTCGTAGCCAAAAGCGGCCGTCTTGAGCACGGCGGGCAGGCCGAGGTCGGCCACTGCCGCGTGCAGGTCTTCCCGTGAGTGGACGACGCGGTAGGGCGCACATGCGAAGCCGTGCTGCGTGAGGAAGGCCTTCTCGCGGGCCCGGTCCTGCGTGGTGAACAGGACATCGGCCGCGGGCCGCACCGGCACCGCCGCGGCGAGCGATCGGCCGGCCTCCGCCGGAATGTTCTCGAACTCGAAGGTCGCCACATCGAGGCCTGCGGCCGCCCGCGCGAGAAATGCCGGGTCTCCGTAGTCGCCCACATGGAGCCGATCGCAGTGCCGTGCCGCCGGGCAGTCGGCGATATCGGAGATCGCCTCGACCCGGTAGCCCATGCGGCGGGCCGCCATCGCGAACATCGCGCCGAGCTGGCCTCCGCCGAGGATGCCGAGCGTGCGACCGGGAAGAATCGGAGAAGTGTCAGCCGCGGCCACGCATCACCGTTCGGAGGTCCGCTCGGACCAGGCCGCCGACTCGCCGTTCATGTCCTCGTGCAGCACCCGCTCGGTCTGCTCCGCGCGGTAGGCGACGAGTTTGTCGCGGAGGTCCGCGTCGCCGATCGCGAGAATGGCGACGGCGAGGAGAGCGGCGTTGGTCGCCCCGGCGGGGCCGATCGCGAGTGTTCCGACCGGGATTCCCGCCGGCATCTGCACGATCGAGAGCAGCGAATCGACGCCGCGAAGCATCGACGACTCCACCGGCACGCCGAGCACGGGGAGGTGCGTCTGGGCGGCGAGCATGCCCGGGAGGTGGGCCGCGCCGCCGGCTCCGGCGATGATCACCTTCAGACCGCGAGAAGCCGCCGACCGGGCGTATTCAGCGAGCTTCTCGGGCGTGCGGTGGGCCGACACGATGTCGCACGAGTGGGGCACGCCGAACTGCTCGAGGACGGTCGCGGCCCGCTGCAGCGTTGGCCAGTCGGACCGGCTGCCCATCGCGATGCCGATCACCGGGGAGCCGGGGGGGGACATGGAGAGGAGCCCTCGCGAGGAGCCACCGCGGTGGCCTCGTGCCGCCGCAGTGAGAAGCCGTCATCTTGCTCTGGAGAGTGGGGCGTTGCAAGGTAGGCGTCATGGCCCGCCCGCTCCCCGACATCCTCCGCATCGAATGGCCCGCGAACGCGCCGGAGCCGTCGCCACGCACCGAGGAGGCGCTCGACCGTGGCGTCGCGATTCTCCGCCGGGGCGGGCTCGTCGCGATCCCAACCGAGACGGTCTACGGTCTGGCTGCCGACGCGCTCGACGAGGAGGCGGTGGCGGGCATCTTTCGCGCGAAGGGCCGCCCGGCCTCGAATCCGCTGATCGTTCACGTGGCCGACGAGGCGATGGCTCGGTCGCTCGCGGGCGAGTGGCCTGCGGCGGCGGCGGCGATCGCGGCGCGGCTCTGGCCCGGACCGGTCACCGTGGTCGTGCCGCGGAGTGCGCCAGTCCCTGACATCGTCACGGCGGGCGGGTCGACCGTGGCGCTGCGCTGCCCTGCTCACCCGCTTACCCGCCGGTTGATCGCGAAGGCCGGCACGCCGCTGGCCGCGCCCAGCGCGAATCGCTCGGAAGGGCTCTCACCGACGACGGCGCACCACGTGCTCGAGAGTCTTGGCAACCGCATTGATCTGATCCTCGACGGCGGGCCGTGCCTCCGCGGGATCGAATCGACCGTGATCGACTGCACCGTCTCGCCGCCGCGGATCCTTCGCCCGGGTCCGCTGTCCCGCGGCCGTCTCGAGGAGGCCGTGGGCGGTCCCGTCGCCTGGCCGGCCGATGCTGCGCACGCGGCCGGGTCCCCGGCCCGATCTCCCGGGCAGCAGGTTCGCCACTATGCTCCGAAGACGTCGCTCGAGACGCCGGCCGACCCCGTCTGCCGGATCGGACAGCTTATCGCAGCCGGTACCCGTGTCGGCTGGCTCACGACACGGGCCGATGACAGCGACGTCCGCGGGCTCGCGGCGTCACGGGAGCTGGTGATCGTGCCGATGCCCGACGACCCCGAGGCCTTCGCGGCCCGTCTCTACGCGACGCTTCACGCCCTCGATCAGCGGGGCCTCGATCGGATCGTCGTCGATCCGCCGCCCGAAGATGAAGCCTGGCGGGCCGTCAAAGACCGCCTCACCCGTGCGGCATCGGGTGCTCAGGAAGCCCGGAGCGCGAGCGACGGGTAGACGGGCCGCGACCTCGTGCGTGTCGTGGGGCGAGTCGGGGTGGAGGACGTATTCCCCGCGCTCGCGTTTGGAGGCCTCCGGTCGGGGCTGCCGGACGCGGTGTCTTCCAAAAGATGGCACGTGACAAGGGGAGAAACACGCGATCACGAGAGATCTGCACGTCCGGTTCGATCAGCGGGGAGTGGAAACGGAGCATGGCGGGGCTCGCGAGGCACCGGCAGACGAAAGGGCCGGAAACAGAGTGCCGGCCGCCGCATTCGCCGTGCTTCGCCCGCTGCTCCCGCCATTCGACGTGGCCACGAACGAGGCGAAGCGGATCGATATCTCGCGGAGCTTGTCCTGCTTGAGCGGTCCCATGCGATCTGCGCTCACGACGTTCTTGGTATCGGTGGCCCATCGATCTGCCGTCGCCTCGCTGGCCACCGCAGGGCTGTCATCCGTGCCGTCTCGTTCAGAAAATAGGCCACGCGCACGTTCGGTGCAAAAAGCCCCGGCCGCAGGCAGAACCTGGACGCCGGTGAGCGGCAGCCCTCACGATTGACCTATTTGTCCCATCGTCGGCAGCAGCCCGGTGCGATTGCGTGAGGGCAGTCGACTGTATCGGACTGACGGGATCTTCAACGGAGGCGCGTCGGAAAGCTCCGATGGAGAATCGTGAGGAGCTCATTCTCGGCAAACGCCTCTTGCGGAACTCACTCACGGATCAAGGTGGCATGCGAAAAACAGCCTTGGTCTGTGCCGTCTCGCTGATGGCTGTCCCACTGCTTGGCGTGGCTGTTGCAGCCGAGGCTCTCGATTCGCTGGATCTCGGTGCATTCGCTCCGTTCGATGCAGGGGCCGAGGCGGCGTACGAGTCCGATCAGTTCGTGCCGTCATACGATCGTGCCGCAGTCATGCCGTCGACTCCTTCGAGGGGCATTGCCCGCGCGATTTCCGGTCAATCAGCCCGCCAGTTCTACGTGAGCAGCATTGTTGGCGGATCGTTCCTGGTGGTGACCGCCGACAACAGCCCGTCATCCATTCTTACGGCTGGCGGTGCGGTGGGCACCGCGATCGATCGGTCCAACGGCCGGCTGCGCGTCGAGCTCGAGGGGCGATATCGCGACCCCATCGAACAGACGTACATCGGGTTCAACAGGGAACCGCCGCGGGACATTCCCGGCCCGGGGCCCGTTCCGCCCAAGCCGGACCTCATCGGCACGATGGAAGCGAAGGCCTATGGCGGGTGGTCGGCGATGGCCAACGTCTGGCGTGACTTCCAGTTCACCGATCACCTCGATCTCTACGGGGGGGGCGGCATCGGTGGGGCCGGCTTTAACACCTCGTTCCAGCAGGTCGACGCAGCTGTGCCCGCTCCGATTACATATGAATATCGAACTTCATATGCCTGGCAGCTTGGGCTTGGTGGCATCTGGAACGTCAACGACCGTGTCGCGGTCGACCTGAGCTATCGGGTGTTCGGTGTCGGGTGGTCCATCACTGCGGACGATCTCGCCTTCGGTTTTCTTCGAACGGAAGTCCTTCTCTCCCTGCGGATCTACGAGCCATTTCGAGGACTGATCCGTTGATGCAGGCCATGATCAAAGGACAGGACGGTCCAGGATTTTCCTGATGGGTCCCGATTCGGTGATGAGCGCGGGCCGCTCGGCCATGCCCGGGCGCCGTGGCCATTTCCATCGGTGAAAAGATGAATCCAGAGCAGCCGGTGGGGGGAGCATTCCTACAATGAAATCAAGCACGAGTTCGGGCTCGACTAATTCGAGGGGCGTTCCTGGTGAGGCTGGCATCAGCGTCTCTCGCTCAGGATGCCGGGGTTATCGGAGGAGTTTCCGCTCGAGTATCCGAACAGTGGTGAACCGTTGGTGGCGAGCAACTCCATCAGCGTGCCGGACTTGGTCGTGAGGGGCGCGAAAATGTTTTCTCCTGGTGCCTCGCCGATCCACTGAGCCTGGCAACCGGTTAAGGCGCGGCCCCGATCCGGCGAGCGCGGATGCCGGCGCCACCGTTTTTGTTGAACTGGTCCACGGCACCGACGTTGCCGACCACCACCCAATACGTGATGTCGCCGGTGCCGAGATTCCGCGGGTCGTTGAGGTCATGCGCGGTCGCCTGCCAGGCGTTGTGGGCAGCCGTCTGATTCGGCCCTGCATTTTCGGTGTTGAGCTGCTCGATCGTGAAGCCATGCTTTCCCGAGACGGTGACATGGTGGGTGTTTCGATACGCTCCGACGCGGCCGAATCGGGAAGTGTGATGGGAGTTGACGAACTCGAGGCCGTGGATCGAGCTCCCCACAACGATGTTGTCGGCATCGGTGTGCTCGTGGACGACGATGCCGGTGGCGTAGCCCGTCACCACCACGTTCCGCAGGATCGTCAACGCCGCGTTGTTCGTGACCGGCGTGATCAGACCCTTGGTGGCGTGCGTCGGCTGCGATGCCTGGACGTTATAGACGCCGGTGTTGATGAACACGTTTTCGAGTCGGCATTGCATGGCCCAGTGCAGATCGACGCCGCCGATGCCCGGGTTGTCGTACGTCCGCACCTCGAGATTACGGATCACGACGTAGACCGCCGAGTAACCGCCGTAGAGTGGTGCCGGCGACTTGGCGGCCGAGATGACGGCCGGGCCCTGCTTCTCGAGGCAGGTGATGATCGTGCCCTTGTCCCGCAACGGAAAGTTGCCGATGGTGCCGAAGACCGGAGCCGGCTCGGTGTCCCCGACGATTTCGATCGTCATCCAGCTCGGGGTCGGCTTGGACACCGGCGGGATCACGATGCGGCCGCGATACACGCCGTCTGGGATCACCATCCGTCCGCCACCAGCCGCGACGATCGCATCCAGGCATTTCGAGAAGGCGGCGGTGTTGTCGGTCGCGGCATCGGCGACCGCGCCATAATCGCTGGCCTTGAAGGTGGCCGCCGGCAATGGCGTGATGCCGAGGCCGGAACAGAAAAAAACCAAGGCGAGTGCCGACATCGACCAGCCGCGTTGCATTGCACACCTCCGAGAAAGGACGAGCGTGGATCGACGCGAAACGCGATCGCTACGACAGCGATTGTTCCGCAAAAAATACAGTCTGAACTCGTCGAGCGGCGAACAGATGAACTGGGTCATTTGCAAAGGGCCTCGTCGAGGTTGAGCAATTCATTTGCCACGAGCGTCCAGCCGGCGAGGACCGTCGCGTCGGTGAAGCGTGGCTTGGACGCACCGGTCGTCATTAGCGATCGGGCATCCTCGGGCCGCGTGCGGTACCAGTCGAGTAATTCCGCGAGCGACCGTCGGACGATCGCCAACTCGTCCGGATCGAGCGGCCGGGCGAGCAGCCGCTCCGCCATGAACTGAATGCGGGCCTCGTCGTCGGGGCCTGTCTCGGCGAGCGCGCGGTCGGCGAGGGCCCGGGCCGCCTCCACGAACTGCGGGTCGTTGAGAGTCACGAGCGCCTGCCGCGACGTGTTCGTCCGTTCCCGCTTCATGCAAGAGGCCTCCCGCGACGGGGCATTGAAGATCTCTAGCGACGCCGGCGGTGCCGACCGTTTCCAAAACCAGTAGAGGCTGCGGCGGAAAAGATTCTCCCCCGAATCCGGCTTGTAGGTCTTCGTGTTGCTCTCCGGCATCGCCACCGCCTCCCAGACGCCGTCGGGCTGATAGGGCTTCACGCTCGGGCCGCCAAGCTTCCGCACGAGCAGCTCGGGGTGGCTCGGCAGTTCGCCCGTGGTGCCGAAGTCGCCGGAGGTCCTGCGTCTGCACGGGAGCCTTCCCAGCGAGGATCTGCGACTACTCATTCGCTGGGGACTGTTCAATTGGTTGTTTGCCCGCACCCGCTCCGCCATCTCCGTGAATCGCGGCCCGGCTCTCGTCGTACTGGCTGCGGGCGAAGGCACTGGAACCCCTACCGCCACGGTCTCCAGGCAGTTATTCGACAGGGCGTGCCGGCATCAGCGTTTGGCTTCCTTCCAGGGATTGATCACATCGATGCCGCAGCCCTCGAAGTCGGCCGTATTGCGGGTCGCGAGGACGGCTCGATGGCACGCGACAATGGCGGCAATCTGGCAGTCAAACTGACTGATCGGGCGGCCAGCCAGGCGGCGGCTTACGGCGATGCTAGCGTAGGCTCGGGCGGCGGCCGAATCGAATGGCAGAATCCGATTCAGAAAGTCCTCTTCCAGCATGGAAGAGATGGCCTCGGTGAGCAGGTTGCGGCGACGTCCGGTTGGAAGCAGCGCCACTCCGTGTCGCAGCTCAGACTCTCCGACGGCTGTGAAAAAGACGTTCGCGCCATCCTGAGCAGCCAACCATGCCTCCACGAGCGGAGATGGCACTGGCCGCAGGATTTCGGAAACGACGTTGGTGTCGAGGATGATCACTCGCGTTGCTGGTCGAAGCGTGGGGTGTCGCGAATCGGTTCCCGCGGCGGGAGATCGATATCAACGCCACCGAAAGGGGCAACGCGCTGCCGGATGGCCGCCGCAAGATTCCTTGGCGGCGGGGTTTCGGCCACCACCTGCCGGAGGATGTCCCGGGCCTCTTCCTCCATCGAGCGACCGTGCTCGGCGGCGCGGATCCGCAGACGACGCTTCAGGTCGTCGTCGAGATTCCGGATCGTGATGCTCGCCATGATTGCTTTCCGAAAGAGATGATTGCATTGTAATCACTGATGTCAATGCAATCAATCTGTGTCCACAGGCTGCCGGTGCGGGTGGACGGGGCTATGGTCAGCGTGCCGTTGGGTCCCCGATCCGCCGGGATCACGATCCGGCCGCGATACATCCCGACTGGGATGACCATCTGGCCGCCGCGCGGGGCATTCCACTCGTCACGAGCGGTGCAAGCTCGGTGTTCAGCGTCCACTTCGGCCTGTCGGCGGCCCCCCGCGACTATCGCGACACCTTGCGGGCCGACGCAGGGCAGTATGCCGCCTTTCGCCTGGCACTCTTACACCACGGCGTCTACGTGCTGCCCGATGGACGCTGGTACGTCGGGGCGGTGCATGGCGAGCCGGAACTCAACCACGCGCTCGCCGCGATCGATGCGTCGCTGGCCAGCCTGGGTGCGTGAGCGGCATCGGTCGTGGCGTCGTCTGCTCGGTAGGGACGTCCTGGAAAGCCTCGACCGTTACCGAGGTGATGGGCCGCGGGCATCGGTGGCCCGGATGTCGTCGAGTGACGTCACGCCATCGTCCGCGCCGGCGGCCGTGGCTCCGAGTGTCGTGGCGCGCCGTTGTCGCCGCTCGTTCGGGGCCTCGGACCGCAGGCCGATCGTGGTGAACGGAATCGGCTCGAACGCGGGCAAGTCGGTATAGATCGCCGAGTCGGCGCGGAGGCTGAAATCCCCAGCGGCCGCATCGGCGAAGGCGGCTGCGGCGGCTGAAACGACGAGTGGCTCTTCGATTTGATTATCGGCCAGATGCTCCGGGCGTCCGGATCTCCGCAGCGGCATGCCGCAGTCGATGGTCACATTCGTGTTCACGACGTTGCCGTGCGGCAGACCGGCGTCGAGTGTGGTCAAGGAGTGCAGGGCCGGATAGCGGTCGCTCCAGGGGGGCAGGTCGGTGCGAAAGCGAGTCAGCCGGCCGCGATGGGTGCCGCTTGTGTCGTAGCCTCGCGCGACACCGCGGGCGTCGAGGTGAATGCCGATGGGTGAATCCACGACGATGTTGTTTCGCACGGTGTTGAAATGGCCACCGCCGACGAATGGCCCGCACGCCGCGTTGACGACCACGTTGCCAATGATGGTGTCGCCGCTGTCACCGTCATCGACGTAGAACGCATTCGCCCGCGGGCAGGAGTGCACGAAGTTGTGCCGCAGGATGTTGCCGTAAGTCGTCCAGTCCGCGACCGAATAAAAACCGCCGACATCGCGCGACGTGAGCGCCACCCGACAGACCTCGTTGCACTCGAAGAGATTGTCGTTGCCCGTGTAGAGCACGGCTGCGTGCGGCAGGTCACGCAGGAGATTGTGGGCCACGAGGCAGCCAACGGCGTCACGGGAGCCGGTGTTCCTCGGGCCGGCTCCGAATTCGCCCACATGGATCGCGGCCGCGTAGGTCTTCTGCCGCAGGCCGACGTGGTGAATCTCGTTATCGATGGCGAAGTTGTGGCAGGGCGTGAGCGATTCGCGGCGATTGCGGAGCGTGCAGCCGACGACGCGGGTGTGCGACCCACCCTCGATGACGACGCCGTCACCAAGACCGCCTTCCAGCATGAGCCCCTCGATCGTGATTCCTTCGCCGTCGCGGATTCGCACGAGCGGTTGACCGACGTCGGCGAGATAGACGCCACCGGCATCATCTGCCCGCAGAAAATCCTCCGTCGGCCAGAAGAAAAGCGTTTTGGACGGAAAGTGGATGCACCACTCGCCGGGGCGGTCGATCTCTTCGAGAAGGTTCACCGCCCACCAGGGCTCCTTGCCGTCGCCCTTGCTGCCACGCGGCGCGTATTTCGAACCGATTCCGCCTGCCACAGGCTCCGCGAACGTGATCGTGCGGCTTGCTGCATCGATGCTCGCGACCCGGATGGCTTCCGGCTGCCAGGGCACCCGCCAATAGCCTTCCAGCCATAGACCATCGGCGACGTTCCAGCGACCCACGCGATTGTCACGGGCGACGAATGCTCCTGGGCGTCGTGCCGAGCGGGACGAGTCGCCACGATCCAGCACCTTCTGCATCGTCGTCGGACCGTCATTCGGCCAGCGAGCCAGCGGGAGCGGCCGGTCGTTGACGTAGAGATCAAGGATGCCGCCGCCATCGTGAAAGACATCGGGAAAAGGCCCGGCGTGCGTAATGCCAAGCGTTGCCAGGTCGAGCATGAGAACATGGTCGCGGGCCGCGGGGGAGAGTCGCTCGGCGAGTGGCGCTTCGCGGGCCGGGCGGAACGCCCGCGTGGCGACGAACATGCCCGCATGGAGTCCAGATAGCGGCAGCCCGGCTGCGACGGCGGCGCCACGGATCGTCAGCCCCGCATCGCGGCGATCGAGTTCGAGTGTCTGCGTACGGTGGTGGATGCCGGGCAGCACGTGAATCACGCGTGGACCAGGCGTCTGGCGGCCCGCATCCCGCGCCCGCTCCAGCGTGGCGAACGGGCGGTCTCGCGTGCCGAGAGCAGCATCATCACCGAGCGGCGTTACGTGCCACTCCGTCGCCCCGCATGGCGACACACCCGCTAGCACAAACAGCACAAACAGGACCGTCATCGAGGCCTCAGGCCGCAGCCGGGGCGAGGATTTCCTTGAGTGCCGCGGCGATATCGGGGTATTGAAATACGAAGCCCGTATCGAGCGCTACCTTCGGGATCACCCGCTGCGATGCGAACAGTACCTTGGCGAACTCACCGAACAGAATCCGGAGGCCGATGTAGGGTGCCGGCATGAAGGCGGGCCGGTGCAACTGCCTGCCCAGAGCCTTGGTGAACTCGCTGTTGCGAACCGGGTGAGGGGCCACGGCATTCATGGGGCCACGGATCGACAGCGTGTCAGCCGCATGCAGGTAGAGCCGGGCCAGGTCGGCGACGTGCACCCACGGCATCCATTGCCTGCCGTTCCCGAGCGGGCCGCCGGCGCCGAGCTTGAAGGGCGTGAGCATCTTGGCGAGTGCCCCGCCGCCCGAACCGAGAACGATGCCCGTCCGTGCCGTGACGACGCGAACTCCCGCAGCCTCGGCGGCCATGGCCTCCTTCTCCCAGTCGATGCAGACCTGGGCGAGAAAGTCATCGGCCGGGGCAGCCGACTCGGTGAGTTCCTCGTCGCCGCGGTCGCCGTAGTAGCCGACAGCCGATGCCGAGACGAGCACCGCAGGCTTGGCGTGGGCCTGGACGATGCCCTGCACGAGGTGCCGGGTGCCGAGCACGCGACTGTCGCGGATCCTGGCTTTCTGTGCCGTGGTCCACCGTCCCTCGGCCACCGATTCGCCCGCGAGGTGGAACACGGTGTCGATTCCCTCGAATGCTTCCTGAGGGGGCGGACCCTCGAGCGGATCCCAGCGGACGATCCGGCCGGCCAGATGGCCGATCGACTGCCGGGCCCGGTCGGGATTCCGTGAGACGACGATCGGCCGATCGAGCATCCGCAACAGCCGCGGCCCGACGAACCCCGTGCCGCCCGTGACCAAGGCCCGCATATCGCTTTCTCCTCGCCCGAGTTTGCCGCAGAGACGGAAGGCCCCGCGGGCCCGCCTGTACCATTCCGAGGCGGAAGTATAGACAGGAGCAGGTGTTTCGGCGCCCGGAGCAGTATTCCCTCCCTTGTTCACACCCCTCCTCCCACCTCGCGGCAGCCGGCGTCGCGATCTGCTCGTTTCGACGATCGACTCGCTGGCCTTCAGTGTCATGGTCGGCTGCGGCGAGACGTACCTGCCGGCGTTCGCGCTGGCCCTCGGGATGGGGCCGGTCGCCTCGGGCATGGTGGCGAGTGTGCCGATCCTCGCCGGCGCCGTGATCCAGTTGGCTGCACCCCTGGCCGTGGCCCGCCTGGGCAGCAATCGCCGCTGGGTGATCGTCTGTACGACGGTGCAAGCGGCCTGCTTCGTGCCCTTCGTGTGGTGGGCGCTCGAGGGCCATGCGGAGCTCTGGCAGATTCTGGTGGCGGCCGCCGCCTACTGGTCGGCCGGCATGGCCGCCGCGCCGGCGTGGACCGCCTGGATGGCGGCGCTGGTGCCCGATCAGATCCGCACGCCCTACTTCGCACAGCGGAACCGGCTCGGACAGCTGGGCGTGTTCCTCGGCTTCGTGGTGGGTGGTCTCGTGCTGCAGTGGGGCGAGCAGCGGTCTGACCCGCTCCCCGCCTTCGCGGTGCTGTTTGCCATCGCGGGCGCGTTTCGCCTGTTCTCGACGGTCTGTCTCTGGGCCTGCCAGGAGCCGGCCCGGCTGACGCCAGCTGCCGCGGACGAGCTCCGCGGCGCGGGCGCACCGCTCGCGTCGCGGGTGGCCGCCGCGCTTCGCAGCATGGCGAAGCGGCCCTCGGGTTCGCTGGTCGCCTACCTCTGCTGCTTCGTGTTCGGCGCCCAGTTCGCCGCTCCCTACTTCACGCCCTTCATGCTTCGCGAACTGGGCTTCTCGTACCATGCGTTCATGCTCGTGTTCGCCACGAGTTTTCTCACCAAGGCCGTGCTGCTTCCCGCCATCGGACGGCTCGCCTCTCGGATCGGATCACTCCGACTTCTCTGGGGGGCGAGCCTGGCCATCGTGCCCCTGGCGCTGCTCTGGCTGTTGTCGGGGAACGTGGCCTATCTGTCGGGCGTGCAGGTCGTGGCGGGGGCCTGTTGGGCGGCCTACGAACTCGCCGTGATGCTTCTCTTCTTCGAGATGCTCAGCGAACGCGAGCGGGCCGGTGTGGTCACGGTCTACAACCTCGGGATCGCCGTGGCCACCGTGGCCGGAGCCGCCTGCGGCGGCCTCTTGCTGCGAGCGCTCGGCGAAACCTGGGAGGCGTATGCCTGCCTGTTCGTGGTCTCGAGCCTTGCCCGGCTCGCGGCGATTCCGCTGCTCCGTCGAGTGCGGGCGAACTCCTGATCAGCCTGCCGGCATCGATGCTTCGCGGGCCAGGCTGTCGAGAAAGGTGCGAGCCTTTCCGTAGTCGCCGGCGGCATATTCCTTGACGCGCTTCTTGAGCGCGCCGACGAAGTCCGACACAGTCGTCTGGATGGCCTGATAGTCGGAATACTGGATGCTTCCACCAGATTCCGCGCGGCGGGTGAAGAGGGTGTCGAGTTGTTCGCGATAGGGCGTGTAGACCTTGTCGGTGAGAATCATCGGGTATTCGATGTGACCGGTGACGGGGTCGAGCTGCGTCGATCCCAGGCGGGGCGGGGCGGCCATCTTGGCCATCCGGATCGCCTGCTCCTGGGTCACCCGCGGACCGGCTTCGTCAGCTCGCCGCTCCTTGTTCTCCTTCCGCATGTCGAAGTAGGTCTCGGTCCAGCGCAGACGGTTTTGGATCTCGAGTGTCTTGGCCTCCTCCCAGTTCTTCGCGGCCTCAGAGTTTTGCATGTTCTCGTAGCCCTGTGCCCGCATCATCTCTGACATGCCGTAGGCGGCCGCCTGGCCTGCGGTGGAGGCGTAGCCGCCGCGGTTGTAGCCCATGCCCCACTGGGCCGATGCCCCGACGGCGAGGAGGCCGCAGGCAATCGCGGGAATGGAAAGTCGAGCCAGTTGCCAAGAGCGGAGGAGCATGGGCGGCCTCGAGGGACTTCGGATTGGGCTGGGAATTCCGCTCACGAGGAAAACTCGTCGTGCCGAAAAACCGGTCGCAAGTATACTCGGCGGGCCCGCAGTGGGCGACGTCGATTCAACCGAGCAGCGAAGGCCGCATGCTCCGTCCGGATGACGGAGATTCGTTTCTGGCGAGATTCGTTTCTGTCTCGTTTCTGGGAGGAGCACGCACGATGATCCGGCAGCCGCACCTTTTTTCGATGGCCCTCGGGATGGCCGCCGGCTGTCTGCTCGCTGCACCCGGGTGCAGTGGCACGCAGGCTCCGCCGCCCGCGGCCAAGCCAGTCCCGGTTGCCGCCGCTCCCGCTGTCACCGAATCCACGAAGTCGGCCGCATCGGCCGAGCCGGCAGAGGCAGTTGCTGAGCCTGCGGCGGCCGCTTCGAGCCAGGATTCGATTCAGGACCTGATCAAGCGATTGGCCGCAACGACCGACAGCAAGGCGCGGGTTTTGGTGATCGATGAAATTGGTGCGGTCGGGCAAAACGCGAAGCCCGCGCTCGAGGCGTTGCTGGGGGTGTTGGCTGACGAGGAGCCGCGGGTCCGCTGGCACGCGGCCCGGGCAATCGGCCTGATCGGCGAAGATGCCCGGTCGGCGATTCCGGCGATCCTCGAGCTTCTGAGCGACGAGGATCCGATCGTGGTGACACAGGCTGCCGCCGCCGTCGCCCTCATCCGCGAGGATGATGGCCGCGATCCGATTCCCGCGGCGGACGCCGCGCTCTATGCATCGGCGGTCGATCCCCTCGCCAAGACACTGGTGCATCCTGACGCCCGTGCCCGCCGCGCGGCCTTGCGCAGCCTCCGCCGGCTGAGCACGTCGCTCGAGGAGATGGCGCCGATCGTGTCGAAGCAACTCGCCGACGCCGATCCCTCGGTCGTGATCGCCGCCCTGCAGACGCTCGCCGACATGGACGACGATGCCGTGCCGTTTTTGATCGAGGCGCTCAAAGATCCCAAGTCGCGGTATTGGGCCGAGGTGGCGCTGGCGGAGGTGGGCCCGACCGCCGCCCCTGCGACCGAAGAACTGGCCAAGGTCGTCGGCGAGTCCGGTGACGAGGAGCGGCTCCAGGCAATCCTCGCACTGGCTGCCATCGGTGAGAAAGCCTCGGCCGCGGCACCGGAGATCGCCAAGGTGCTCGTGGCCGATGACGCGTCGTCACGACTGGCCGCGGCGTTCGCCTTGGGTCGAATCAAGGCCGCCGGTTGCGATGAATGCCTGGAGAAGGCGGCAGCCTCAGATGACCGTTTCCTCGCGGCCACGGCCGCCTGGGCGCGGGCGCGGATCCATCCCGAAGACGCGGTGCTCGTTCGGGAGGCGGTTGATCGTCTGACCAAGGGGCTCACCGACGCCGATGCCGAAGTTCGGGCCGGCTGCGTTTCGGGCCTCTCGGATCTCGCGGAGGAGTTCGACGCGTCCGGCCGCGAGCGGCTTGCCGGCGAGTTCGTGGCGCTCTTGGCCGACATGGATCCGGACGTGGGCAGAGCCGCCGGTGCGGCTCTCATTCGACTGGGTCCCGCGGCTGTCGGAGCCTTGCAGCCCAAGCTCGATGATCCCGGCATCCGGCTCAACATCATGGAGATCCTCGCTGCCCTGGGGCCGGCAGCGAAGCCGGCGCTCGCCGAGCTGGTGAAGAGCTTGAGCGATCCCGAACCGGAGGTTCGGGGAGAGGCGGCCGTCGCCATCGGCGCCATCGGTCCGGATGCGGCCGCCGCCGTGCCCGGACTGCAGAAGCTGCTGACAGACGAGATCGTGGGGCTACGGTATGCCGCGACCTACGCCCTCGGCCGCATCGGCCCAGCGGCCGTGGCCGTTGAGCCGGCGCTTCGCGAACTCACCGAGTCGAAGGACGAAATGATGTCCACCGTGGCGGTGTGGGCGGTGCTGAAGATCAAGCCGGAAGACAAATCGCTGTTTGAAGCCGCCGTGCCCTTGCTGCGGCGAGCCCTGCGTGGCGACCGTGAGAACGTGAGGCTCGAGGCGGCCGTGGCGCTCGGCGACATCGGCCCTCCCGCGGCCTCGGCGATCCCGCTGCTCGAACTCGTCTCGGAGGACGATCCGGTGAAGCCCGTGCGGGCCGCAGCCGCGGCAGCGATCGAGAAGATCAAGGGACGCTAGACCTCGAGGCGGGAGGTCTGTCGGCTGGCGATGCTTCGGGGCATGGGAAGCCCCAATCGCGAGCGCGGGGTATACGGGTTGCCTCGTGGCGGCGCCAGATTGGCGTGTCGGGGGTCGGGGCAGCCCCTCACGCGAACGCTGCGGTGCCGCTGGAAGCTTCGCCGGAGCGCCAGCAGATAACGCCTGGGGATCAAGCGTGACCCGGATCAGCCGGCGCGCTGGAGGACCGTCCGCGCGGCCAGGTCGTCGATCTTGGCCTTCGGTAGCGCGTTCCAGACGCCCTGAGCCGATTCCACGAACACGGCCGACTGTGCGGTGGTGAGCCGCTGCAGGAAGAACCACGACCG
The DNA here is from genome assembly GCA_021414115.1 of Planctomycetia bacterium. Classification (GTDB taxonomy): domain Bacteria; phylum Planctomycetota; class Planctomycetia; order Pirellulales; family UBA1268; genus QWPN01. The sequence goes on from JAIOPD010000086.1 coordinate 45,419, forward strand.
CGACAGGTGTCGCTCGTCGTTGGCGGCCGAGATCACCACCATGTCGAACACGCCCAGATGATTGCAGGCCCGCGCCAGCGCCGAATCAACGTTGCCAGGCACGAGCTGCACGCGGGCCTTCGCGTGGAGCCGCTGATGCGCCTGCTTCAGCGACACTCCCGGCGGGTCGGTCGGCGGGCGACTTTCGAAGCGATCGAGCCCGACGTAGTGGATGTCGGCGGCGGCGAGCGACGCGGCCGCAGTCTCCAGCAGCCGCTCCGTGCGGCCGAGCGTGCCCACTCCGACTTCGAGGATCCGCCGCGGGGACGACTGGAGCACATGGCGGTAGAGAACCCGCTCGCCCGCCGGCTTGGCCAGCCTGGTCAGCCAGAGCTTTCGCAGCATGCCCATTTGAGCCATGGCAATCCCCGTCGGACGATGACACGGAGGGCCTCCCCCGGCCGGCCGCAGCATGGTGAATCGGCCGGCCGACGCGGCGGGCTGGAGCGACCGCACCGCAAGCGGCACACCTTGCCGGAGCGGCATTCCGTGAACAACTGGAACGGGACCCGGACGGGCTCGCCGCGTTGCCGCGGTTTCGCGAGGGGGCGCGGCAGCGGCTGCCGCGTTTGGTACATTTCAATCTTCGTTCGCCCCGTTTCTTCCCACCCGCCCATCTCCAGCCATGCCCTCAGCACCCCGCACGCTGCTCGACAAGATCTGGGACGACCACGTCGTCTGCACGCCCTCCGGCGAACTGCCGCTGCTCTACATCGACCGACATCTCGTGCACGAGGTGACGAGTCCGCAGGCCTTCGAGGGGCTGCGGCTCGCTGGCCGCCGGGTCCGCCGGCCCGAGGCCACCTTCGCCACCCCCGACCACAATGTGCCGACGTCCGATCGGCGACTGCCCATCGCCGACCCCATTTCAAAGCAGCAGATCGACACGCTGCGGGCCAACTGCCGGGAGTTCGGCGTCCGCCTCTTCGATCTCGACGACGCCGATCAGGGCATCGTCCACGTGATCGGTCCCGAACTGGGGATCACGCAACCCGGCATGACGATCGTCTGCGGCGACAGCCACACGGCCACGCACGGGGCGCTGGGCTCCCTCGCCTTCGGCATCGGCACGAGCGAGGTGGAGCACGTGCTCGCCACCCAGACGCTCCGGCAGGCGAAGCCGAAATCGCTCGAGGTTCGCGTCGAAGGCAGCCTGCCGCCGGGGGTGACCGCGAAAGACATCGTGCTCTACCTCATCGGCCGGCTCTCCACCGAGGGTGGCGTGGGGCACGTCATCGAATACACCGGCGAGTGTATCCGCAGCCTCGGCATGGAGCAGCGGATGACCGTCTGCAACATGTCGATCGAGGCCGGGGCACGCGCCGGCATGATCGCCCCCGACGCCGTCACGTTCGACTACCTCCGTGGTCGCGATCATGCCCCGAAGGATTACGACGCCGCGGTCGCCCGCTGGGAAAAACTCCCGAGTGATCCGGGCGCGGTTTACGACCGCGTGGAAATCTTCAGGGCGGCCGACGTCGTCCCGCAGGTGACCTGGGGCACGAATCCGGCCCAGGTGACGGGCATCGACGCCGTTGTCCCCGATCCGGCGGCGTTCGCCGACCCCAACGACCGTTCGAGTGCCGCGCGGGCGCTCGACTACATGGGGCTCGCCGGCGGCACCAAGATCGTCGACATCCCGCTCGACCGCGTGTTTATCGGCTCGTGCACCAATAGTCGCATCGAGGATCTGCGGGCGGCCGCCAGCGTGATCCGAGGCTACCGCGTGGCGCCGTCGGTGCAGGCGATGGTGGTGCCGGGCAGCGGTCGCGTGAAGCGGCAGGCGGAAGAGGAAGGGCTCGATCGTGTGTTCCGCGAAGCCGGCTTCGATTGGCGCGAGGCGGGCTGCAGCATGTGCCTGGGAATGAACCCCGACACGCTGGCTCCGCAGGAGCGATGTGCGTCCACGAGCAACCGCAACTTCGAGGGCCGTCAGGGCAAGGGAGGCCGCACGCACCTCGTCTCGCCGGCCATGGCCGCCGCCGCCGCGGTCGCGGGGCACTTCGTCGACGTCCGCCACTGGCAGTACAAGTAGGAGAGGTCCAAAGCCATGCAGTCGTTCACCACCCATACTGGCATCGTCGCCGCGCTCGATCGGGCCAACGTCGATACCGACCAGATCATCCCCAAGCAGTTTCTCAAGCGGATCGAGCGGACCGGCTTCGGCCAGTTCCTGTTCTTCGATTGGCGGTTCCTGCCCGATGGCTCGCTGAATCCCGACTTCGAGCTCAATCAGCCGCCTGCCGCCGGGGCGAGCGTCCTGTTGGCTCGCCGCAACTTCGGCTGCGGCTCCAGCCGCGAGCACGCGCCCTGGTCCCTGGCCGATTACGGCTTTCGTGCGGTGATCGCGCCGACGTTTGCCGACATTTTCTTCAACAACTGCTTCCAGAATGGGATCGTGCCGATCCGGCTCGACGAGGCCGACGTGGACGAACTCTTCAAGCGGGCCCGTGCCGCTGCTGCGAATGGAGGGCAGTACCGTCTCCACGTCGATCTGAAGGCCTGCACCGTCTCCGACGACGCGGGCTTCGAGCGGTCGTTCGCGGTCGACTCCTTTCGCCGCCAGTGCCTCCTCGAGGGGCTCGACGACATCGGCCTCTCGCTCCGCCACACCGATGAGATCGCCGCCTGGGAAAAAGCCCACGGTCTTCCCGCTGTGTCGCACTGACGGCAATGGCACCTGGCACTCCTTCCACCGCGCCGGCGCGAACGCGAGCCTGGAGCATGGCCAGTGCCTGTGGGGCGGCGCTGGCTGCATGCCTGACAGTGGTCGGGGCCGGCGAGCCTGTCGCCGCGGCCGACGATGTCAGAGTGGTGACACTCATCGACGACATGCCCGGTGCGGGGCCGCTGGCCGTGTCGCCGAATGGGCAGACCGTCTACTGCCTCGATGAAGTCCGTCGGGCCGTCGTCGCGTTCGATGCATTCGCTCCCGAACGGCGTCGTGACGTCGTCGCGGCCGCCGCCGACGGGCAGCCGATCCCCGTCGCGATCGGGTGCCTGCCGGGCGATCTGTTGGCCATCGTCGGCCGGTCGGGCGACGAGTGGTCGCTGCGCACGTTTCGCATCCGTCCGGGTGAGGCCGCCGAACCGGCGACGCCTCTTCAATCCATCGGGCTGGGAGTCGCTGCGACCGCCGCACCGGCGGTCAGGCTGGTGGTGAGCCACACGCGCGACTGGCTGGCGGTGGTCGGCCTGCCCGAGCCACTGCCGGCCGTGCTCAGAATCGTATTCGCCGGCGCGGGGCTCCGACCGCTCGCCCCCGACGGCTGGCCACGGATCGCGACCGACACCCAGCCCGTCGCTGCCGCCGTGAGCCCCGCCGACGAGCTGGTGCTGCTGGAACGGCCGCGGGATGGGGTGACGGTGCCCACGGTCGCTTTTTACGTTGGCACCGGGGGCGAATTGTTGCGGCTCGAGACGGGGCTTTCACAGATTCGCGACGCCGCGTTCGATCGCGGCGCAGGCGCGCTCTGGGTGCTCGCTGGCGACCCCGCTTCGCCAGCGCGACCTGAGGGGCTGTGGCGGCTCGATGCCGTCATGCGGGACGGCCGGCAGACGGTGAACCCCATGCTCGTCACGCGATTGGTCGCGCCACGGTCGATGGTCGCCGTGTCGGAACGGTCGATCGTGGTGACACTCGCCGGATCGATCGTGCGTATCGATCCGGTGGCCGAACAGACGCGGGCCCGAAACGACGAGGAACAGGACAATCCATGAGCACGACGCGTCGCGAGAAGATCGAGGCCATGCTGAAAGACGATCCGCAGGACGTCTTCCTGCGGTACAGCCTCGCGCTGGAGATGGAATCAGCCGGCGAATGGGAGGCGGGGCTCGAGATTCTCGAGGATCTGGCCCGCAGTGGGCCGCCGTACGTGCCCGCCTTCCATATGGCCGCTCAGCACCTGATCAAGCACGAGCGGATCGACGACGCCCGTCGAGCGCTGCGAGAAGGCATCGAGGCTGCGCGACAGCAGGGCCAGACGCACGCCGCCGGCGAGATGTCGGAACTCCTGATGAGCCTCGGCGTGATCGGCGAGGGGCCGTGACGGGCCCGATCAGGCCATCGTGGGAATCGGCTCGGCGGCTTCGGCACCACGGGTGATCACGAAGCCCATCTCCTCGATCATGCGGTAGTCGGCCTCGGGCAGTTGTCCCTTGGTCGTCAGGTAGTCGCCCACGAACATCGAGTTGGCGGCATAGAGTCCCAGCGGCTGCAGGCTGCCGAGGTGGATTTCGCGGCCGCCGGCGATGCGAATCTCCGCGGTCGGGTTTACGAGCCGCAGCATGGCGAGTCCGCGGAGGCAGTCGCGGGGATTGATCTTTTTGACGTGTTCCAGAGGGGTGCCGTCGATCGCGTTGAGGAAGTTGAGCGGGATCGACTCCACGTTGAGCGACCGCAGTTCCATCGCCATGTCGACAAGGTCGTCGTGGGTCTCCCCCATGCCCATGATGCCGCCGCTGCAGAGTTCCAGACCGGCGGACCGGCAGGCCGCGAGCGTGGCCACGCGATCGGCGTAGCTGTGGGTCGTGCAGACCTCGCCGTAGTGCCGCTCGCTCGTGTTGAGGTTGTGGTTGACCTTGTCCACGCCTGCCGCCGCAAGCTGTTTCGCCTGCTCGGGGGTGAGCAGTCCGAGGCAGGCGCAGATGTTGAGGCCGTATTGCTGCTTGATCTGCGGGGTGATCTGGCAGACGAAGTCGATCTCCCGCTGGGTGGGGCCGCGGGCGGAGATCACGATGCAAAACGTCTTCGACTGCTGCTCGGCCGCCAGCTTCGCGGCCTCCAGAAGCTTGGGAGCGGAAAGCAGGTTGTACCGTGGGATCTCGGCCTCCGAGACCTTCGACTGGGAGCAGTAACCGCAATCCTCCGGACAGAGGCCGCTCTTGGCGTTCATCAGGAAGAAGAGCTGCACCGTGTTGCCGAAGTGGCGATGCCTCACCCGCCAGGCCGCGGCGAGCACGTCGAGCAACTCCACGTCGGAGGATTCGAGGATGCCGCGGGCCTCCGCGCGATCGATCGCCCCGCCCGCGAGCACGCGGTCGGCGAGGGCCTGCCAGCGGCCGGGGGTGGTGTCGTGGGAAGCCTCGGCAAGGGACATGCGGCGTATTCCTGGGAGCGTTGAGAGATCGCATCAGCCGCGACCTGTCGCCGCGGCGCCCAAGAATGTACGCGATCCCGCCCAGGCGTAACATCCTGAGCGTCGTCTCTCAATCAGGAAGCCCCAAGCGGCAGCGCGGGGACTCGGGATGGCCTGGAAGATGCCGCATCGGCTCACCGTTTTTGTGCCGGTGCCGCCGGGTCTGGGCAAAGCCTCCTTCGCGGGAATATTTCGCGTTGGCCGTCTGCGGCGAGGCAAGCCCGTGACGGGCGAAATCTTCAACGCTCGTCGGCTTCGCCCAACCCCGGCTACGCCTCTTCGTCAGGAAGCCCCAAGCGCAAGCGCGGGGTATACGGGTGACCTCGAGCCGATACCGGCTCCATAGAGGAAATCCGGATGTTCCGTTTTTTGCACGCCGTGGGACTTTCTGCGACGACCTCGCGGCCTTCGGCGATGATTATTCACGCTGCCGCGGCGTGGCGATCAGCCGGTGAGGCCGAGCGGAAAGGGGCTGAGGTTGACGAGGCCTGTGGCCGTCACGAGGTAGTCGTTCTCGATCCGCATGCCGCACCGCAATCTGGGATCGTAGAGCGCCGGCTCCACGGCGATGACCTCTCCCTCCTGGAGCGTGTCGTCCCAGTTGGGGTTGAGATGCGGCGCCGCGGCAGCGGACGCCCGGCTTTGCGATCCGTTCGACGAGTTCGAGCGCTCCGGTGACGTGCCGCCAGGCGGCGAGTTGTTCGTCGGTGGGGCGGCCGTCGACGGCGATTGCCCGCGACGTGTCGGCGAAGTAGCCGCGGCAGGCGGGGCCGAGGTCGAGAATGTAGAGGTCGCCCGCCTGGCAGGGGCGGTTTCGGGGCGGGCCGCCGCGGACGCCGCAGGCGTAATCGTTGCCCGTGCCCGTGAGCATCTCGCCACACGAGGCCACCGCAGCGGCCTGGAGTTCAGAGAACACGGTCAGCTCGCTCACGCCTGGTGCGACGATCTCGCGGGCTCTGGCATACATCGCACCACTCGCCTCGATCGCCCGCCGGAGCACGGCGAGTTCGTCGGGATCTTTCTGGCGACGCATGCGGAGGAGTTCGGGCTCGATGTCCTCGACATCCGCCCCGGCCAGCCAGCGGGTGACGTGGGGGGGGCAGGCGGAGAACTCGATGCCGACTCGCCGGGGCACGCCGTGGCCCTGAAGCCAGTCGCCAAACACCGTGGCAGACGCCTCGCGCTGGTCGTTCCGCAGGGTCGAACGCCACTTGGCCTCGTAGATCCGCACCTCGTCGGCGGCCGCCCGCTCGACCGGCTTGTCGGGGCAGACGAGCAGCACGTCGCCCGTGGCCAGCACCGCGGCGAGCGGGGAAAAGCGGAAGTCCCAGCGGTGGCCGGTGAGGTAGTGCACGTGCTCGGCCGTCACGACGACCACGGCGTCGAGCGATCGCGCAGTCATGTGTCTGCGCAGGCGTTCCTGCCGTACTCGGCAGGCATCCAGATCGAGTAGCGGTTCAGCGCCGTTCATGCGTCACTCCCGGAGAGTTCGGGAGTGTAGCACGCGCCGCCGGTCAGCCGCCGGCGTAGAACAACGCTCGGGAGCTGACCGCCTTCTGCCGCCGCCTGTGCGGGCGGGGCGGGGTGATCATCCGCGAATCGAGGACGTCGGCGATCAACTCGGCGTCGATCGTCGCGTCGCCGTCGACGAACGTGCCGGCCGCCAGCCCGTCGAGTTGCTGCTCGTAGTCGAGAACCTCGGCGATGGGCCAGACCGGTGTCCCGCGGACCGTGCAGGTCTCCCCGTCCACGTTCATGGCAAACAGCGTCGCGGTGTGGGGGTCGTGCTGGATCGTGTCGCGGAGGCTCGTGGCGTTCATGGCGTGAATCCTCGTGGCAGGGTCGGCGGCGGAGGCGTCCGCCGTCGCTGGCTGATGGGAGTGCATACGCCGTGCCGTGAGCGACGGTTCGCTCAGGAACGGTATTTTAAGCCACCCAAGTCGCACATCCCGCCTCGTTTCGCGCGAGCGGAGGCGTCGGCAGCGGTTGGGTAAACCACACCGCCCGGGCGGATTGCAAAATTTTCACCGCGGACGGCGACGTTCAGTCGGTGCCGTCGACAGGCTGGCCGGGCTGTCCGCCATCGGCGACGACTTCCTCGCCGCGTCGGATCTGGTCGCGGATCTTCGCCGCGAGTTCGTAGTTCTCCGCCTTGACGGCCTCGGCGAGCTGCTCGTCCAGCGTGCGACCCACGTCATACCGCTGTCGCACGCTCTCCCTCATCTCCTCGAGACGCTTGACGAGTTCGTCGTCGGCGTATTGCTCCGCGGCGTCGTACCGGGCGAAGAGGTCGCGAAACCTCGCCAGACCGCTGTTGATTTCCCCGATCGCCGTTTCGGGACCGTCGTCCTGAAGCGCCGCCAGCGCCCCCGCCTGCACGCGGTGAAAGAGGACGAACGGCCGGTATTGCTCATGCGAAAGCGTCCACTCCTCGTCGGGTGAATGCTCACGCACGAAATCCATGAAGGCGAGGCTGTGGTCGGCGTCGCGGGCTGCGCGGCGGTATTCCCGAAGCGAGAGCCAGCAGAGCCGCCGCTGGTAAAACTGCACGAACTCTCGGTCGGCTTCGGAACACTGCTCTTTCGTGAGCCGGAAGCCGCCCCCCTCGCGAATCACCTCACCAACGAGGTAGTCGTAATAGGTTTCGGCGCCGTTGGGCCGCTGACCGTCCGGGCGGAGGTCGGTCTCCATCTGCACCACGCCCATGTCGATCCGCATCTGAAGCACCTCGCGGCCGCTGCGGGTCTTGAGCAGCCGGGCGTTGACCTCGCCAGGGCGAAAATCCCATTTGCTGAGCAGGGAATCGATGTCGCGGGCAGACGCCATGGAGTTGAGTCCTTCTAAGGGTGGCGGTGCGGGCCTCGCTGCCCGCAGATCGATTATATCACCGTCCGTCGCCGGCAAGTCGGCCGCGGTCGACTCAGGAATCGGGCCGTTGCCGCCGCTGCTTCGTGCGCGAGCGGTGTTTCTTCGACTCCAGCCGTTCCGCGATCGCCGAGCGTGGTTTCCGCGTCGGCCGGCGCCGCTTGGGCGGCGTCAGGGAACGCCGGATCAACTCGGACAGTTTGTCGAGACACTCCGCCACGTTTCGCGGTTGGTCGCGATGCACCTGGCTGGTGATCACGAGGGCGCCGTCGGTGGTCAGCCTCGACTTTTCCCTGGTCATGAGCCGGCGGCGGACGTCCTCGGGCAGGTGCGGCGACCCGGCGACGTCGAACCGGAGCACGGCCTTGCTGCTGGTGCGGTTGACGTGCTGCCCGCCCGGCCCGCTCGACCGCGCGAACTGCCAGCCGAGCGCCTCGGCTGGGATCACGACTTCACGGCTGCCGTCGCTGATGCGGAGGTGTCGGGGTCGGACCATGGATGGTGGCTCCGTGGGCGGGGGCACTGATTTGTCAAGTGGAAATCACCGTCGCGATGCTGTCACGTGCAGTTTCTTTCCAGAGTCGCTCTGGCACGGCTCTGACAACGTTGGCGATGAGTTCTCTGGACAGTCCGCGCGTGGGGCTCCCATACTTCCGACCCTCGAGGCGGGCTGCCACGCCGCGGTCATGAAGCGGCGACTCCCGAAGGAAAACAAAATATGTTCGATGTCGCGGTCAGCGAGTTGACCAGTTCCCGCTCCGACCTTGTCCAGGAAATCACATGGCTCACCGCCGCCGGCGTGGAGGCGATCTCCTTGTGGCGGCCTAAGGTGACCGATGTGGGGGCCGTCACGGCCGCTGGCTTGGTCGGTGATGCCGGCATTCGGGTGTCGAGCCTTCAATGGGCTGGAGGCTTCACCGGCGGTGATGGACGATCGTTCGCCGAGAGCGTCGACGATGCACTCGAGGCGATCGGCGTCGCCGCGGTGGTTGCGGCGCCCTGTCTCGTGATCCACAGCGGCTGCCGCGGGGGCCACACCCGCAGCCACGCCAGCCGGCTGCTCTCGCTGGCCATCGAGGCGCTCGCGCCGGCGGCCGCGCAGGCGGGCGTCGCACTCGCCCTGAAGCCGGTCCATCCGCTGGCCGCGCCCGGTTGCAGTTTTCTCGCCGGTCTTGGCGATGCCCTCGAGCTGGTCGAGCGGTTCGACGACGCCGCGGTCCGGCTGGCGCTCGACCTCTGGCATTTCGGCCATGAGGCCGAAATCATCGACCTGTTGCCGCGGCTCGCCGCGGTATCGACGGTGGTGCAGGTGGCCGATCGCTGCGGGCCTCCTGCGGCCGGAGGCGATCGGCTCCCGGTGGGGCATGGCTCGCTGTCCCTCGAACCGCTGGTGTCGGGCCTCGTCGACCATGGCTACCGTGGTCCCTTCGAGTTCGACCCCGTCGGGGAGGCCGTGGAAATCCTCGGCTATGAGGGAGTCTGGCAGGAAACCCGTGTCATCGCCGACGCCTGGGCCGACCGGCACGCGACGCGGCGGCGGAGCATGGTTCCGTCGGGCTTCGAGGGGGAGCGGCTGGCGACGGGCCGCGGTCACTTCCGCGCCGGCTCCGGTTCGGGAGCTCGCAGGTCCCATGCCTCCAGCCATACGGGCTCGCCGGGCTGAAGCCCGAAGTCTTCCCGCAGCCGCTCGTCGAAGTCGTCCATGTGGGCGGCGCCATAAAAGATGGCGATCCGCCGCCTGCCCTTCGCGATTTGATCGCGGAGAATCATCAGGGCTGCCGCGTTGCGGTCGGTGATCAGGGTCGATCCCTCCTCGCCCCCGAACGCGGCGGTGAGCACCTCCATGTCGGTGAACTGCTCGGCCATCATGCGGCGGAGTCGTGCCTGCCGTTCGGGACCCGAGCCGAAGAGAATGCCGAAGAGTTCGCCGACACTCACGTCCCCGCCGCCCCCCGCGCGGTCGGCCCGGGCCATGCTTTCTCGCATGAGCCGGGAAAACATCGACCACCACGTCTCGCCTCGTTTCGCCATGGCCGCGTCGAACTCCTTCGGCGAGAGGTCGGCATGGACGAAGTTGGCCGCCGAGTAGTCGATGCCCTCCAGTTGGAACTCGAGCCCGAGCATCTGCCGGAGCCCCTGCTGGGCCGATCCAATCGCTCCGGCGGGTTTGCGGCCGGGCTTGGGCACTCGGGCATTGGGCGGGGCGACCAGCTCATAAAGGACGGCATCGTAGTCGACGAACATCCGGTCGAGCGTCTGGTAGTAGTCGGCTCCGCCGACGTGGACGGCCGCTACCAGATCAACCTGGAGCGGCGTTTTCCGCCCTGCCTGGGCCGCTGCCGCGGCCGTCTCCCGGTATTCGACGATCGAGGTGTCGAGCGAAATCGGCTCGCCGTCATCATCCCGGAGGACTCTGAGAAACTCCGCTTTGGCCGCCTCGGATTTTGGAGCGGCTCGCTCCGCGGCGGCCGCGCAGGCCGCCAAGGAAAGCAGGGCAAGCAGGGCCGGGAGGGCGAGGCGGGGCATGGGCGGACTCCTGTGGAAGGTCCAGATCGCGGAAGAACCCGCGACAAACGCAGAATACCCGAGCCCGCGGTCCCCGCCAGGTTTTTTGCCGCCAGCCCGGCACAACCGTTCAATCCCGCAGGGTCTGCCAAGTTTCGTCAACCCGATCGACCGGCACGACCGATATCAGGAGAGCAATCCGCACTGGCGGAACATCGGATCCTGCTCCACAGGGCATACAAGCGATGGCTACGACACTGGTTTTCAAGCGTCTGGCGGCGACCATCCTCACGGTCGCTGCGACATGGTGCGCGGCCGTGGTGGCCTC
>JAIOPD010000059.1 GCA_021414115.1 Planctomycetia bacterium
TTTGGCCCCCCGAGCCGGCAAAACACCAAAGTCGAATGCGCTCTACCGCTGAGCAGCGAGGGGACAGCGGGTGGCGCTTCGTGGACGTGACGCGGAGCGGGTTGGGGTGGAAAGCGTCTCCCCGTCGCTCGCGCTCCGGGATTCCCCGGCCTTCGAGTACCCGCGAGGGGCTGCCCGTGCCCCGAGAGCCGGCGTTGCTAGCCAGCGCAGGCAGGATGCCGAAGCGCAGGCAGCATCGAGTGAGCGAAGTCCAGGATGGACGGAGCGAACGTCCGGCTCTCGGGGAACGGGAAGCCCCGACCCGCCACTCGGGTCCCCGTCTGGCGATAGACCAAAGTCGGATGCGGGCTAGACCGCATCCGGTCGATGCGGAGCGTCGGCTTGGCAGACCAGGACGGGGAGGCGGAGGGGGTCGGCGAACGCCCGACGAGCGTCGGCCGGGCGGTCTCTTGCCTTCATTCTCCGGAGCGTGGACGATGCACCGACGAGCGTCACGGGCATGAAACAGACTCCACACGTAGCGGCGGCCGTGCTGGCGCTCCTCGGTCCACTGCTGGTCGAGCCCTGCGCACTGGCGAACGAATCCCTCTGGGGTCATCTGAGCGATGCCGCCGACCTCCAGGATGTTCGCGGTGTCGCCGTGGAGTTTGCCGGACCGCCTCCGGTGCGACGGATCACGCTGCACGCGACCGGCGGGCAGTCCTATGCATGGGTCTCGCTCCCCGCGCCTCCCGGTGGCTGGGACCTGGCCACACGCCGCGCCGTCGAGGCCGTGCTGACGAACATCGGCGAGGATCCCCTCGAGGCCATGCTCTGGGTTGTGGCTGATGCCGGCTGGGAGTGCATCGCGGACGTCGCGGTCCTCCCCCCGGGCGAGTCACGAACCTTTTCATGCGCGTTGCGCAAGACATTCCCGGACGGGACGCCGAAGCTCGATCCCACACGCGTCCGTGCTGTCCAAATCATGCTCAAGAACCCCAAGCCGGGCCAGGCCATCGAGATTGCCGAACTCACGGCAGTCGGAGATGCGCTCCAGTGGATGCGGCCGCCGGGGAGGCTCGACGTGCCGGCCGTCGAGGATCGACCGCCCATGGCGGGGCGGCGCTTTTTCCATCGGCTCGATGAACCACGGCACGACAGCACGACGCAGCCCGCCGCAATCCTTTGGCTGCCCCGCGACTGGCAGCCGAAGGCTGCCTATCCCGTGATTATCGAATACCCTGGAAACATCTTCTTCACGGCTGACTGCTATTCGACGGGCCAGCCCGAGCAGTGCGTGATCGGCTACGGCATGACGCGGGGCGTGGGAGCGATCTGGGTCAGCCTGCCGTTCGTCGACGCTGCCGGTCATGTGATCGAAAACGGATGGGGTGATCCAGACGCCACCGCCGCTTTCTGCGTGGATGTCGTGGAGGATGTGTGCCAGCGATTCGGCGGCGATCGGAGCCGCGTCGTTCTGACCGGATTCTCCCGCGGTGCGATCGCGTGCGGCTTCATCGGCCTGCGCGACGATCGAATCGCCGCTTTGTGGAAGGGGCTTCACTGCTGCCAGCACTTCGACGGTGATGGCTGGAACGGAGCCACGCTGGAAGACGCGGTCGAACGGGCGAGACGGTTCAGAGGCACCTCGGTGTTTCATACCGACAATCCCGCTGCCTCAGTCAAGCCGATCGGCGATGCCCTCCGCGTACCGGTCGAGTTCGCGTCGTCCGGCCTCGGCGGCCACTCCTGTGCGATGTTCCTCGATGACCGGGAATCAACGCGCCGGCTCCGGGAATGGTTCAGCGACCTCGTGGAGTCAGGGTCTGCCGCGCCGTGACGAACAGCGGGAACGTGAGGCAGGGGCAGGCCAGCGTCCCGCCCGAGCGAGAAGCGGCAGCCTGACCAACTGATGCCGTCGCTAGCACCGGAGCCCCCGCGACCGATAGAATGTTCGTCGAACGCCTCAGCGACTCCTCCGCCCATCTCACAGCCTCGTCCCATGCCCCGCGCCGATCGCCAAGGCAACTTACGCTGCGCACTGCCCTGCATGGCGGCCGCGCTGACGCTTCTCATCACCGCCGCGACGCTCCCGGCGAGGGCCCAGACACCGCTCGACATCGACCCGACGGGCGGCCTTCGCGATGGTCTTGAGACGAGTGCACAGGCCGGCGGCATGACCCGCGAGGAGCTGGTGCGGAAGTGGGACACTGACGGCAATGGCACGATCGATGAATCGGAGGCGGCCGTCGCCCGCGTCCGGATGCGCCGCAGCCGCTTGGAGACGCAACAAAGCGCGGCGATCAACCCGCTCACAGGACGGCCACGGGGCGTCGATGCCGCCGAGGAATCGAGCGTCGAACCGGAGGCCCCGCCGGAACTCCCGCGGAAGCGGCAGACGGACGGGCCTACCCTTCCGGGAACGCGAGTGCCTGACATGCGGCCGGCCGCACCGGAACGTCGCTCGTCTGCTTCCGCGCCGGCGGCCAACCCCAAACCGGCCGCGCCCGCAGCGGCTGGTTCGACACCGTGGCGGACCGGTGCCGGCACGGGTGGCGTCCGGGCCGGGGCCCCGGCCGCGCGCCCGGGCTACGGCGCGCTCAAGCCCGGGAGTGCTCAAGCAGGGCGGCCGGCGGACAAGAGCGGAACTGGCCGGGCGACGACGGCGGCTGCGGTGCCTGATGGTCGCGGCGCTGCCTTCCGTGGTGGCCTTGTCCCCGCGCCGCGTTCCGGCCGAAACCTCCAGCCTCGCGGCCCGCTGCCGGCACCCATCGGGCGGCCGGAGAGCCCGACGCCCCGCACGCCGCGACTGAGCGCCGACGAGATCGGTGGGTTTTGACGTGTCGTCCACGCCGCAGAGCCCAGACGTTCCGCCACCACTCGTCTTCTGCGCGCCCTTGCGGTATGTCCAAGGTCCGGGCATCACCCGCCGCGTGGCAGACGAGATGCAGGCGGTCGGCCTCTCCGGCCCAGTGCTCATCGTGGCCGGCAACGCCGCCATCACCCGGCTCGCACCGACATGGGCCGCGGCCTTTGCGGAGGCCGGCTGGCTGCATCGTGTCCGCGCGTTCGGCGGTGAATCGAGCCGCCGGGAGATCGAGGCGCTCGCCCGAGAGGCCGCAGCGCTCGGCGCCGCAGTGATCGTCGCGGCCGGCGGCGGCAAGACACTCGACGCCGCCAGGGCGGCGGCCGCGGCTCGACGCCTTCCCTTCGTGTCGTGCCCCACCGTCTGTTCGACCGACGCGCCCACCAGCGCCCTGTCGGTCATCTATTGCGACGAGGGACCGACTGCGGGCGCGGTCGAAAGCCTCGAGATCCACCGCCGCTCGCCCGACCTGGTCCTCGTCGACACGCAGGTGATCGCCGACAGCCCGCCCCGATTCCTGGCCGCCGGCATCGGCGACGCCATGAGCACCTTCTACGAGGCCCGCGCGGCTGTCGCTGCCGGGAAGCCGAATATGCGCGGCGGCCGCTCCACCCGCGCGGCTCTGGAGCTGGCGAGGCTCTGCCGTGACGTGGTGCTCGAGCACGGCGTGGCTGCGCTCGAAGCCAGCCATCGCCACGTGCCCGACAACGCACTCGAGCAGGTCGTCGAGGCCGCCACGCTGCTCTCGGGCCTCGGATTCGAATCGGCAGGCCTCGCCGCGGCGCACGCGATTCATAACGGCCTCACCGTGGTACCGGCGATGCACGACGCGCTCCACGGCGAGAAGGTCGCCTTCGGCACGCTCGTGCAACTCGCCCTCGAGCAGCGGGCAGCGACGGCCGCCGCGGCCCGGGTGGCCCTGGAGTCTGAGGCAGAGCGGGTGGCCTCTTTCTTCGTCAGCACGGGTCTGCCCGTCACGCTCGGCCAACTCGGTTTGCCGGCGGAGACGGAGGCAACCCGCGTGGCTGTGCAGGCGATCGCCCATCGCGCCACCACGACCGGCGAGACGATCCACAACATGCCGTTTCCGGTCGATGTCGCCGCCGTCGTCGCCGCCATCGAGGCGGCCGACTCGCTCGGGCGACGCACGCTCGCTGCCGTTTGATAGGCCGCATCCGCCTTGGTGGATCGCCGGCCTCGATGCCGGGGCGTGGAAGAGGGCCCCGGCCCGCAGATACACTCGCACGGTCCCGTTCGGAAGCCTCATCGCCTGGAGCCACCATGAACATCGCCCGCGGCCGCTCCGCCTCCCTTCGCGGCGTCGTGACATCACTCGTCTATGCGGCCCTCGTGACCACGGCCCGAGGCTTCGCCGACCAGCCGACCATGCCCGCCGCACCGACGCGGGACGACCCACCGCGTGTCTTTGTCAGCGGCGTCAGGGACGACTTTACGAAGACACGCGCGGCGATCGCCTCGGCCAAAAAGCAGTCGGGCCGCGACTACCGCGTGGTGGTGGTCGATTCGAGCGGAAGTGGCGAGGATGCGGCGCGACTGCTCGAGAAAGTGGTCGCCCGCTGGCGTGACGAATCGAGTGGGGATACGAGCGGCTTCAATCCCGCTGGCGACGTCACGATCGTGCTCGACGTCGGCGACCGGCAGATCGCGATGGACGTTCCCTGGGCGATGGAGGCCTCGGCCGGCCTCGATCGCCAGACCCTCGAAAAGGAGCTGATCGCCGCGAGGTTCGTGCCCCGCGCCAAGGACGGGCTTTTCGACGAGGGTCTGGCCGATCTCGTGGCCGGCACCGAACAGTGGATCAGTGATCAGACCGACGCGCGGAGGCGGCGGGCCGAGGCGGCCCATGCCTTCAAGACGCGGACGCTCCCCCTGGGACTTTTGGGGCTCGGTGGGGCCGGCCTGCTCGGTGGCCTGCTCGTGCAGGCCGCGCGGCACGCCAGCCGGACACGGGCCGCCCGTGAGAAACTGGCGGCGTTCAAGAGCGAGGTAGTGGCGCTCTCCGACATGCTCGACGGCCAGCAAGAGCGGCACCGGATGCTGCCGCACGCCGACCCCGACTTCAAGACGCCGATGCAGGGCATGACCCGTTCCACCTACGACAACGTGCAGGGAGCGATCGGTCGCTATCGCGAGCGCTGGCTCGGACTCATGGACGTCTGGGAGCAGGCCCAGCAGAAGATCGAAGCCGAATGGTTCCTGGGTACAAGCGCCGCCGAGGAGGCCATGAAACTGCTCGACTCGGCAGAGGCCCGGCCGCCGCTCGACGCCGTGGCGGGTGAATGCAAGGCACCGCTCGACGCCCTGGAGCAGGCACACGAAAAGGCCCGCGAGGCCGCGGCGACGATCGACGCGGAGATCACCGAGGCGACGAGCCGACTCGACGGCGTGGCTCGGCGCGGCCGCTCGGCGGCGGTCTTTCAGGCGGCGCTGGCCGAGGTGACGCGGAACCGCCGCCGGGCCGGCGAGCACCTGGAGAGCGACCCGGTCGCGGCCCGCGGCGGACTCGCGGAAGCCCGCGGCGCGCTCGAGGCCATGCTTGCGCGGGTCGACGCCCTCGAAGCAGCCGACGACCGCAGGCAGAAGGCCGTCGCCCACACCGGCGAAATCGTCCAGGGCGTGCAACGCCACCGTGCCGAGGGCTGGCTCTTCACCGAGCCGGGGGCGAATCCCGACGACCGGATCGAGGCCGCTGGCAGGCATACCGGACTCGCGGCGCAGCTGCTCGACGACGGCGAGATCGACCCGGCGCTCTCGCACGTCGAACGTGCCGAGCGGGCCAATGCGGAGGCACTCGCGCTCGTCGAAAACATCGTGGCGGCGCGGGCAAAGGCTGAGGAACTGCTGCCCGCCTGTGCGGCCCGTGTCGAGCCGCTCGTCGCCAGACGGGTGGCGGCCGCCACGGCCCTCGAGTGTTTGGCCGCTGGCTTCGCGGAGAGCTCCTGGGCCGACGTGGCCGAGAATCTGACCCAGGCCGACGAAGGCCTGCGGCGGGTGAGGACGCTGATCGACGAGGCTCGCGACGCCATGGCACCGGAGCGGCAGCACTATCTCCGCGCGGTGGCGCTCATCGAAGAGACGGTTCACCAACAGGATTGGGTCGATCGCTGCCTGGGTGCCATCACCGATCGACTCGCCGAGCTCGAGTCTCTGCGGAAAACGCTGCCGGGGCGTCGCGACCAGGCGGCCGTGCGTGTCATCGACCTCGATCGCCGACTCAAGGCGCAGCGGACCGACCGGGCCCGCGCCAACGAACGCTGCCGCGAGGCCGAGCGAATCATCGAGGTGGCCGATCAAGGGCTCCGCAGCCCGCGGCCCGACCTCAGGCAGACCTCCCGGCTCATCGAGGCGGCTGACGGGGCCGTGGCCCGTGGCGAGGAACTGGCCGCCGAGGACGAACGACTCGCGCTGCAGGCGGCCAGTGACATCGACGAAACCGATGCCCTCGTCCGCCGGGTCGCGGCCTGGTATGCGGAGGGCGTGCAGGCCGACGTCCGCGGCGCTGCCGGCACGGTGGACTCGGCCCGGTCGCTGCTCGAGCGGCAGCGCTACGAAGACGCGATCCGCACGGCAGCCGAAGCGTCGCAGCAGGCACGGATCGCCTACGCGACGGCCACGGCCGAAGCCGATCGGCGGCGGGTGCGTCGGCAACAGGAGATCCAGCGTAGGCAGTTGGAAGAATCGTTTGCCCGGATGTCACGAGGCTCGGGCCCGTGGGTGGTCCGCCTCCCCGGCGGCACGTTCACCGGTCCAGATCCCTGGCGATCGATGCAGACGCAGGCACCCCGTCATCCGCCGGCCAGCGGCGGCTGGTCAAAGGACATCGCCCAGGTGAACTGGTAGGCGAGGGATTCGGCTCATTGGTCGCCCGGGTCATCGAGCAGGATCTTCGTCTGCGGGAGTGATTCTTGCAGGGTCGTCACGGCCGCGGCATCGACTGCCGTGCGCTTGAGCGACAGCTCACGGAGCGCAGGCAGCGTTGCCAGACGGGTGACGCCTGCCCCCGACACGCCGGTCGAGCCGATGAACAGCGTCCGCAGGTTTTTCATATCCATGAGCGCCTCCAGTCCGTTGTCGGAGAGCTGCGTGTTGTCGAGATTGAGCCACTCCAGGTTTTTTAATCCCGCAAGGTGCGACACACCCGCGTCACCGATGGGGACACGCCACAGGTTGAGGCGGCGGAGCGATGTCAGTCGGCCCACGTGCTCCAAGGCCTGGTCGTCGAGTTGCACCGCCTCGCTGAGATCCAGATCCCGCAGATCGCCGAGCCCTGCCAGATGCGCGACTCCGGCGCCGGTCACGGCCGTGCGAGCCAGCCGCAGCCTCCGCAGTTTCGGAAATGCAGCCACGGCTACCAGGTCATCATCGCGGACGAGGGTCTGGGCGAGCGTGAGCTCCTCGAGATTCACGAGCGGCGCGAGGGCGGCCAGCCCGTCCCCGCCAACCCAGAGATGATCGAGGATGAGCACCCGCAGCTTCGTCAGCGGCGTGAGCCTGACGAGGCCGCTGTCGTCAACGGTCGTCGCCCCCGACTTGCCCGAGAGCCGCAGCGCTACCAGGTCGGTGAGTCCGGCCAGTGCAGCGAGGTCGGCATTCGTGACGGCACAGGCCCGCAGGTCGAGGTCGATCACGGCCCCGGCCTCGTTCCGCCTGGCAATGCCCCCCGCAGCCACGAAGCGATCGACCGTATCGGCCGGTTCCGCCGCGGGCAAAGCACTGGCCAGAAGAGCGAGTACGACTGCCGAGAGTGGTGCACCGAGCCGCTTCATCAGGCGACCTCGTAGCCCGCCCGGAGACAGGCCGGCCGAAAGGGTCTTCTCTGCCATGCCGCGGGAAACTGCGGTGCAAATCACCATTTTGAAACTTTGTGTTGAAAATGCCCGGTGAAATCCATGAAGGCTCACGGTAATTCACGGATCTGGATGTTGCGGAAGTGAACTTCGTCGCCATGGCCGAGGAAGCCGATGCGACCCGTCGTACGGGCCAGGCCCGGATGCGGCTTGCCGTCGAGCGTCGGTTGCCCATCCCGGAACGGTGCGACATCGGCATCGACGATCGTCTTCCCGTTGACGATCACCCTCACCCTTGATCCCTGGACAGTGACCTCTTCGGTGTTCCACTCACCGGCGGGCTTCAAGCTGCCGCGTTCGGCGGCCACGACTCCATAAATCGATCCGTGCACCTGCCAGGGTTTGAGCGACGCATACTTGGGATGAGCATCGTCAAGGATCTGCAACTCCATGGCGTTGAAGGCGGCATCGCCCTCGACGGGCGCTCGGATGCCGAGACCGTTGTTGGCGCCCGGCGTGAGGCGGAAGTCAAACCGCAGCACGAAATCGCCAAATTCCCGCTCCGTAAGGAGTTTTCCCCCGGCCCCTTTGCGGCAGCGTAGTTCGCCGTCCACGACGTCGTAGCCCTGCGTCGCACCCTGCCAGCCGGCGAACGACGCGCCGTCGAAGAGCGAGACGAAGCCTGCGTTCGCATCGGCTGGCCCGGTGGTGGGCTCGGCAGCCGAGGCGGAGAAAGAAAACAGGGCCACAAACAAAACGAGAACGTTGCAACGCATGGAACACACTCGAGGGGTGAAAGCGAACGATTCGGGTGAAAGCGGCAACCTTCAGGCTGCCCTCCAGAGAAACGGGGGTGCTCGTCCATCCGCCGCGAGACAGCCATCCGGCTAGAACCCGTCCCGCATGGCTTCGACGTTTGCCGTACCATCTTCGGCCACCGTATAAGGGAACGTGCGGGTGGTCGTGGCGCCGTTGGCATGACAGGCGACGAGACGCAGCTCGGCGGCGCGACCGCGCTCCAGCGCCGCGCAGGACAGCGTGAAACGGCCGTCGGTGTTCGGGACGGCCGTCACCGAGCGGGCGTCATAGGCGGCATTGCCTTCCGGATCGAGGTAGGCCACTACGGCGTAGACCGGCGGTGTGCCCGTCACACGGCCGGTGACCGTGAACGACCGGCGGTCATCGGCCAGCGCGACGTCGAGATCGGAGAACTCGGCCTTCGGCGCGTCCCGCATGCCCTTGATGGAGCCGGAAAACTGGGGATGCGAGGCGAGCCTGAGGGCGTCTCCCAACGTAAGGAACGACCCCTTGCCCTCGGCCCTCAGTTCCTCGCCGTAGGTCCGGTTCCCGGAGCCCATGAGGGCGGTGCCGCGGGCTGCTTCGTCGGCACGCTCCCGAGAGTGGGGCAGGCCGAGCGCGTGGCCCACTTCATGCGCGATGCCACCGATGAAGATCGAGGCGTGTCTTCCGAGCGAGATGCGGCCGTATTCGCCGTCGACGATCATCGGCTCGCGAGCGGTCAGCGCCGTGACGTCGAGTTCCGGTGAGTCGAGCTGAAAGGCGATTCCGGCGGCCTGGCCGCCGCCGCCGTAATACGGGCTCTTGTGGCGAAACGTGAGGGCCTGGGGATCCCATTCGGCCAGATTCGTGAACACGAGCACGGTCTCGCGGTCGATGTCGATGCCCTTCTCGCGAAGCACCGGTGCACACTCGGCGCGGATCCGGTTGCCGTCCGGTCGGTTGTAATCGGCGAACCCGCCTTCCGCTGTCACCTCGTGCACGATCAGGCTCCCGTCGCCGCTGCGATCGAGCCGGAGCGACCGCGGGCCGAGACCATGCCGCTCCATTTCGGAACGGTAGAACGTCTGGATGTGCGTTAGGATCCGGTCGAGCCGGGCCCGATGGTCGGCCGCGAAATCGCGATCTTTTGTTCGCCATGCGACCACGTGCAGGTGGCGGTCCCCCGGCACGGCCGCGTCAGCATGCCAGGCATCGAGGATTCGCCGAGCCGCGGCGCCTGTGGCAGGGGAGTCGGTCGTCGATCCGTCCGCCGTAGCCTTTTCGGCCCCAGCGGCGGCCAGAAACACCGCGACGAGCACGAGTGTTGCAAGATCCAGCCGGCTCACGCTGCGGCCCGCCGTCGGCGGCTCACCGCCCACGCCGCTGCCACGATGCCGATGCCGGCGATGGCGAGAGCCGACGGCTCCGGCACGACGATGAGTTCGATCCCGGTGCCGAGCGAGTTGACCTTCACGGAGATGTCATTCACGGACGGGGCCGTCCCCTGCCATCTGGTGAGATTGAAGCTGAAGAGCCCTGTGAGGTCGCTGCCGGCAGCGGTCGAGTAGCCGACCGGAACGGTGAACGTGCTGCCGCCGAAGTCGGCAATGAGGAACGAATACGTGCTGCCTGGCACGTAGGGGGAGTCGAGCGGGCCGGCGACGTTGCCGCCGGTGAGCGTGATCAGGTCGAGCAGGAACGTGTTCGTGGTCGAAAGCCCCGTGAGGCTGAACGTGCCGCTTGTGACGTCCACGAGATCCCAGCTGATGCCTGGGGTGCCCGACATGGCGTTGAACTCCCACTCGTACGTTCCTCCGGGCGCCCAGGTGAGGCCTGCCGCGTAGGGCTGGATGCCGGGCGAGTTGCCCGGGGCGATGATGTCGTTCGTGCCGACGGTCACCAACGTGCCGATGATACCTGTGCCGGAGATCATGCCCTGCGTGAACGTGATCGGCTGGGTGAGAGGCGTGGCGGAGTTGTATTTCAGCTCGGCTCCGCTGCCGTTGATCGTGATGCCGCTCGTGCCGTTGATTCGGCCGCTGGAAGTGATCTCGAGCCGCCCGCCGTTGATGGAGGTGGCACCCGTATAAGCCTGAATGCCGGTGATCGTGACCGCGTTCGAGCCGAGTTTCACGAGTCCGCCGGCACCGCTCACCGTGCCGCCGTAGGTGAGGTTGTCGGAGCGGTTGAAGGCGAGCACAGCGCCGTTCGACAGGGTCACCAGGCTCGAGTTGGAAATCGAGCCCGTCGTGCCGCCGCTGCCGATCTGGAGCGTGCCGCCCGTGACCGTCGTGGCGCCCGTGTAGGTGTTGGATCCGGAGAGGATCTGCGTGCCGGCGCCAGCCTTGGTGAAGGAAATGTTGTTGCCATTGGCCTGCGTTACAACCAACTGGCCGTCCCAGCCGATCGTTCCGGCGTAGGTGTACGAAGTGCCGGACGCCGCGGTCACCGTCCACTTCTGGGTGCCGCCCGATCCGTCCGCCGTGATGAACGTGCCCGCGCTGCCGGTGATGCCGGTGACGCTGATGCCCGTGCCCGTCTGATTTCGCGTGTAGATTTTCCCCGACTGCATGTTCACGACGGTTGAGTTCGGCAGGACGTTGTCCTTCTCCAGCCAGAGCGATCCTTTATAGGCATTCACACCGGTCGCGGTGGCAGTCATATTCACGATCGTCTGACCGGTGTACGACAGCGTGCCCGTGTAGATGGGGGAGCCGCTCTGGCGGAATGTGAAATACCCGCCAGTCTGGCCCGTGAATTCGACGTCGCCCGCCCCAGAGATCGACTGCGTCCCGAACGCGACGTTATCGATGTTCCTCGCGAACACGAGCTTCGCGTTGGCCGCGACCGCGTAATTGCCCGCGGGCACTGCCGTCGTCGCGGCCGTCGTGCTGCCGCTCTGCAGGATGCCCTGGCTGACGGTCGTGAGACCCGTGTAGGCAGTCGATGGCGAGAGCACGAGCGTGCCGTTCCCCGTCTTCGTGAGCCCGCCGGTGTTCGTGCTGTCGATGATCCCCGCCAGCGTCACGTTTTGGCCGTTCGTGTCGAGGGCGATGGCCGAGCCGCTGCTCTTGATCCGCGAGGCCCAGTCCGTCCCGGCGGTGGCCGCCGTGTATTGGAACGTGCCGCCGCTGAAACTGATGTTGCCGGTTCCGAGCGCCGATGTGCCGCCCGCTTGCAGCACGCCGCCGGCGATGACGGTCGTGCCGGTGTAAGTGTTGCTGTTGGAGAGGATGAGCGTGTTGGCGCCGACCTTCACCGCCCCGAGCGCCCCCTGCGCCGTGTTGGCGATGGCGGGGGTGTAGGTGCGGTCGCCGGCGGTCGTGTCGAAGCCGATCGCCGAGTTGACGCGGAAATTGCTGCCGGTCGAAATCAGCGTGGCGACGTCGGCATCGACGACGGAGTTGCTCACCGCCACGCCGGCGCCG
>JAIOPD010000132.1 GCA_021414115.1 Planctomycetia bacterium
CGACGTCGTCGGGGCCGAGTTCGAAGCCGATGCCAGTGGCCTCGAGCGCACCGCGGCCGATCTTGAACTCCAGCGGGTCGTAGCCGAAGAGGCCCAGATGGCCGGGGCCGGAGCCGGGCGTGATCCCCGGGAGCACCGGCACGCTCGACCCGCTCGTGCCCCGGGCTGCGAGCCGGTCGAGGTTCGGTGTGACGGCCGTTTCGAGTTCCGTCTTTCCGGCCGGCTGCATCGGCAGGCCGCCGAGGCCGTCGGCCACGAGCATCACGATCTTGGAGGCGTTCTTCTCGGCGAGTTCGCTGACGAGTTCGTGCTCTTTCACGGTGGGATGTCCTGAGCGGGGGTTGCGTGGCGGCCGTCGCGGGGATCGGCTACAGTTCGACCGCCAGAATCTACACGCTGGCTTGCCCCGCCTAAAACAGCCCTCCTCCACGAGGCCCCCATGAGCGTCGTCCGTCCCAGGCTCTCCGAGGATCCGATCCAGTACGACCCGGCAGCCGTGTTCGCGGCGGGCACCGTGTCGCCCGCCGCCGTCGCCGGACTGACTGGCCGGCTCGACGCGGCCCGGACCGAGTCGCTCGCCGATCTCGACCGCTGGCGGGGCGGCGGCGCGAAGCCGGGCGAGTCGCTTGATCCCGCATTCATCGATCTGCCAGACCGGCTGCTCGCGGCCTACGGCACCGCCCGGCCCGAGAGCGAACTCTACGCGATCCTGCAGACCGCCCGGCGGATTCGCGACGCCGTCGATCGCGTGATCGTGCTCGGCATCGGCGGCTCCTATATGGGCACACGGGCGCTCTTCGAAGCCTGCTGCCATCCCTGCCACAACGAACTCCCTCGCGGCGAGCGCGGAGGCCGCCCGCGGCTCTCGTTCGAGGGCTTCAACATGGACAACGACTCGGCGCAGGGGCTGCTCGACGTGGTCGCACCGGCCGGCCGGCCGCGGGGCGACGACCTGCTCGACCGCTGGGCCATGCTCGTGGTCAGCAAGAGCGGCGGCACGCTGGAGACCGCGGCGGCGACGCGACTCTTTCTCGCCACGCTGCTCGAGGCCGTCGGCGGCGATGTCGCCAAGCTCGCGCCGCTGGTCGTGCCGATCACGGGCACGACGGGCCGGCTCGCGGAACTCGCCAAGGCGATCGGCTGCCCCGACGTGTTCGACATTCCGGACGGTGTCGGCGGACGGTTCTCGGTGTTCACGGCCGTGGGCCTGCTGCCGGCCTCGATCGTGGGTATCGACGTCGTGCGGCTGCTCGAGGGGGCCGCGGCGATGAATCGCCGCTTCCGCGAGGCGCCGGTCGCCGAAAACCCGGTGCTCCAGTACGTGGCCGTGTCGCATCTCGCCGAGGTCGAGGCCGGTGCGACGATCCGCGTGCTTTCGAGCTGGAGCAACAGGCTCGAGGCCGTGGGCCTGTGGTATGACCAACTTCTCTCGGAAAGTCTCGGCAAGGACGGGAAGGGGGCCACACCGCTCACGGCCGTGACCACCCGCGACCTCCACTCCCGCGGCCAGCAGCATCAGGACGGCCGCCGCGACAAGCTGATCACGAACCTCGTGGTGGGCGAGCCGCGTCGCGATCCGATCTCCCTGCCGCCGCTCGGTTCGTACGCGGCCAACCAAGACAAGCTCGACGACCTCGCAGGGAAGACGTGGCCCGAGATGCTCGCTGCTGCGGTCGCCGGCACCAACGAGGCCTACGCGCAGGCGAAGCGGCCCACGGCCGACATCCTCCTGCCGCGAGTGGACGAGCATGTCGTCGGCCAACTCCTGCAGATGCTGATGCTCGCCACCGTCGTCGAGGGCCGACTCGTCGGCACGAATCCCTACGGCCAGCCCGGTGTCGAGGACTACAAGAAGCTGATGATGAAGCGGCTGCGGCCGGCGTAACCGCGACGCCCGGGAAGCCCCAATCGCGAGCGCGGGGAATACGGAGTGCTTCGAGACGGATCGAATGGGGTTGATCCGAGGTGGGTGCCCCGGGGTCTTGCGAGGGTCGGGATTGCCCCTGCCGTGTCGCCGGACGTTCGCTCCGGCCTTCCGGGCCTCCGCTCTCTGCGTGCTGCCTGCGCTTCGTCATCCTGACTTCGCTGGCCAGCAAGCCCGGCGACACGGCAGGGGCAATCCCTCCCGGTCTTCACGTTTTGGCATCGGAGGAATGCGCCGCACGCGGCACATCGCTCGAACTTCGCTCGACGAGGCGGAGGGATCGGCGTGAGCGTGACGAGCGTTGAGGATTTCGCCCGCTGGAGTCCAACCCCTCGCTGGGGGTCGAGCGAAATACTCCCGCGAGGAACCTCATGCCGTCCCGCAGCCGGCGCCGCCATCATGCGGCACCGAAGTGCCCTGCTGAACCCGCACGCAAGCTTCAGGCAAAAACCCTGGCGCTCCGTGTATAGTTCTTGCCGCACGCCTCTCGGAGAAAACCAGCCATGCCCGTCACGATCACCTGGACCGGCCACGCGACCTGGCTCATCGACACCGGCTCCGGCATCCTCCTCGTCGATCCCTTCTTCGACGACTGCCCGACCGCGAGCATGAAGGCGAAGGACGTCGCCTGCGACGCGATCCTCGTCACGCACGGCCACGTCGATCACGTAGGCGACCTGATCGCGATCGCGAAGCGGACGAAGGCCAAGGTGTTCTGCAATTTTGAGATCGGCCAGTGGCTGGGAAAGCATGGGATCGAGAACGTGCAGCCGATGAACCTCGGCGGCACGGCGGCCGTGCCGGGCGGGACCGCGAAGATGGAACTCGCCCATCATTCGTCGAGCCTGCCCGACGGCACCTATGGCGGGAATCCCTGCGGCTGGGTGCTCGACGTGGGCGGCAAGCGGATCTATGTCGCCGGCGATACGTCGCTCTTTTCCGACATGGAGCGGATCGGAAGGCCACGCGGTGGCAGGGGCCTCGATGTCGCGATCCTGCCGATCGGCGACCTTTTTACGATGGGCCCCGAGGATGCAATCGAGGCGATCGGGCTTCTGAAGCCCGCGCTGGTGCTGCCGAGCCACTACGGCACCTGGCCACCCATCGAGCAGGACGCGGCCGCGTGGGCAAAGCAGGTTGCTGCCGCGGGCGTCGGCGTGGCGAAGGTGGTGGCGCCGGGCGAGTCGCTCACGCTCGCGTAGGCAGGTCGATCGCCCTCGGCGGCGGCACCCGGACCTCGATCGCATCGCCCGCAACGCGGACGTCGAAGACCTCGACCTTCAGCTTCTCGTTGTCGCACCAGGCGCCGTCGCAGACCCGGAACCGCCAGGCGTGCCACGGACAGGTGACGAGGCCATCGACGAAGGGCCCGGAGCCAAGCGACGCGCCCATGTGCGGGCAGAGATCGTCCATGGCGTGATACTCGCGGCCATCGAAAAACACCGCGATGAGTCGGCCGGCGACCTCGAAGGTGCGGCCTTCGCCCGTCGGGATGTCGCCCACGCGGGCCACCGGCGTGAAGGGGATGGTGGAAGCGTCGTCGGCTGCAGGCGTCATGGATGATGTCTCCGCCGGTATCATAGCGTGAATGAACGCACCTTCCGGTTCCGTGCCGCCCCGCCCCGTGCGACTGCTCGTGCTCGACGTCGATGGCACGCTCACCAACTCCGGTCACGAGGTGCCCGAGGCCACCCGGGCGGCGGTGAGGCGGGTGCACGAGGCGGGGGTGCGCGTGTGGCTCGCCACGGGCCGCCGCTACCGCGACACGCTGCCCATCGCCCACTGCCTCGGCATCGACGTGCCCTTGGTCACGGCGTCGGGTGCTCTGGTGAAGCGGCCCGCCGACCACGCGACGCTCGCGCGGGCCGAGTTCGAACCCGGCGTCTTGTCGGGCGTGCTGGCGCGGGTGGTCGACGCGGGCCACGAGGCGATTCTCTACAGCGACAGCTATGCGCTCGGCTTCGACTTTTATTGCCGCAGTCTCACCGACGCGATCGACGAATCGGGGGCGTTCGGCGGCGGCGGTTTTCGGGAGTACCTGGGCCGCAATCGCGACCTCGCCCACGTGATGCCCGAACTCCACGCTACGCCTCCGGAGGGTGTGTTCGCCGGATTCGTGATGGGGCCGCACGAAGCGATGGCAACGCTCGAGACCGCGCTCGCTGCCGCGTTTCCCGGGCGGCTGTCGCTGCACACGATCAAGAGCCCGAGGTATCGCGATTGGATGTGCGAAATCGCGCCGGCGGGCGTGACCAAGTGGTCGGGCGTGACGGCCTTGGCCGCCAGGTGGGGCATCGCCGCGGACGAGATTTGCGCCGTTGGCGACGACGTGAACGACATCCCGATGATCCGGGCCGCCGGCTTGGGCATCGCCATGGGCAACGCGCGGCCCGAGGTCGTGCAGGTGGCCGACGCGGTGGTGGGCACGAACGACGGCCGGGGAATCGCCGACGTCGCCGACATGATCCTCGCCCGGCTCGCCTAGCCTGCCTGGCTTCGCCAGGGCCGTTCTTGTGGCGGAGGCGGACTGTTTCTATGGTCCCGGCCCGAGAACCCCCGGCTGCCGATCCGCATGGACCTCAAGCTTCACAGACCGCAGGTGGCGTGCGCTCGCACGGGCCGGACGTTCGCGGCCGGCGAGGAATTTTACTCCGCGCTCGTGCGCAGCAGCGGTGTTCTCGACCGGCTCGACGTCGCGGCGGAGGCCTGGGACGGCCCGCCTCCCGACGCGATTGCCTGGTGGCGGTCGCGGCATTCGGTCGCGGGCGACGCCGGGCCGACGCTCGCCCCCGCCGACGTGCTGCTTGATGCGTTTGAAAGCCTCGAGGACGGCGCAGACGAACCCCTCCGCTACCTGCTCGCACTGGAACTGATGCGTCGGCGGATGCTCCGGGTCGTCGACGATCGCAGCGAACCGTCGGAGAGCGGCGTCCTCGTGCTCTCGTGCCGCAAGCGGGGTCGCGAATACCGCGTGCGCACCGTGGGGAGGTCGGAAGTGGCCGCCGACGGGGTCGAAGGCCGGCTCGTCTCGCTCCTCTGGTCGGGAGGTGCGGCATGACGTCGGGCCCGCGCACCATCGCTGCCTCGCGGCCTGCCGCCATCACTCGCGGCGTCGCGTTGCTGCTCCTCGTCGCCTCGGTCGCGTCGAGCGGGGCTTCGTGTCCGCAGGTGCTCCGCGGTTACCAGGTGGGCACGATGCCGCTGCCCCGGACGCTGCCGGCGCAGCCGTCGCTCGACCAGATCATCGCCGTCGTCCACGACAATACGCAGCGGGTGCGAAGCTACGTGGCGACGCAGGCGGTGCTCGCGGTGCCGGGCGTACCACGGCTCTCGGCCCGCGTGGCGTGCGAGCCGCCTCGGCGGTTCCGTCTGCAGGCCCAGACGGCGATCACCGGGCCCGAACTCGACATCGGTAGTAACGACGACCTCTTCTGGCTCTGGTTGCGGCAGCACAAACCGCCGATCGTCGCCTTCTGCCGGCACGAGCAGTATGGCCAGTCGGCCGCCCGCCGGCTGCTGCCGATCCGCGCCGACTGGATGCCCGAGATCCTCGGGCTCGTGAACTTCAGGCCGGAAGACCGGCATCAGGGACCGTTTCCGCTGCCCGACGGCCGGATCGAGGTGCGGAGCACGATCGATTCGCCCGAGGGGGAGATCCTCAAGTCGACGATCCTCGACGGCACCACCGGCCTGGTGAGCGAACAGCATCTCTTCATGGCGTCGGGCGAGCGGCTGGCGAGCGTCCGGACCAGCCGGCATCGCGTCGATCCGCGGTCGGGCGCCGCTCTGCCGCATCTCGTGGAAGTGTCGTGGCCCGCGTCGGGTGTGGATTTCAAGATCGAACTGTCATCGATCACCACGAATACCGCCAGCGGTGATCCCGGGCAGCTCTGGCAGATGCCCGCCTACCCGGGCTACGAGCCGGTCGACCTCGCCGACCCATCGGTCGTGATCGGTCCGCCAGCCGCTCCGCCGCAGTGACCGGCGCCGATCAGCCGGCCTGGGAATGCTGCTCGAGCTGCCGCATCTTCTCGCGGGCCCGCGAGAGGGCTGGACCGATCGAGCCGAGCGGCATGCCGGTGAGGTGGCTGATCTCGCCGTAGCTCCGCTGCTCGAGGTGATGCAGCCGGACAAGCCGTGCTTCGTCGCCGTCGAGGCCGGCCAGGAGCGACTCCACATGTTCGCGGTCGGCGATCCGCGCGGCCTCGTCCGGGCCGGGAGCGGAATCGACGGACAACGCGGACGGCGACGCGGTGCGCGTGACGTTTCGCAACAGGGCCCGGACCGTCACCCGCCGGGCGATCACGGTGAGGTAGGTCGCGAGGCTGGCCCGGCCTGCGAAGGAACGCATCACGGCGGCATCGCTGCGGAGGCATTCCAGGAGGATGTCCGCCATGATGTCGTCGCGGTCAGTCGCGGACAGGGACAGTCCGCGTTGATGGGCGGTCCGGGAGGCGACGAACGCGAACAGTCCGGCGAATCGTCCGACGAACGCCTCCCAGGCGCCGTCGTCTCCTGCGAGGCAGGCGTCGAGCAGCCGACGGTCTTCGGCTGAAAGAGCCGTCGCGTCGTCGGCTGGTTGCGGCGGGATCGACACGGTGTCAGGCATCCTCGCGAATCGAAACGCCGCTCGAACCGTTGGAAACCGCGGCGGAGTCGCCGGCTCATTTTTTCCCGGCGGCTGGCCGATGCTATCCCCATCATAAGGCGGCTCAGCACGGGCCACCAACGGCAGTGGGCGGAGGTGTGGAAGGCCGTGGCACCGGGGCCGGGCGGCTCGTTGACACGGTTTCACCACCCCCCTACCATTCCGCAAAGTCGCGGTCAGCCCCACGTCGCCGGCAAGGCGACGCGCTGTCGGGATCCGCGTGGATCGCCCGGGTTTGAATCATCGCAAAGGAGTCGATCATGACCCACGTTGTCGCCGAGCCCTGTTTCGCCTGCAAGTACACCGACTGCGTGGTGGTTTGCCCCGTGGAGTGCTTCTACGAGGGTGACAAGATGGTCTACATCCACCCCGACGAGTGCATCGACTGCGAGGCGTGCGTGCCCGAGTGTCCGGTCGAGGCGATCTTCCACGAAGACAATCTGCCCGCCGAGTGGAAGGACTTCAAGGAACTCAATGCCGAGATGTCGCCCCAGCTTCCGGTGATCACCGAGAAGAAAGACCCGCTTTGCTAGAGCGGTCATGACTTTGGTGGTTTGCCTGCCGGGGGCCTGAGTGGTGGGTCGGGGCTGCCCGTGCCCCGAGAGCCGGACGTTCGCCTCGGTCCTCCAGACCTCGGCTCTCTGCATGTCCGCTGCGCTTCGGCATCCTGCCTTCGCTTGCTCCCATAGCCCGGCTTTCGGGGCACGGGCAGCCCCTCGCGGGTACTCGATTTGTCCGCTGCTGGGAGAAGCCCGGAGCGCGAGCGACGGGTAAACGGACGGCGAGGCGTGCCAGCGGCGGGGAGCCGGTTGAGGTTGAGGACCGAGCTCCCGTGCTCGCGCACGACGAGCAGATCATCTCGTCGTGCCGATCCCGTCGCTTCCGCTCCGGGCTTCCCGGATTCTACGCTCGAGCGATGGTGATTCAGCGGAGGTCGGCGAGCCAGTAGGCGTTGTCGACGAAGCTCTTCCAGCTCGCGTACTTCGGGTTGCCCATCTTGATCGAGAGCAGGGGGCTCCGCTTCGGCTTGATGGGCTGACGGATGAGATTCATCCGGGCTTCGTGGGGCGTGCGGCCTCCCTTGCGAACGTTGCAGGCCACGCAGGCGCAGACGATGTTTTCCCAGCTCGTGATGCCGCCCCGGCTGCGGGGCACGACGTGATCGAGCGAGAGTTCGCTCGTCGGGAAAGTCTTTCCGCAGTATTGGCAGAGGTTGCCGTCCCGGGCGAAGACGTTGCGGCGGTTGAACCGCAGACCCTGGCGGGGGCCGCGGTCGCAGGAAATCAGCCGGATGACGCGAGGGGCTTGGAGCTCGTAGCCGACGGCGCGGATCCAGTCCTGGTCGGGGCTGCGAAACCCGGCCTGCAGCGTCGAGAGTTCCCGCCACGAATCGAGGTTGTAGGCGGCGAACTGCCCCTCCTCGATGTGCACCACTTCGGCCAACTGCCGGAAGAGGAGGGTGATGGCCCGGCGGACGTTCGTGATGTGTACCGCCACGAACGAGCGGTTGAGAACGAGAACGCTCAAGCCCAGCGACGTTGACTGACGCTGGGAAGGCAGTGTGAGGGCGATCGATGTCATGATGAAAAATCACTCCACCCGTTCGACGAGATTCTACTGGCGCCGCCGAAACCGCGCCAAATAACCCCTCGATTTCTGCGTGTCGGCGGCTTGCCTTGGCCGCAGGTTGCGGTCACACTCAGGGCGTTGGCGGAGCCGCGCCCTCGAGGTGACGGTTTTTTCTGGCTGCGGCCATCCCGACGCCCCTCACACATCATCCGGAGAAAGCGATGCTCCATTACTCGTGCGACGTCTGCAAGCGGCCGATCAATCTCGGCACCGACGTGCGTCATGTCGTGAAAATCGAGGTGTTTCCCGCCGTCGAGGATCAGGAGTGTGGGTGCCAGGATGCTGAGGGTCTCGCGGCCGACGCCGACCACCTGGAAGACATGCAGGATCTGCTCGAGCGGCTCGACGACGGGGACGTGACAGACCTCGACGAGTCGACGCGTTCGCTGCGGTTCGATCTCTGCGACGCCTGCCGGCAACGGTTCGTCAAGAATCCGCTCGGCATGAAAACGGGCAAGCAGCACGACTTCAGCAACAACTGAGCTTCCCCGTCAGGAAGCCCCCGCCGATTTCCAACCGCCTCCACGGAGCATGCAGCCACGATGGCCTCGTCGACCCTGAAGATCGCCGCGATTCCCGGTGACGGCACCGGCCCCGAAGTCACCGTCGAGGCACTGAAGGTCCTCGACGCCGTCGCCTCTCTCGATGGCTTCGCGTACGACGTCGAGATGCTCGACTGGGGCGGCGACCGCTACCTCAAGACCGGCGAGATCATTCCCGAGGGCGGACTCGATCTGCTGCGTGGCAAGGATGCGATCTTCCTGGGCGCGATCGGCCATCCCGGCGTGCAGCCGGGCATCCTCGAGAAGGGACTCCTGCTCGACCTGCGGTTCAAGCTCGACCAATACATCAATCTGCGGCCCGTGAAGCTCCTGCCCGGAGTCGAGACGCCGCTGGCCGGCCGCGGCCCCAAGGACATCGACTTCGTCGTCGTTCGTGAAAACACCGAAGACCTCTACTGTGGCGTCGGCGGCTATCTCAAGAAGGGAACGCCCGACGAGGTGGCCGTGCAGCAGGCCGTCTACACGCGGAAGGGATGCGAGCGGTGCATCCGCTGGGCCTTCGACTACACGCGGAAGCGAAACAGTCCGAAGAAAACGCTGACGCTCGTCGCCAAGACCAACGTACTCACCTACGGCCACGATCTCTGGTGGCGGACGTTCCAGGAGGTGGCGAAGGACTATCCCGACGTGAAGACCGACTACAACCACGTCGATGCATGCTGCATGTGGATGGTGAAAAACCCCGACGCCTACGACGTGATCGTCACGACCAACATGTTCGGCGACATCATCACCGACCTCGGCGGCATCCTCCAAGGAGGCATGGGAGTGGCGGCCGGCGCCAATCTCAACCCCGACAAGGGAGGCGTGAGCATGTTCGAGCCGATGGGGGGCAGCGCGCCCAAGTACACCGGCCAGAACGTGATCAATCCGATCGCCGCCATCAACGCGATGGCGATGCTCCTGGAGCACAGTGGCCACCCCCGGTCCGGCGGCCGCATCGACACCGCCGTGGCCCACGTCACGGGCACGAAGATGAAGAGCCAGGCCGCCGGCAAGATGGGCTACGGCACCCGCGAGGTGGGCGACCTCGTCGTGGCCGCGCTCAGGACAGCCTGACGCGGAGCCCTTCGGCCTGACTCCGTTCGGCGGCCTGCACGATCTGCATGGCGCGGAGGGCGTCGTCGAGGCCGCTCATGTGCCGCAGGAGGCTCGTCACCATGCGGTGAAACTGGGCGAGCATCTGCTCGCCCACGGGCCGCTCGCTCTCGAGTGATTCCTGGTGGCGTCCCGCGGCGTCGAACCAGACCAGCGTGTTGGGGAGGTCGATGAACGCGATCCCCGACTCGCAGACGATCTGCAGGCCCGGCGGCGGGCGGAAGGTCACCGCTTCTTCCCAGACCCGCGGCATATAGTAGCCGCAGCTGATTTGGGCAAGCGGTCCGTCGCCGGGACGGCCGGTCTGCGAGAAGTCGAGGCTCATCATCTGGTAGTCGTCCACTTCGCCGCCCGGGGATTCGGCGTGCCGCACGGCGACCACGCTGGTGGGCTCGACGCCCGCGACGTAGCGGCACCAGTCGACGAGTTCGATGAGATCGCGGGCCTCGCTGCGGCGATCGCGGGCCGGAGCCGACGCGGGGAGCGCCGACAGCGGGACCCGCCGATGACAGAACAGCATCCGGGCCGGGCCGAGCCGCGTGGCGATCAGTTCCTTGAGGCGGACGGTGGCCGCCGCATGACGCCGCGGCAGTTCGGCCATGAAGGCGATCCCCGATTCCTCCACGCGGCGGCGCAGGAGCTGCGCCTCATCCGCGGCGAAGGGAAGGGAGATCGCGGAGTAGACGGCCTTGCCGTTGTCGCAGGCCGCGAGGATCGGCGTGGCCCCGAACCACTGGTCGGCCAGATAGAGGATCGCGTCGATGTCGTCGCGGGCGGCCAGAGCCCGAAAGCCGTCGACCGGGGTCGTGCCGAGTTCGGCCGCCGCACGCTCCGCCCGGTGCGCCACCTGCTCGCAGATTCCGCGGACCTCGAACCGGTCGGCCAGCGTGCGAATGGCGGGGAGATGCCGCGACTCCCATTGGTCGCCCAGGCCGACGATGCCGACGCGGAGCTTCACGATGTCGGCTCCGCGGCGGTGGCTTCGGCAACGAGCAGTTCGTGCTCACGGCGCAGCCCCTTGTCGGCGATGTCCTTGCGGCACCAGGCGCCGGGCCAGCGAATCTCCTTGACGGCGGTGTAGGCGTGGAGCTTTGCACGGGCCAGGGAAGTGCCACGGGCAGTGACGGCGAGCACCCGGCCGCCGTCGGCCACGCTGCCGCCGTCGGCGAGCCGCGTCGCGGCGTGAAAGACCTGCACGTCGGGCAGAGCCGCCGCGGCGTCGAGGCCGCGGATGGGCTGCCCCTTGGACACGGGGCCCGGGTAGCCTTCGCTCGCCATCACGACGCACACGGCCGCGCCATCGTGCCAGGTCGGCGGCGGACAGGATTCCAGCCGGCGATCGACGGTGGCATCGAGCAGTTCGAGCAGACTCGACTCCATGCGAAGCAGAAGTGGCTCGCACTCGGGGTCACCGAACCGGGCGTTGAACTCGAGCACCTTCGGCCCCTGCGACGTGAGCATCAGGCCGGCGTAGAGCACTCCTTGAAACGGCACCTTGGCCCGCCGCATCGCGTGCACCGTCGGCACGAGAATCTTCGCCTCGATTTCCGCGAGGAGCTCGGCATCGACGAACGGCGTCGGGCAGTAGGCGCCCATCCCGCCCGTGTTGGGCCCCTCGTCGCCGTCATGCGCCGCCTTGTGGTCCTGCAGCGGCGGGAGCGTGACGATCGTGCGTCCATCGGTGATCGCCAGCACGCTCACCTCGATGCCGTCGAGCCGTTCTTCCACGAGGATGCTGCCGGCGGCTGCGGCGAGCGCCGGATCCTCGGCGAGCGACTGCACGGCGGCCAGCGCCGCGGCGCGGTCGCCGCACACGAACACGCCCTTGCCGGCCGCGAGGCCGTCGGCCTTCACCACGACGGGCATGTCCTCGCGGGCCTCGAGATACTCCCGGGTACGCGCTGTCGAGCGGAACTCGCGGAACATCGCCGTCGGCACGTCACCGCGGTGGAGTATCTGCTTGCAGAACGATTTGCTTCCCTCGATCTGCGCGGCGCGTTGCGTTGGTCCGAAGATCCGCAGTCCGGCGGCGGTGAATGCGTCGACGATCCCGGCCACGAGCGGCGCCTCCGGTCCGACCACCGTTAGGTCGACTTCGCGTGTGCGGGCCAGTTCCAGCAATGCCGGGATGTCCGTCGCCGCGATGGGCACATTCTCAGCGATGCCCGCGGTGCCGGCGTTGCCGGGGGCGACGAGAACCTCGGCACCGTCCTGGACGAGTTTCCAGGCAATCGCATGTTCTCGACCGCCGTTGCCCACGACGAGAACCCGGCGCGATCGAATCACGGTGCTTGCTCCTACGGTGGCTGTTGCCCGGCGGACATGCTCTCCAAACGCAGTCGCAGCGGGACAGAAGGTTGTACCCCAACGTCCGTGACCGTTGTCTCCCGACAAACTTGGGACACGCGCAGCTCCTCGGCCGAACGGGGGGTTCTTCGAGGTGGCCGCGGCCGGATTGCCGAAGCTTGCGTCATACAGGGGCAACGCATGCCAAAGACGACGTTGACAGCCCGGGGGTGCCCGATACAGTTAAGGTGAGTTCGTGAAAAACTTCACGAACTCGCGCAAACGCGGTCGAAACATGCTTTTTACGCGGTACCGAGGTCCGTCACCAGGGGCTTGTGCTCCCGGAGCCAGGGTCTGTCCGCGGTGAGGCTTCCGTATGGCTGAGAAGAAGAAGATGACGGTTGCCGAGATTCTGGCGGCTGCCAGAGCGGCTGACCGTCCGGAGTCGGCGGCACAGCCTGCCGCGCCGAAGGAGCCCGAGCCTGCGTCGGAGCAGCCTGCGGTCGAAGCGACAGCGAAGCCGGTCCTGAAGCCGAAGCCTGCCGCTGGCGGTGCGCGTCCCGGCGTTGCCGATATTCTTGCGATGGCCCGAGCCAAAAAGGCTGAGGGCGATACTCCTGCCGCAAAACCTGCGGCCGAGAAGCCGGCTGCAGCCGTCGCAAAGGCTGCCGTGGCCAAGCCGGCAGCCAAACCTGCGGCTGCCGCTGGTGCGGCGAAAACGGGCGTGCAACGTGACACGGCCAGCATTCTCGCCGCGGCCCGAGCGGCCGCGAAGCCGGGGCCGGTCGCAAAAGCCGATGCCCCTGCCCGACCTGCTCCGAAGCCGAGGGAGGCGGTCAAGTCGACCGAGGAGAAGGCGGCGCCTCCGCGAACGGTCGCCACGCTGCCTCCCAAGCCGGTGAAGCCCGCCAAAAAGGGGGCCGATGAAGGGGAGGATCGCCGCGGATTTCTCCAGATCGCCATGGGTTCAGCGATGGCGATGGGATTCACCGCGCTGTCGGTAACCGGCGGCCTGTTCACGCTTGGGCTGGCCCGCTTCCTGTTTCCGAACGTCCTGGCCGAGCCGCCCAGCAAGTTCAAGGTGGGCTCGAAGGATGGTTTTCCGGCCGGCAAGGTCGAGACGAAGTACGTCGCCCAGTACGGCGTGTGGGTTGTGAACGGCGATTTCCAGGGTCAGCAGCAGGTCTATGCGTTGAAGACCGTCTGCACCCATCTCGGCTGCACGCCCAGCTGGCTCGAGGCCGAGCAGAAGTTCAAGTGTCCCTGTCACGGCAGCGGCTTCTACAAGGACGGCATCAACTTCGAGGGGCCGGCGCCCCGGCCGCTCGAGCGGTATGCGATCCGAGTCGCGGACGACGGCCAGCTCGAGATCGACAAGAGCAAGACATTTCAGGAGGAGCTCGGCCAGTGGGCCGACCCCGATTCGTACGTCACCGTCTGAGCAAGGGAAGTTTTTCAGGCCATGGCCATCGGCGAGACGATCCGCAACTCCCAGATTTGGAAGAGTATCTTCCGCCATCCGATGCCGCTCGACCGGCGGAATCGGATCGTGGTCATGCTCACCAACTTTTTCCTTCACCTTCATCCGGTGTCGATCAAGAAGCAGGGTATCGCCCTCTCGTTCACCTGGTGCATGGGCGGCGTGACGTTCTTCCTGTTTCTGGTGGAGACCGTCACCGGCGTGCTCTTGATGTTTTATTACCGTCCCACGCTGGAGTGGGCCTACAACGACATCCTCGCGCTTCGCGACGTGACGAGTCTGGGCATCCTGCGGGAGCTTCATCGCTGGGGCGCCCACGCGATGGTGATCACGACCTGGCTCCACATGTATCGGGTGTTCCTCACTGGCAGTTACAAACCGCCTCGCGAGTTCAACTGGGTGGTGGGCGTGATTCTGCTGCTGCTGACGCTGTTGCTATCGTTCACCGGGTATTTGCTGCCCTGGGATCAGCTCGCGATCTGGGCGATCACGGTCGGCTCGAACATGGCTCGAGCCACTCCCTTCCTCGGCTATGAGGGGCCGGGCCAGCAACTGCTCACGATCGGCGGCATCGACATGATCACCGACGCCTCCGATGCCCGGTTCGGTCTCCTCGGCGCCCGGTTCGTCGGGGAGGAGACCCTCAACCGCTTCTACGTTCTCCACTGCATCGCGATCCCGCTGGCGGTGGCGCTGCTGCTTGCGATCCACTTCTGGCGTGTGCGAAAGGACGGCGGCATCAGCGGACCGCTGTGAGACCACCCCCATGCATTCATCCGGCTTTTTTCTGAAGGACGTCGCGGGCTTTCTCGGCGGCTATTACGCGTTCATGGCGATCATGAACGGCGTCGCGGCGCTGCTTCTCTGGCGGAGGAAGGGGCAGGTCGGCTGGGCGCTGGTGTGGACGGTCTTTGCAGGAATCATGATGG
This sequence comes from Planctomycetia bacterium, assembly GCA_021414115.1. Lineage (GTDB taxonomy): Bacteria > Planctomycetota > Planctomycetia > Pirellulales > UBA1268 > QWPN01. The sequence goes on from JAIOPD010000132.1 coordinate 14,558, forward strand.
TGCTGGCAAGCCTCGCGCTCTCGGGGACTGCCGATCTCGTGCCGGCGTTGCCTTTGTCGGTGCGAACGCTCGTCAATCGACTCTCGGGGCCGGTGCTCTATACGCTCGGCACGTTCGTCCTGCTGACGGTGCTGTTCGTCTTTCGGCGGTTCTTCGTGAAGCCGATGGTGGCGTGGACGATCCTCAACGCCATGCTGCTGCTGATGGGGCTCTCCATGGCCGACGAAAACTTCGCGTCGATCGTGATGAAGCCCGACAACGTGCCGATCGTCGGGCTGGTCTTCCTGCTCGCGTTCTTCACGTGGCTGGCTACCAGTCAGGCGGTCGTCAACGACGACCGCATCGCCCGTGGCCTGCCGCCGGTCGAAAAGGAGAACGACGAAAAGGTTCTGGTCTGGCCCGACCTCGTCTACACCGAACTGATCTGCATGGTGGCCGTCTCGGCGTTCCTTCTCCTGTGGGCAATCTGCCTGCCGGCGCCGCTCGAGGAGCCCGCCTCGAGCGTCAAAACGCCCAATCCGTCGAAGGCCCCGTGGTACTTCCTTGGTCTGCAGGAAATGCTCGTCTATTTCGACCCCTGGTATGCAGGTGTCGTGTTGCCCAGCCTCGTGATCTTCGGGCTGATGGCCATGCCCTATCTCGACTTCAACAAGAAGGGCAACGGCTACTACTCGATCGAGGAGCGGAAGTTCAGCTACCTCACGTATCAGTTCGGATTCTTCCTGCTCTGGATCACGTTGATCATTCTGGGCACCTTCCTCCGCGGGCCCAACTGGAACTTCTTCGGGCCCTTCGAGTTTTGGACGCCCTACAAGGTGGAGGTCCTCAACAACGTGGACCTGCCGCAGATGTTCTGGGTGAACCTCCTCGATCAGCCGCTGCCCAAGGCCCCGTCGGGTGCGAGCGGGCTCGTGCAGGCGGGCTACATCCTGTTGCGGGAGGCTCCCGGGTTGCTCGTCATGGGGGCGTATCTGGTACTGCTGCCGCCGTTGCTGGCCGTCACCCTGTTTCGCGGCTTCTACGCGAAAATGGGCTTCATTCGCTACATGATCATGGCAAACCTGATGCTGCTGATGCTCACGCTGCCACTGAAAATGGTTCTGCGGTGGACGCTGAACCTGAAATACATCGTGAGCATCCCGGAACTTTCGCTGAACTTTTGATGCCGTCCGACTGAACCGGCGAGCCTCCCCTGTCGCTCGTCCAGCCCGCAAAAAAATCCATGCCTGCAACAGAACAAACCTGGCGCAACCTCAAACTTCTGCACGTCGTGTTTGCCGTCTCGGCCGTCCTGCTGCTCCTGGCGACGGTGATGATGCTCACGGCGGATCACAACCGCCCGTGGAAGCAGTACGCCCGCGAGTTCCGCAGTCTCGAGACCTGGACCGCTGCCGCGAAGGTCGACGAACAGGACTCGAAGGCCTATGAGGCGCGGCGCGAGGAACTCGAGGCGGCGCTCGCGGAGGCCCGGCGAGCCGACCTCGATGGCGATACGGCCAGGGCTTTCGTGGCCGCGGTGCGTGCGGTTCCCGAGGACGCGCAGGCCGCGGACAGGGCGCAGCTCGACATCGACCAGTTGCAGACGCAGAAGGATCCGGCAGAGCGGCTCGTGCTCCGCGGAGATCTCCTGTCGCGACTGCAGGACATCGCCAAGCGGGCGAAGTTTCGCGAAGACAACCTCGCCGGCAGTCTGAAGCTGCGGCGGGCTGAACTCGACAAGACCCGCGCCGACTATGAACTGGCGGTTGCCGAGGAGGCACCGGCCGATCGGCAGGCGGAACTCCTCGCGCTCGCGGACGCCAAGCGGGCGGAGGTGTCGGCTGCGACGCTCGCCTTTCAGACCGGTAACACGTATCGCAAGACGCTCGACTCGCTGCTGCAGCGGATGACGAAGCCGGAGGATGACGCGGCCAAGGCCGTGGCGGACCACCGAGCGAAGTTGGTGCAGCTCCAAAAGACCTTCGAGCAGCGTCGGCCAAACGTCGGCAAGAGCCTGCTGGAACTGCCGGTGCTCGACGCCTTCAACAGCCCGCTGCGGGTCGATCAGATCTGGCTGCCACAGCTCACGCTCAACAACAACTTCCGCGACGTCGCTCGGTTTGACCGATGCACGACCTGCCATCGCGGCATGGACAAGTCGCTGCCCGGCGCTCCGACGGAGCCCGGGTATCCGCAGGCGGAGACGATCGAAGTCGCCCTGCAGGCGCCCGCCGCGGAGGCTGCGGCTGCCGCGGCTACGGGCGACGGCAACGATCAGTTGGAATCGCTTTACGGACTGCGGCTGGCGGCCAGCGGGCTCTTCGAAGCAGACGATCCGACCATCAGTGTGGTGGTGCCCGAGTCGCAGGCTGCTGTCGCCGGTTTGCAGACGGGCGACGTGATCACGACGGTCGATGGCGGAAAAGTGCTGTCGAGAAAGGCCGCCGTGACCGCTCTGTTGGAGGTGCCCTCTTCTGAAAAGTCCCTGGCGATCGCCGTCCGCCGGGGGGTGCCGGAGCCCTATTCGACCCATCCGCGGCTCGATCTGTTCGTCGGCGACTCGAGTCCGCATCCGATGAAGAACTTCGGCTGCACCGTCTGCCACCAAGGGCAGGGGAGCTCGACGAGTTTCAAATGGGCGTCACACTCGCCCAACACGCCCAAGCAGTCCCACGAGTGGCATGACGAGTATGGATGGTTCAACAACCATCACTGGATCTTTCCGATGCTCCCGCAGCGGTTCGAGGAATCGAGTTGCCTGAAGTGCCATCACCAGGTCGTTGATCTGGAGCCGAGCGAGAAGTTTCCCGAGCCGCCGGCCCCGAAGCTCGTCGAGGGCTACCACCTGATTCGCTCGTATGGCTGTTATGGCTGCCACGAGATCAACGGCTGGGCGGGCCCCGACAAGCGAATCGGCCCCGACATGCGGGTCGAGCCCAACTTCCACGAGGTGGCCGAGGCCCTTCTCGATGACAAGGGGCTCGAGGCTCTCGGGGGCACCGTGGCTCGTTGGGTGTCGGACGTTCGCTCGAGTCCGGATGGTCGCGAGTCGCGAAACCGTCTGCGTGACGCGATCGAGCGTGATGCCGCGGCCGGTGCCGACGCCAAGCTTTCGCCACGATCCCATCAGTTGGCGGCGCTGCTCAAGGATCCTGAGACGCCCGGCACGCTGCCGAAGGTCGGTCCGAGCCTGCGGTATCTGAGTTCCAAGGTCGGATTCGAGTGGCTGTATGCGTGGCTCCGCAATCCGCAGGAGTTTCGCCCCTCGACCAAGATGCCGCGGTTCTTCGGCCTCTGGAGCCACCTCGAGGGCAAGCAACTCGAAGAATCGAAGCGCTACGAGCCGGTCGAGATCCGGTCGATGGTGCACTACCTGACAGCGGCGAGCGCGGCGTTCGACTACGTCAAGCCGTATGAGGGGATCACCGCGACTGCCGACGTGGCCCGCGGGCGGAAGGTCGTGCAGCTTCGTGGCTGCCTGGCCTGCCATCAGCACGACGACTTCCCCGAGGCGTCGAGCACGCACGGTCCCAACCTCTCCCGGATCGGTGCCAAGGCGTCGTCGATTCCGCAGGGAAAGCAGTGGCTGTACAGCTGGCTTCGCGAGCCCTCGCGTTACCACCCCAAGACGATCATGCCGAATGTGCTCCTCGAGCCGGTGCCGCTCGCCGACGGCACGCTCAGCGATCCGGCTGCCGACGCCACCGAGTATTTGATGATGTCAGGTCATGACTGGAAGCCGGTCCAGGAGTGGCAGGTCGAGACGCTCGACGGCGAGACCGGGTTTCCGCTGGCCTCGGCCGGTCCGCTCGCCGCGGAGGAAAAGAAGGCGCTCGATGAGCTGGCGCTGATGTATCTCAAAGAGCGGTTCACCACGACCCGCGCCGAGCAGGTGCTGCAGGCCGGCCTCGCCGCCGATCAGGCCGGCATTCAGGGTGACGAGCGGATACTCGTGGGGCTCGCAGGACCTGGCCGCGACCAGACGCTGCTCGCCTACGTCGGCAAGAAAACGATCAACAAACTCGCCTGCTATTCGTGCCATGACATCCCGGGCTTCGAGGATGGCAAACCGGCCGGCGCCGCGCTGGCCGACTGGGGCCGGAAAGACCCGTCGCGGATTGCGTTCGAGCAGGTGTCGCACCTTGTCACCCACCAACTCGGTGGCGGTCACGGCCATGGCCATCATGGGCATGATGGCGAAGCCCACGGCAAGCCGACGAGTGAATCGGCGGACGACCAGCTCTCCCCGGATTTGGCCTACGCCGCGAAGGAGGATGGTGGGCACTTCGATCCGGAGTCGGTCGATCCGAACACGGGCTATTACCTCCAGAAGCTCCTCGGGCACGAGCGGGAGGGCTTCCTCTGGCAGAAGCTTCGAGCGCCGCGGAGCTATGACTACAAAAAGGCCGAAAACAAGACTTATAACGAGCGGTATCGGATGCCGCAGTTCCCCTTCAACGAGGAGCAGCGGGAAGCGGTCATGACGTTCGTGCTGGGGTTGGGGGCCGCGCCTCCGGCCCCGCAGTACGTCCCCCCCCCGGCTCCTCGGGAGCCGGCCCGGCTCGACGGTCTCGTCGTCGCGGAGCAATACACCGGCGGCGGGTGCCATG
>JAIOPD010000057.1 GCA_021414115.1 Planctomycetia bacterium
GGAAATCATGAGTCGCGCCGCCTTCAATCCGACGCATCTGGTCGCCTGCCTGCTGGTGGGCGTGACGGCGGTGCTGCTGTCCTTCGGAGCGCTCGTCACGACCTACGAGGCGGCGATGGCGGTGCCTGACTGGCCCGCGACGTACGGCCACAACATGTTTCTGTTTCCCATGGCCGAGTGGCTCAACGGGCCCTGGGATCTGTTTCTGGAGCATGGGCATCGGCTGCTCGGCGGCCTGACGGGGATGATCACGCTCGGGCTGGCTGCCGTTGTGTGGCGTTCTTCTTCGCAAGCGGCGGTGCGGTGGCTCGTGGTGGCCGCGGTCGGGCTCGTGCTCGTGCAGGGCGGGCTGGGCGGCGCCCGCGTGCTTCTCGACGACAAGACGGTGGCCAAGGTGCATGCCTGCACCGGGCCGCTCTTTTTCGCCGTGGCCGTGGCGATCGCCGTGCTGTCGCGGCGGCCCGCCGCAGCGGCGGGCCATGAGGTCGCGACCCGAGTGCCCGTCGCGCTCCTCGTCGCCGCGTATCTGCAACTCGTCGCCGGCGCCCAGTTGCGGCATCTCGACGCCTCGGTCGAACCCGCCACGTTTCACTCGCTGGTCGGCCTGCACATCCTCGGGGCCATCGCCGTCACCGTGCTGACGGCGGTGAGCGCGGTGACGGCGACCGCCGAGGGATCGCCCGCAGCCCGACGGTGGTCGTGGGGCATGCTCGCGGTCGTGTGCGGGCAGTTGCTGCTCGGCGCGGGGGCCTGGGTGGCCAACTGGGGCGTGCCAGCCGATCTCCTGCCCGATTCCTGGCAGTTGTCCGAGCCTCTGCGGGCCCGGAGCGTGTGGGCGGCCGCCGTTGTCACAGGGCATGTCGTGCTCGGGATGATGATCCTCGGTGGTTCCGTCGTGCTCGCGATCGAGTCGGGCGGATTTGGCCGGAAGGCCGCCGCGGCGGCCGCTGGACGGAGAGCCTTCGCATGACGCCTCCTCCCTCGATCACCGCCGATTTCGCCGTTCCGCCCGGAGTGGTCGAGACCGACCTGTCGAGCGGCGCCGCAGCGTGGGCCGCCGACATCTCCCGACTGACGCGGCCGCGGATCGCCGTCATGGTGCTCGCCACCGTCGTCACGGCGATGTGGCTCACGGCCGGCCGCCCGGAGAGCCTCGGTGCTCTGGCGGCACTCCTTGTGGGCACGGTGCTCGTGACTGCGAGTTCCAGCATCGCCAATCAGATCCTCGAGCGAGACACCGACGGGCGGATGCCGCGGACCGCGTCGCGGCCGATCGTGGCGGGACGGCTGGCCGTGGGAACGGCGTGGATGGTCGCGGCCGTCCTGCTCGTGGCTGGATCGGTCGTTTCCTGGATGGCCTACGGCTGGCAACCGGCTGTGGCAGCCGGCGTGACCTGGCTCCTGTACGTTGTCCTCTACACGCCCCTCAAGCGGATCACTCCGCTCAATACCGCCGTTGGGGCAGTCGCCGGAGCGATGCCGGTGGCGATCGGCTGGCTGGCGGCCAGTGGCCCGCAACGGCTGGCCGACGGCGACGCTCGCGGCGCGCTCGCTGCCGCCGCGCTGGCCACCGTGCTCTACCTCTGGCAGTTTCCGCACTTCATGGCGATCGCCTGGCTCTATCGCTCCCAATATGCGGCCGCGGGGCTCCGGATGCTGACGGTGGTCGATCCGACCGGCCTGCGGGCGGCTGGCCAGTCGCTCGCCGCGGCGCTGGCGATGATTCCCGCCGGGCTGGTGCTGGCCGTGCCTTCCGGAAGCATCCGTCTCTTCCTGGCGGCAGCAGTGGCCGGAATCGTTTATCTTCTGGCCACGGTCCGCTTCGCCATCCGGCGGGACGACGCCTCCGCTCGTATTCTTCTGCTCACCTCCCTGGGTTCCCTGCTCGGCCTGCTCACTGCGGCAGTCGTGTTTGGAAAGCCTGTCTGACCGCCTCCCGATCCCGCGAGCATCGATCATGAACGCCTCCGCTTCCACCATGAGCCACGGACACGCCGGTCATGCAGGGCATGACGATCACGGCCACGGCCACATCACCCTGCAGTATCAGCCCGGCCTGCCGCTCTCCCGCGGCAAGCTCATCATGTGGCTCTTCCTGTCGACGGAGATCATGTTCTTCGCGGCGTTGCTCGGAAGTTACGTGGTGCTCCGCTTTGGTGCCCCGGTGTGGCCCAAGCCCCACCACGTGCACCTCAGCGAGCCGATCGGTGCTTTCAACACGTTCGTGCTCATTTGCTCCAGCGTCACGATCGTTCTCGCCCTCGAAGCAGCGCGGGCCAACAAGGCCGGGCTCGCCAAGAGCTGGATGCTGCTGACCTTTCTCCTGGGAGCACTCTTTCTCGGCGTGAAGGGCTACGAATACTCCGCCAAGTTCTCCCACGGCATCTATCCGTCGGCGCCGCGAAGCCGGATCTACGAGCGTCCCGATCTCTACTACGGCTCCGCCGTCCGCGGCCGGCTCGAGGAGCTCCGCCGCGAGCCGAAAGACGCCTGGCAGGCCATGCAATACAAGTGGGCCGTCGCCTGGCATCGGTCGCCCCAGGCGGCCGCGATCCACGGCTGGAAGGAGCCGGAAACGGTCGACCGCCTCAAGGAACTCGACGAGCTGCCCGAGACCGCGCTCACCGCCGAGCAACTCGATGCCCGTCGCAAGCTCCAGCAGATCCAGAAGATGGTCGCGAGCCCCGACCAGCAGGCCTTCGACATGGCGGTCGTCGCCGACCAGGTGATGCCGCTTCCGGCCGAGGGCCCCGCGGAGGCTGGTGACGTCGATCATGGCGATCATGGCGGCGGCCACGGACCGCACGGTCTTAACGACGCCTTTCCCTGGCTGCGTTTGCCCACCGTCATCCCCGGCGGCAACATGTGGGCCAGCACCTACTTTCTGATCACCGGTTTCCACGCCATTCACGTGGCGGTCGGCCTGCTCGTGTTTGCGATCATGCTCACCTGGAAGCTGAACGCGAAGCGGGCCGAGGCGATCGAGAACGCCGGCCTCTACTGGCATTTCGTCGACCTCGTGTGGATTTTCGTGTTTCCGCTGTTCTACCTGTTCTGATTCCGACTGTTCTGTTTCCGACAACGGTCGCGGCCTCGCGGCCGACCCCGAAAGGCGATTTCGATGAGCGATCACGGCAAGCCCAGCCACGGACCGGTCACCCGCGTGGGTGAATCAGCCGATGAGACCCTGCACCACGCGATCGAGGAGTCGCATGACAGCCATGCCGGACATGAAGGGCATGGCGGCATCGGCAAGTACCTGCTCGTGTTCCTCGCGCTCTGCGGCCTGACGACGATGTCGTTTTTCACCTACTCGGCCGCCTGGCCGTGGCGCGACCAGCCGCAGGTGGGCTGGGCCTTCATGATGGCCGTGTCGTGCACGAAGGCGATGCTCGTGATCCTGTGCTTCATGCACGTCTGGTGGGAGGCGAACTGGAAGTACGTGCTCACGATTCCGGCGGCGATGATGGCGATTTTTCTGGCGATCATGCTGATCCCCGACGTCGGCATGCGAAACCGCATGGTGTCGCAGGAACGGGCGCTCCACATGGCTCGCACCGCGGACGTGAAACTGCTCGAGGAGGCGTCGAAAGACAGTCCGCTGGCGGATCCGGCTGGACACTGAGAGAAGGTCGCACTTGGCAAGCCCCTCCACCCTCCGCTGGTTCGCCGCGTCCGTGGTGCCGCTGGTGTTTGCCGTGGTTGGTTGCGGACGGCCGGCGCCGGTGGTGAACGAGTCCCGGCCGGCGCCCGTGGTCGGCAAGGTCGAGGCCGACGAGGAGTCGGCGCCGAATCTGGCCGACGTTCCCTTCGCGCTCACCGACCAGTCGGGGCAGGAGTTTCGTTCGGAGTCGCTCCAGGGCAAGGTCTGGATGGGGGCGATTTTCTTCGCCAACTGCCCGGGGCCGTGCTTCCGTGAGAATCAGGCGATCGCCGAGATCCTGCGTGAGATCGACGACCCTGGGTTCATGGTCGTGAGTCTGACATGCGACCCGGTCAACGACACGCCTGAGGCGCTGGCGAAGTATGCCGCCCGCTTCGAGGCCGACCCGGCCCGCTGGAAGTTCCTGACCGGCGAACTCACGCTGATCGAGCAGGTCGGCCAAAAGATGTTCCGCCTGCCGGTGGAACTCGGCGTGCATTCCGAACGCGGCGTCGTCTTCGACCGGAAGGGGCGGCTGCGCGGCGGCTACCACCTGCTGGAGCCCGACCGGATCGCCCTGCTCAAAAAACTGATCCTGGAGGTTCTCGCCGAGCCCATCGACCCGCCTGCAGCCCTTCGGCCGGGCGAACCGCAGGGAGCCACGCCATGAACCCGCTGCTCGCCGATGCCGCCGTCGCGATCGGCGTGCATCCGCTCGCCACGACCAACGCGGTCCTCAACTCGCTCGCCACGGCCCTCCTCGTGGCGGGCTGGGTGTTCATCAAGCGGGGCAACGTGCGGGGCCATCGGGCGGCGATGATGGCGGCCTTTGTGGTGTCGGCCATCTTCCTGGCCTGCTACCTGACCTACCACTACCTCGTCGGCCACGTCCCGTTCAGGGGGCAGGGCGCGGTTCGCGGGGTGTATTTCACGATCCTGATTTCCCACATCCTGCTCGCGGTCGCCGTCCCGGTGCTGGCGATCGCGATGTTCACCCTCGCCTGGCGGGGCCGCTGGGCGACCCACCGCCGCCTGGGCCGGATCGCGTTGCCCATCTGGCTCTACGTCTCGGTGACCGGCGTGGTCATCTATCTGATGCTCTACCACTGGTTTGCCTGAAGGCGGCCGCCGCGGGCCGGCCGCCTGCCCCCGGCCCTGCTATGATAAAGGGCGAGGAGACATCCATGCGTCAGGCGTTCGGACGGGCTATCGGACAGCCGCAGGTCGTTGCGGCCGGCATCGCGGCGGTGTTGATCCTGCTCGCGACCGATGCCTTCGGATGCCCCAACTGCAAAGACGCGGTCAACACGTCCGACCCCGAAGGGCTCAACGTCGCGAGGGGCTACTTCTACAGCATCCTGCTGATGCTCGCGATGCCATTCACGCTCGCAGGCTCCTTCGGGGCCTATGTCTGGCGCGAGATGCGCCGCCAGCGGGCGCAGACGGGCGCGGATGAGTCGATGATCGCCGATCTTTCGGAGCGGCAGTCATCGTGAGCGACGGCGTCGACCAGCACGACTTCGGTGCTGTGTCTGGCGGGCCGGACTCCGCGGGCTCACTGCCCGGCCGGCGGGTCGCCAAAAACTATCTGGCCCCAGGAGAGCGGCGGCGGCTTTTTCTGCTGGTGATGCCGGCGGGCCTCGTGCTCATGCTCGCGCTCGGATGGGTGGAGCGGACATGGTTTCCACGCGGCCAATCGGAGCCGCGGCCCGCTCAGGTCGACACCCGACTCGACGCGGTCAACGGGCCACGGCCTCAGGCCGACGAGTTGGTGATCGAAGGCGACCCCGCGCCGCTCGACGACCAGCCGGCGGCTCTGCTCAGCGCTTCCCTCGAGTCGCTGTCGCACGTGCGCGACGCCACGTTCTTTCGCGAGTCGGACAACGACGCCTGGCTCCAAACCTGGAACACGCTCCGTGAGACGGGCCTCGCCGCGCTGCGGCGGGCGCGTCCGCATGAGGTCGGTTTCAGCGAGTTGTTCGGCCAGCCGCGGTCGTTCCGGGGCAGGCTGGTGCGGATGCGGGGGACCTTTCACCGTCTGGAAAAAGTCGGGGCCCCCGCCAACAACTACTCCATTAACGACTTCTGGCAGGGCTGGATGGAGCCCATGGGCGGGCCCGCGTCGCCGGTCGTCGTCCAGTGCCTGCGGCTTCCCGAGGGGATGCCGAGCGGGATGCAGATCGACGAGCCCGTGGAAATCGTCGGCTACTTTTTCAAGAACTACGCCTACAACGCGACCGACACGATCCGCGTGGCACCGCTGATCATGACGCTCGAACCGATCTGGACGCCGAAGCCCCAGGCCGCCGACTCCCCGCTGGGTGCGTCGGGCGGTATGACGCTCGTCATGCTGGCCACGATGGCCGCGCTCGTGGCGGCGACGTGGCTCGGCATCAGCCGCGGTGGCCGCCCGGCCGTCGGCCGGGCGACGACCGACCCCGACGGACTCGATGAATCGCTCGCGAATGTCAAGTTGTTTTCCATCGAGGAGTCGCTCCGCGAGCTCGCTCGCGGCGGCGATGCCGCCGCCCCGCCGCCCACCAGGGAGCCCGGATCATGAGGATCTCGTTTCATCAGGTGTCGTCGGCCCTGAGGCCGGTTCGCCGGATTGTGGCGTGCCTGCTGCTGGTGGCGTTTGCCATTTGTGCAAGGAACGCACCCGGGCAGGAGACTCCGGCGAAGCCGGCCGCCGATCTTGGCTCGTTCCTCGCCCTCAAAGAGATCGACCTGTCGCGGCGGGCCGTCTTCGTCGATGAGGCAGCCTGGAACGACGACAAGGAGCAGATGCTCCTGCGGGTGCTCGCGCGGATGACGGCGCCGGCGAATCTCGCGGTGGCCTGGTCTTTGGACGCCGTCGACGTGGCCGCCTCCGGCACCCCGACCGCGATCGGCGACCGGCTGGTTCGAGTTCGCGGGCGGGCGACGTTCGTGGCACCCCGGCAGCTGCCCGCCCCGCTGGCGGAGTTGGCGGGCCGCGACCGCTATGACCTGGTTCGCATCATCGACGAGCGGGGGGCGGTGGTCGATGTGGTGACGCCGCGGGCGCCGCGGGCCTGGCGGCGCGGGGTGGCCATCGATGAGCCGGCCGCCGCCGTCGGTCTTCCGCTGACCACCGGAGCGGGGCCGCAGCCCGACACGGATACCGCGCCCTGGCCGGCCGCGGCTCACGATCTGTTGCTCGTGGCGACGAGCGTGCAGTACACGCCGCCGACGATGCTCGGTGGTCTGGGCATGGACTATGGGCTGTTCGACACCGTGGTGGATGACCGCAAACTTGAACCGGGCGACACCGACGCCTTCTGGGGAGTGATGGCCGCCTCTTCCCGCGCTCAGCCCGCGGAGATCGCGCGGGCTGCCGGCGGTCGCACCGACATCCTGCCGCTCATCGATCCGGCGCAGAAATGGTTCGCCAGCCATCGCGGCGACCCGGTCGTGATCGAGGGCGTGGCCCGTTGGTGCCGCCGGATCGCCATCGATGATCCCCAGCAGCGGGCCGCCGTCGGTGGCGACCATTACTGGGAACTGGAGGTGTTCGTCGACACGCCGCTGCTCGAAGTGAATGGGCGGCAGCAGGACCGCTATCCGATCGTGTGCTGCGTCCGCGGCCTGACGGAGGGCATGCCGACGGGAGACGCCATCAGTGAACGCCTTCGTGTGCCCGGCTTCGCATTCAAGCGCTACAGCTACCCGCTCCGCGACGCGCTCATCAGTTCGTCGCTGGGCGACTCGGAGATCAAGGGGGAGCGGATGTCGACGCCGCTGGTGATCGGGCCGATCGCGGAATGGCAGCAGCCGCCCTCGGCCCAGGGGGCGTCCGACCTCTTGTTCCTGATCTTCACCGGGATCATCGGCGTCCTGGCCCTGGTCATGGTCTTCAGCGGCTGGTCGACCCGTCGGCAGATGGCCCAGGCCGAACGGCTCCGGCGGGCCGCGATGCCCGACCGTCTCGAACTGCCGAACGAGTGACGGCGGGCCCCCCTTCGCGCCGAGCGGTGTCTGGCTTCAGATAGTCGCCACCGGGCCCCGGCCCACCCCACCTCACACGATCCTTCCTCCATCACTCCCCAGGGAATCCCTGCCATGCGACGCGCGAAAATCTCGATCATCGGTGCCGGCAACGTCGGCGCCACCACGGCCCACTGGTGCGCGGCTGCCGAACTCGGCGACATCGTCCTGCTCGACATCCCGGCGACGGAAGGCATGCCTGCCGGCAAGGCGCTCGACCTGTTTCAGGCCTCGCCGATCGTCGGCTTCGACGCGAAACTGACCGGCACCACCGACTGGGCCGACACCGCCGGCAGCGACGTGGTGGTGGTCACGGCCGGGATCGCCCGCAAGCCGGGCATGAGCCGCGACGATCTGCTCGCGACCAACGCGAAGATCGTGGGCGATGTCGCCCTGAAGATTCGCGAGACGAGCCCGCAGGCCGTCGTGATCGTGGTCTCCAACCCGCTCGACGCGATGGTGCAGCGGACGTTCCAGGTGACCGGCTTCCCGGCCGCCCGAGTCATCGGCCAGGCGGGCGTTCTCGACACCGCTCGTTACCGCGCCTTCCTGGCGATGGAACTCGGCGTGAGCGTCGAGGACATTTCCGCCATGCTGCTCGGCGGCCATGGAGACACGATGGTGCCGATTCCCAGTTGCACGAGCGTGGGCGGCATCCCCGTCACGCAACTCGTGTCGGCGGAGCGACTCGAGCAGATCGTCGATCGGGCCCGCAACGGCGGCGCCGAGATCGTCGCCCTGCTCAAGACCGGCAGTGCCTACTACGCCCCCGCGGCCGCCACGACCCAGATGGTTGAGGCGGTCGTCAAGGACAAGAAGCGGCTCGTTCCATGCGCGGCCTACTGCGACAAGGAATACGGTGTCGGCGGCTACTTCGTCGGCGTGCCGGTGGTGCTTGGCAGCGGCGGTGTGGAGAAGGTGATCGAACTCGATCTCCTGCCCACCGAACGGGCGGGGCTCGACAAGAGCATCGCCGCCGTCAAGGAACTGGTGGCCGCGATGAATCGCCTCACCGGCACCGCCTGAGCCACCGAGAGGCCTCCCCGACCGCGTGGCTTGCCCCGCTTGCCGCGGTTGCGGGTCAGGCCGTCCGCTGCCGTTGCCCGGGGTCGAGGGTTGCGATACAAACCCGCCTCCCGTCCGGTCCGGGCTGCCCGGGACCCGTGTCCTGCGGATCCCTGACTCCAGCGAGGTGCGATTCATGCGTGGCCGAAAGTCGAAACAGGCTCCTCGTCGTGGACGATCGACGGCCGAGCCGCTCGGTGCCGCATCGCGACCCGCGATCGCCGACTGGACGAAGGGCATGTCCGTCTTCATGCCGCAGGGCTACGAGCCGGGCTACGACTATCCCCTGCTCGTATGGCTCACCGATCCGACCGAACGAGCCTTCGATTTGGCCCGCGTCATGACCCGCGTGAGCCTCCGCAACTTCGTGGCGGTCCAGGCGGCCGGGGGCGAGACCGCCGTCTGGCGGTCCGTCGATGCGGTGTCTGCAAGGTTGAGCATCCATCCACGTCGCATCTGGCTCATCGGCCACGGCAGTGGAGGCACGGAGGCGTTTCGCATCGGCTGCCGCCATCCGGAGGCATTCGCCGGCGTCGTTTCGCTGGGCGGCCCGTTTCCACTCGACGAGTCGGCCTTCGCGCGGGTCGAGGCGGTGCGCCGCCTCCCGATGCTCTACTGCTGCCGCGGCACGAGCGCCGTCTCCGCCGCGGCGCACACCGACCGCACGCTCCGGCTGTTTCATGCGGCCGGTGCGATGCTGGCCATGCGAATCTATCCGGGCAGCGGCGAGCTTTCGCGGGCCGCGCTCGGCGACGTCAACCGCTGGCTCATGGATGAGATCTGCGGCACGTCGGCCGGACTACGGGCCCATGCCGCCGGCTAGCGGAGACTTGCCTCGACCCCTCGACACGTCCTCGGGAAAGGATTCCCATGTCAGACGCATCAGACCGCCGGACTGGTTTTCGCCATCGGGCCGACACGGCCGACTCCGCGGATGAGCCGCGGATCCTGCCGCTGGCAGCGACACAGACATCCGCCTTGCGGGATGTGCTCGAATCGATCGTCTCCGAGGTGCGCGGCCGCGCCGAGGTGCCGGGAACCCGGGTGCGGGTGACGCTCGACGTGCCTGCCGGGCAGTTCGTCGATGCCGACCCGGCCTTGTTTCGTGGCGCTCTCGAGGGGCTGATGACCGCGGCGTTCGCCGCCGCCGTCCGGCCTGGTGCCGCGAGCGACGCGCCGCGAGTCCGTGAGGTCGTCGTGACGAGCGTCGATGCCGACGACGCCTTCGAACTCGAGATCGCCGATTCGGGCAGCCGGACCGCCGCGGATGCCGGCTCCCTTTCCGGGGTCCGTGCGCTCGCCGACCGGTGCGGTGGCGAGATCGTCGTCGCGGAATGTCCGGAGGGAGGCACGGCCGTCACGATCCGCCTCTCTCGACGCCGAGCCATGCGGAAGGCTGCCTGACCGAAGGCCGCCACCCGGGGCCGGTGCATCACCCACGAGATTGAACCTATGGACGCTTCCCGTTTGGACGACCACCACCAGCGTCCTGCATCCCGAGTCACACCGGCCCAGGTGATCGCGCTGGGGCTCGTCGCGATCTCGATCGGCTGGGCCGTCTGGTTTCTTCGCGACCGACCGATCAGCGAAGAGGTGGAACTGCTTCCCGGCACCGTGCTGCCGTCGTCGGAGCTCGCGATCGTCGAGGCGGCCTTCGATCGGGCGCAACTCATCGGTCATCGTACCGAGGACGGCCGCATCTGGGTGCCCCGGCCGCGGCAGAGCGCCTACATGCGGGCGCTGGTCGACGCGGAGGCACTGCCGCGCGAGTTCGGTAGCAGCCTGCGGCGGGTGCTCGAGCAGAACAGTCCCTGGCAGAGCAGGGCGGTGCAGGAGGAATCCCTCCGCGTGGCCGTGCAGGAGGAACTGGCCCATGTCATCTGCTCGATGCCCGGCATCGAGCGGGCCGCCGTGCTGTATGACGTCGACGACCGGGCATCCTTCGATGGAACGCTCGGCGGCGGGCCGACGCGAACCGCGAGCGTGAACGTGCGGACGCAGCCCGACAGTGAACTCGAGCCGGCCCGCGTGCAGGCGATCCGTGTGCTCGTCGCCGCGTCGATCGCAGGGCTGGATCCGGAACGCGTCGCCGTGACCGATCTGCGGAGCGGCCGCGTGCACGCCGGACCGCTGCAGCCGCTCGACGACGCCGGTGCCGACGCGGCGATCGACCCCGCACTTGCCCGTCGGATCACCCACGAGCGGCATCTGGCCGCGAAGGTGCGGCAGGGACTCTCGTTCGTGAAGGGAGCGGTCGTCGACGTGACGGTCGCATTCGCCGCCGATTCCCCGCCGGAGCCCGTCGCCGAGCCCGGCCTGCCGCCCCGCCAGCAGCGGGTGGCCGATGCCAACGCGCCGGCCGAAGTGACGATCGCGGACGAGGCGGCGGTACCGCCGCTGCCCGCCGTGATTCGCCGCGACGACGGCCCCGAGACGATCGTCGTGTCGCTTGCCGTACCAGAGACGTGGTTCGACAACGCCCTGAAGTCCGCCCGCGGTCACGATGCCGCGATCTCGAGCGCCGCGGTCGATCACCGCGAGGAGCAACGCCTCCGTGAACACGTGCTGCAGCTTCTGCCGGCTGGCTCCACACCCGATGCCCGCCGCGTCGTGATCACGCGGTTTCCCGTGAGCCCGTCGCGGTCCGACGCCGCGGCACGGACCGTCTCCGCGGCCCCGCCGCCCCCGGCAGCGGCGAACTCCTCGCCGGCCGCTCGCAAGCTGCGAACGCTGGGGGCGTATATCGACGCCACCGTGCAGGCGATCGCCTCGGGCCAGCCGGCAGACGTGCCCCGCGAGGTCTGGATGGCGTTGATGGCCAAGTGCTCCGCGTTGCTCGCCTACATGCTCTACCGCAACGGATCGCGTGCCGCCACGCGTCCGCCCGACGCCGGCACGCCCGCCCGGCGCCGTGGCGGCCGGATCGACTGGACGTCGCTCGATGAGCCGCCCGGCCGCGACGAGCATGACGAGCACGATGCCCCCGCGCCCCGGATGGCCGCTTGATGACACGCTCTCGCCCAACGGTCGTCGCGCTGGCCATGGTGGTCATGGTGGGTGTGGTGGTCACCGACACCCTGATGGCGACGCGACTCGTCCGTGCCGACCCCCCCGTCGCGCCCGGTCCGGAGAGCGTGCTGGTCGATGCCCATATCGCGCCGGCCACGCTCGTCGCCGACCCAGTCAGGACAGCGGATGATCCGCGGCCTGGCCCCGTGTCGCTCGGTCCTGCCGACGGCGCTCCCGCTTCGCCGCCGCGGTCGATCCGTCCCTTGCCCGACTGGAAGCTTCTGGCAGCCATGGGGGCTGCGTTCGCTGCCATCGCGGGCTACCGTCTGTTGTCGACCCGCCGGACGGTGACCCTGCCGCCGGATGTGTTCGAAGTGCTGGGCGAGGCTCCGCTCGGCGGGCAACAGTCGGTCCGCGTCGTTCGCTTCGGGCCGCGGACGCTGCTCGTCGGCGTGTCGTCCGCGGGCTGCCAGACGCTCGCGGAGCTCACCGACCCGCAGGCCACCGACTGCATCGTGGCCGCCTGTCGCGGCACGCGTCTCCGCACCCCGACGCGGGCCTCCGCTCGCACTCAGGCTCGCGGCGCCGGGCCGTCCGCCGCGGAGGCCCGCGCGTGACCACGACCGCCTCGCCGCTCCGGCGTCCCCTCGGCATCGTGCTGGCCGTGGCCGCGATGCTCGCCTCCATCACGACCACGACGCTGGGCGACGAGCCCGTGTCGAATCCTCCGCGTGCCGTCGCATCGGGCGATCTCGCCGACGCGATCGCGACCGCGGCCACGCCGACGATCCGATCGACGGATGCCGGCGGCTGGCTCGACCTGCTGCGGGGCAGGCAACTCGATGCGGTCTTGCCATCGGCGGTGATGTTCGGCGTGATCAGCCTGGCGCCGGCGGTGCTCTTGATGACCACCTGCTTCGTGCGGATGTCGGTGGTGCTCTCGCTCCTTCGGCAGGGACTCGGTGCCCCGCAGATCCCGTCGAACCAGATCGTGGCATCGCTCGCAATCTTCCTGTCGGCGATGGTGATGTGGCCCGTCTGGACGCAGGCCTGGCGTGACGGCATGGAGCCCTACCGCCAAGGCACGCTCACCGCCACCGAGGCCTTCGACAAGGGCTCGCTCCCCGTCCGCCGCTGGATGGCGGGCCAGATCGAGCAGGCCGGCAACCGCGACACGATGCTGCTCTTTCTCGCGCGGCATCCCGCCGGTCCGAAACAGGCCGCGACCTACGACGATGTGCCGGTCGAGGCGCTCCTGCCGGCCTTTCTCGTCAGCGAACTGGAGACGGCCTTCGCGCTCGGCTTTCGGATGCTGCTGCCGTTCCTCGTGCTCGACATCCTCGTGGCCACGCTCGTGGTCTCGACGGGGCTCGTGATGCTGCCGCCGTCACTGGTGTCGCTGCCGCTGAAACTGCTGGTGTTCGTGGCCGCCGACGGCTGGTCGCTGGTGGTGACGTCGCTGCTCGACAGCGTGCGGACCCTGCCGTCGTGAGCCGTGGCCGCTGGAGGGAATGACCGATGACCGAACAACAACTCGTCGAACTCGTCAGGCAGACTCTGATCGCCGGGCTGGTGGTGGTCGCGCCGGTCCTCTTGGCCGGGCTCGCAGTGGGCGTGATCATGGGGCTCGTGCAGGCGGCCAGCGGAGTACACGAGCCGATCGTGGGGTTCGTTCCGAAGTTCGCGGTGATGGCGGTGATGGTGCTCGTCTCGCTGCCATGGATGGTCGAACGGCTTGCCACCGTGATGCGTGAGACGGTTGCCGGTCCGTGAGATCCGCGGCGGCAGTCCGCCCGCAGGCAGGAGCCCATGATGGCCGCGACATGGTTGACCGAGGTTGCCTTCCCCGGCCCGATCGTGGCGGTGGGCGTGCTTGCGCGCATGGCCGCCGCGGTCGCCGTGGGCGTGGTGCCGATCACGGCGGGCGTCGGCTTTCGCGTGCAGGCTGCGGTCGCGATCGCGCTGACCTTGGCCGCCGCCCCGGCGGCGGGTGTCGTCGTCTCCGCGACGTCGCTCGACTCGCGGCCGCTGGTGTTGCTCGTGCTGGCGGAGGCGATCGTGGGCCTCGTGCTGGGCATGGCGGTGGCGACGGTGCTGGCCGCGGCGGGCTGGGCCGGCGGCATCCTGGGCAGCGCGACGGGCCTGTCGTGGTCTGACGACTTCACGCCGGAGGGCGATCCGCAGACGGCCGGAATGGCGCGGCTCGCCTGGTGGATGGGCCTGGCCGGATTTCTCGCGGCGGGCGGCCATCTCCACGTGGTGGCGGGACTCGTCGACAGCGTGCGGCTGCTGCCGATCGGCACCGCCTGCGGCGCCGACGGCCGCTGGAGCGAGAGCCTCGAAACGATTGCCACCGCGATGCCCTCGGTGGCAATCTCGCTGGCCGTGTCGCTCGCGGTGCCGGCGCTGGCGGCGGTGCTCGCCTTTCATCTCGTCGCCGCGATCTGCGTGCGGACCGTGCAGTTTGACCCCGGCCAGGGACTCCTTCAGGCGGCCGCGTCGCTCGTGCTCCTGGCGGCGGTCTGCATCGGCACCGATTCCTGGATCGGCGGCTTTGCCTCGGTCGTGGAGGCGCCGCTCGAGCGGTGTCTCCACGATGTCCGGCCCTAGACGCTCGCCCCTGATCGTTCACCCCGCCCATCCGCCCGGCTCGCACCCATGTCTGACTCATCCGACCGCGTCATTCCCGCCACGCCTCGGCGACGTGAGACCGCCCGCCGCCAGGGCGGGATGCCGACGGCCGCACTGCCGGCGTGGGTGGCCACGGCGGGCACGGCCGTGCTGCTCCTGCCGGCCTGGGCCGCCGCCACGATGCCCGCCGCCGCCGAGATGCTCCGTGGAACGATCTCCGGTGCGGCGCGGGCCGCGCGGACGGGCGACGTCGCGCCGCCTGCCGTGCTCGCGGTGGTGGTGCCCACCGTCGCCCTGATGCTCGCCGCCGCGGCCGCCGGAATCGGCGTGCGGATCCTGCTCGACGGATTCTCGTGGCAGCCGGCGCGGGTGCTGCCGACGTTCCACCGGATCGATCCCTGGGCGGGACTGGCGAGGATCTTCTCGTTTCGCACGCTGACCACCGCGATCGGTGCCGGCATCGGCCTCGCCGCCCTCGCGGCTGCGGCAACCTGGTCGCTGCGGCCGCTCGTGGCCGCCACGGCCGGCATCCCCGAGCCGGCCCTCGTGGCCGCCGTCGCCTGGCGATCGGCGGCCTGGCTCTTTGCCGCCGCCGCGGTCGTGGCGGGGTGCCGGTGGGCGCTCGCACGCCGTCGCTTCGAGCAGCAGATCCGCATGACGCCGCAGGAGTTTGCCGAGGAGACGAAGAGCGCCCAGGCCGACCCGAAGATCAAACTGCTCCAGCGGCAGCAGCGGCGTCAGCCCACGTAGCACACCTCGCGCGGACATGCATTGACGTCGGATCGACCCGTTGATCGTTGAATGCCTTTTCCGGTCAGGAAGCCCCAAGCGCGAGCGCGGGGAATACGTCCTCCACATCGGACGGCTCCGCGGCGTCAATACGGTCGCGACGCGTCTACCCGTCGCTCGCGCTCGGGGCTGCCCGTGCCCCATCGCCGGACGTTCGCTGCGGGCATCGTGCCCTTCGCTCTCTGCACGCCGGCTGCGCTTCGCCATCCTGGCTCCGCTGGCCGCCGAGCCCGGCTCCCGGGGCACGGGCCGCCCCTCCCGGAGTTCGCGCATCGACGGCGGATCGGCTCGACCGGCTTGTCGATCGTGGCATGCCGTCCTCGTCAGGAAGCCCGGAGCGCGAGCGACGGGTAGGCGGGTGGCCGCCCGAAGCGGTACCGCGGAGCGGGTTGGGGTGGAGAGCGAAATGCCCGCGCACGTGGCTCGGGGCTGCCCGTGCCCCATCGCCGGACGTTCGCTACGGGCATCGTGCCCTTCGCTCTCTGCACGCCGGCTGCGCTTCGCCATCCTGGCTCCGCTGGCCGCCGAGCCCGGCTCCCGGGGCACGGGCCGCCCCTCCCTTCCTTCATTCAGCCCGCTGTGGGGACGGCGTAGCCGTAGCGGTCGAGGAAGGGACGGCAGCGGGTCGCGATCTCGGCTACGAGCCGCGGGTCGTGGCGGTAGGTGTTGGTGCGGTAGCGCTTCATCGACGCCGCTTCCTGCTCGAGGGCCGGCCGCAGACGGGCGAAGTCGCCGAGGTCAAGCCGTTCGTAGCTCAGCTCCAGCGCGGCGACGGGGTCTGCCACGAGGTCTTCGTAGCGAACTTCGTGGAGCCGCTCCGGAGCGAGGCCGGCGCGATCCCGCTCGAAGGCGGCGTGCATCTCCTCGAAGGCGGCAAACACGTAGCGTTCGAGCGATTCGCCACGGTCCACCTGCAGCGACTGCACGTCGTGGAGCGACTTCCAGAGCCGCAGCGTCGAGGGAATCACGACGAACGGATCGCGGACGACGTGCAGGAATCGCGACTCGGGAAACATCTCCGCGAGCACGCCGACCCGCGCGGTGTGCGGCGGGCTCTTGAGCACCGGCCGCCGCGGATCGCGCACGGCGAGCATGTCGAGGAAGCGATGAAGGGCCCGCTTCCACCGGTCGAGTTCGGCGGGTGAGAGCGTGGTGAGGTCGAGCGCCTCCGGACGATCGGGGCTCGTGACCGGGAAGGCCATGCGGCGGTAGCAGGAGGGCGCGCCGAGATTCATGAGCGCAAACTCGTCCTCCTGCGGCCGGCTCCAGCCGGCGGCGACGTCGTCCATCGGCCGCTTCGACGGGATCATCCACCCCAACGCCCGGGTGAGCACGTCTTCGGTGAGGAGGAAGTGGCCGGGGGCGAAGCATTCGTAGGTGTTCGGGCAGCAGAACCGGTCGTCGAGCATCGCCAGTTCGTGCATCATCGTGGTGCCGCTCCGCCAATGGCCGATGATGAACAGCGGCGGTGGCGTAGCGGGGCGGTCGCGAAGCCGGCGGCGGAAACGGGCGTCGGAAAGCGAACCCATCAACGAGTTGAAGGCCGTGGCCATCGAGACCGTGGCCACTAACCCCCACTTCGTGAACGAGGCCCGGCAGCCGTGCTCTCGCACGAGGTCGAGCCACACGCCCGTCGGCATGCCATGCCAAAACCTCGGGCTCCACCACGGATAGGCGTGGAACTTCTCCTTCGAGCGGGCCGGGGTGTGCTCCCTTGATGCTGCCACGTTTGCGCCTTCCGGGGTCGTCCTGATCGCCGGAGCCCTCGTGCTTCGGCGGCTGGCTGTCATCGTAGCGGACCGTCGGTCATTGCACGGGAGTCGAGGGGCCGCTGGCCATCCGATTTGGTCGATTCGGCGAGGCCAGCACGTCGCCCATCGCTGCGGCCAGGCCTGAGGCGGCCGACGACCCGGTGGCTCGGAATCGCTCCGTGCGACCGGCGTCGAGAAGGATGACGGTTGGAAACGCGTGGACCTCGAACGCGCGGCAGGCCTCCTGATGACGGTCGGCGTCGATGGCCACGCAGACGAACCGCCGCGAGAACTCCACCACCCGCGGGTCGGCGACGGCCGCCTGCACGAGCTCTCCGCTCCAGCGGCACCAGGCCGCACGAAACACGACGAGCATCGGCAGGCCGGCATCGGTCGCGCGGCGGGTGCCGGCGTCGAAGCCCTCGACGTATTCGATGACTGCGGTACGGGCGGGCGTGGCCGGTGGTCCGGCGATCAGGCCCGCGCCGCCGGAGCCTGCGGCCGATGACCACCACCGGGTTTCCGCGCCGTCCACCGCCTGTTCGTCGCGCACACTGCAGCCGGTCGCCAGCGTGGCGGCGAGGAGGGTGAAAACGGTGCAGGCACGGATCGCAAACAAGGGGTCTCTCCCGGGGAAAGCGATAAGTAGGGGGCCGTCGGTCCCGTGCCAAGTCGGGTTGGCGGAATCCTGGCAAACCCGGCAGTTCGCGGCGACGGGGCGGCGGCCAAACTGCTCGTTTCGGCGAATCGTTTGTCCGGCAAACCGCCTGTTTTGGAACGCGGCGGCCCGCTACCGTCGCCGGCCGGATCCTGGACTCTCCCGCGCGTGAACACGCCGTCTTTCACCGCCGCGCTGCTCGTCGGCGTCGCGACCCTCGTCGCGTCGTGCGGCCCGGGGTGCAGGCTCGTTCAGCGGCGCGATCCCGTGCCCCCCGAGGTGGCCGAGGCCCGCAGGCTCTGCAACGAGGGACTCTCCGCCGCCGATCGCAGCGACTTGGTGCGGGCTGAGGGGCTGCTCGAGCGTGCGGTCAAGAGCTGTCCGCTCGACATCGACGCTCGGCGGCATTACGCGGAGGTGCTGTGGAAACGAGGCGAGCGGCTCGAGGCGGTGACGCAGATCGCCGAGGCGCTGAAGATCTCGCCGGGTGATGCGTCGCTGTGCGTCGAAGGGGGCGATATGTATCTCGACATGGGACTGTTCGATGATGCGGAGCGGCTCGCACGCGAGGCCGTTCGTGCGGCACCGGGCTCGGTCGAGGCCTGGCACCTCCGCGGCGAGGTGTCGCTCGCTCGTGGGCAGCCGGCGCCCGCGCTTGCCGACTTCCATCGAGCGTTGGCCATCGATTCCGATCACCGTGGCACGCTGCTCGACGCGGCGGAGGCCTATCGCAGGCTCAACCAGCCGCAGCGGGCGCTCTCGACCTTGGCGATCCTCGGCGAGACATACGGCCCCAATCAGACGCCGGCGAATGTGATCGTCATGGAGGCGATGGCTCAAGAGGCGCTCGGTCGCCCGGAGGAGGCGATCGACAGCTACCGGATGGCGATCGCGCGGGGCGACGCTCCCTCCGACGCCACGACCCGGCTGGCCGCGCTTGAGCGGGATGTCACCACGGCCGCCCGGCCGGCAGGCACCACGCGGCAGTAGCGTTTACTCGCCCGTCGTCGTGCGGCCGGTGAGCAGGTCGAAGGCGGCGATCGCCGGCACCAAGAGCGCCAACGTGCCGAAGCCGTAAGCCACGAGCACCGTGAGAAACACCTGCAGGCTGCTGCCTTGGAGGAAGCCTGTGATGGCCACGAAGGTGAGCGACGGCAGGAGGGCCGCCGTCCAGCCGACGGCAGGCGAGGGATTGCGGGCCGAGAGCGCCGCATAGAGCCCGACGGCGCCGCCGACGATCGCGGCCAGAAAAGGCGCGAGTTGCAGTTCGAAGCTGCCGCCGAAGGCGACCATGATCCGCATCGCGGTGGCCACGCCCACGGCGAGGAAGGCCACGGTCCCCAGGGCGACGGCGATAGCGCGGCGGGAGGTCGGGTGCGACAGACCGGCGTAGACGCCGAGGACCGCCACGAAGAACGTGAGCATGGCGAGCCCGACCACGAGGTAGCCGCCATGCTCCGGCGTGGCGAGGCCCAGGGGCACGAGCGCTCCGCAGAGCGCGAGCGGCAGGACGACCATGTCGGCCGCCGAGGCGAGCACGCCCAGGAGTTTTCCCCAGACAAACTCCCGCGGTTCCAGGTCGCTGACGAGCAGGAGATCGAAGGTGCCGCGGTCCTTCTCGGAGGTGATGCTCGTGACGGCGAGTGCGGCGACCGCCAACAGGCTCGCCAGCACCATCGGCACGATCGCCACGGCGATGGCGAGGCGGTCGGGCCGGGGCGTCCGCGCCTGCGCCACGACGCCGGCGACGGCCGCGGCGAAGAGCACGAGCCACGCGATCCGCACCGCGATGATCGCGCGGCCGTGGGCCCGGGTGCGAATCTCCCGCCAGAGCACGGGATTGCGCCACACCTCCCGGGCTGGCCGCTCGCCGGCGGTCGTCGCGTCTCCCGCCATGGTCGGCCGCAGCAACTCGACGGTGTTCCAGCGCCGGGCCCGGGCGATCGCCCAGCAGCTGGAGACGACGATCATGCCGCCGCAGAGTCCGAGGAAGGGCAGGAGCATCCGGCCGCCGTTTGGCTGAAGCGCGGCGAACAGGCCCCTGGCCGGCGAGACGGCGGCGGCGGTCGCCGGGCCCCAGACCGCGGCGGCCGCCTCGCCGAGAGCCAGCCAGACCACGAGCGCAAAAGCGGTAATGGCCAGCGACTGAAACGTGGTGTCACGCCACAGCGCCACGGCGTTGGCGATGCTCGCCGCCGTCGCTGCCGCTGCCGCGGTGACGAGGAACAGTCGGGCGATCTGGGCCGCGGTCACGCCTCCGAAGGCGGCCGCGAGGGCGAAGACGGGCACGGCCGCCACCAGCAGGAGGCCGACCCGCAGCAGGCTGCCGGAGAGTTTTCCGAGCACGAGTTGGGCGTCGTCGAGCCGGCTGACAAGAAGCAGTTCCAGCGTGCGACGGTCCTTCTCGACTCCCACGGCCATCACGCTCGTGAGGGCTGCCGCGAACATCGCGAGCACGAGTTGAAGCGGCCCCAGAATCCGCATCAGCGTGCCGCCGAAACGGGCCGTGTCGCCGACGGTCGCGATCGTCTGGGTGCCGGTGACCACCAGCCAGCACGTGGCCACGATCCCCAGCAGGGTCCCGGCGTACACGGCCCGGGTGGCGTAGAGCGCTCGGGTCCGAGGCGCGACCAGCACTTCCCGCTCGTAGACGGCTCCCAGAAGCATGTGGTTCCCAGCCCGTGCGGCCGGCCCATGGAAATCGGTGAAATCGCCAGATAGAGTATCGCAATCAGGGGGCAGCGGGACCTGCCCCTGAAAACCATCTCCATTGGAGTGTCCGAGCATGGCATACGGCTTCACGTTTCTGACCCGTCGGCTGGCTGCCGCCGTCGCGTTCATGGTGCTCGCCGGGGGAGCCGTCACGGCACGGGCGCAGATCACCGCCCAGGCGTTGATCGGCAATGCCGTGTCGGACGACAGCATGAACAAGGAGATCAACAACGCGATCGCACGCTTCCGCGACCGCGACATCGACGGCTGCCGCGCCATTCTCGAGCGGGCCAAGAGCAACAACCCCAAGCTTCCGCCTCCGGGCGTGATGATGGCAACGCTCTGGCTGGCCGTGAATCAGCTCCCGCCCGCCCGCGAAGAGCTCGAGAACGCCGCCGTGAAGTATCCGATGGATCCCGAGTCATACCTCAAGCTCGGCGACCTCGCGTTCGGCGAGGGGCGGGTCACCGACGCCGACGTGCTCTTCGAGAAGGCGACGGAACTGACGGCCAAGTACATCGAGAACCCGAAGCGGAAGCGTGACTTCGACATCCGTTGCGAGGCTGGAACCGCGGCGGTCGCCGAGCGGCGGCGTCAGTGGGAGAAGGCGCAGAAGCACCTTGCCGCGTGGATCGAGCTCGACCCCGACAACGCCGGCTCGCGACTCCGCATGGGCAATGTGTTGTTTCAGCTCGACAAGGAGAGCGATGCGCTGGAGCAGTTTCGCGAGGCGAAGAAGCTCGACAAGAACGCGCCGCTCCCGGAAGTGGCCATGGCCCAGCGGAGCGACGAGGCGAAGAAGCGCGACGCCACCAAGAAGTGGATCCAGGATGCCATGAAGGCGGCTCCGAGCGATCCGGGGGTGCAGCTCTTCGCGGCCCGCTGGTATCTCCAGCAGAATGAGCTCGAGGCGGCGAAGACCGCGGCTGAAACCGCGCTCAAGTTGGACGCCAAGAGCCTCGAAGGCAAGTTTGTCCGCGGCCTCGTGGCGCGGGTGGGCCGCGATTACAAGACGGCGGAGAAGTTCCTCAACGAGGCCCACTTCCAGTCGCCGGGCAACTTCGACGTCAGCAACTCGCTGGCGTTGGTGCTGATCGAGAGCGACGACGAGGAGGCTCGCCGTCGGGCCCTGGAACTCGCCGACACGAATGTGGCGAAGTATCGCGAGAACACGCCCCAGCAGATTCCCGCGGTGACGACGCTCGCGTGGGTGTTCTACAAGCTCGGCCGCCGCGAGGATGCCGAACGGATTCTGGAGCAGGTGCGGCGCAGCAACGCGCTCTCCACCGACGGGGCCTTCTATGTCGCCACGATCCTCGCGGATCGCGGTGAGAAAGACCTCGCCCGGAAGATCCTCGACGAGGTCTTGGCCAACGAGCCGATGTTCGCCACGCGTCCCGACGCGGTCGATCTGCTGGCCAAGCTCAGGAAGGAAGCCGGTCCGTCCGCCACCAACTGAGCCCGAAGCACGCCGGAAAGCCCCGGGCGGAAGCCCGGGGAATACGGACAGCTTCGAGACGGTGATGGAGGGTCTCTCTGCGCGCCTCCGGTCGGGAAGCCCCAAGCGCGAGCGCGGGGTATACGGATTGCCGTCTCGTGCGGTTCCGCGCTGCCCACGAGGTCGCCACCCGTCTACCCGTCGCTCGCGCTCCGGGCTTCCCGAGCGCTAGGCTCACGTGTGACCCGTATTAGCGGGGCATCGGCTGCGCGGGCTGCGGCTTGCTGGTCAGCGGTCGGGGCGCCGCGACCGGCTCGGCCTTCGGGGCCGGTGCCGCGACGGGGGCCGGCGCCGCGACCGGCGCGCCGGGCATCGCGCGGATGCTGATGCCGCGACTGATCGGCGTGCCCGGCCCGACGGGCACCGCCGTGCCGGGGCCGGCCTGCATCGCCCGGCGTCGGGCGCGGATCCGGTCGCTCCGCAGGGGAATGCCGGGATAGGCCTCGATCGGCACTTCGAGGCTCGGGAGCCCGATCCGGCTGCCGTCGCCGAAGTAGGTAAACATCTCGATCGCGAGGCAGTCCGACGCCATCGCTATCATGAGCATCCCGCCAAGAATCAACCTCAGTCGCTGCATGGAGACGTGCTCGGGGGTGCGCGCGGCGAGGCGGCAAGGCCGCCTCTAACGTTGGATCGGCCGGCCGCGGTCCACGGGTAAACGCCTTCTGTCGCAGCCTTCCCAACCGCTACGATCCTTCCCATTCGCGCGGCAGGGTAGGCTGGCGGAATGGTGGCATCGTCGGATCCGGAGTTCGTTTCGTGCCTGGCTGCGGCGGCGGTGGCGACCGCCGCTGCCGTCGCCGTTTTTCTCGTGCGGGGCTCGACGGCCGTGCCGGCCGCCCTGTGGGCCGTCGCTGCCGCCCTCGTTTTCAGCCTGGATATGGCTGCCCGCGCGGCGGGCTGGCTCGTGGACCCGGCGGCGATCGCGGCGACAAGGCTGGTGGTCGTGGCGCTCTCGCTGTGTCCGACGATGGCGATCCTCGGTGCCAAGCGGCCGCAGCATGGGGTCTGGCAGTTCATCGTGGGTTCGCTGGCGGGCGTGCTCGTCATGCCCGCCCTGTCGGCGACGCTCGTACGGCCCGGCTCGATGCCCGACGTGCACCCCGTGCAGCGCTGGTTCATGCCGCTGCTCGTCGTCGTGGGCTGGATGAACTTCGCCGCCACGCGGCATGGCGTCGCCGCCGCGGCCGTCGCCGCCGGGCAGTGCCTGCTGCTGCGGCCGTTCCTTCCCTTCGTGGAGCCTGGCGGGATCATGGCCATGCGGGTCACCGACGCCGTGGGGGCCTGTCTCGTGGCCCTGGGGGCGGTGCTCGCCGCAGCCCAGTCGATCGGCTGGCCGGTCGGTGTTCGCGGCCGTTTATCAGCGCTGCAGGCCCAGCCCGCGCTGCTCACGCGGGAGATCGACTTGCCGTTCCTGGCCCTCCGGGAAACGCTTGGCGCCGCCTGGGCGCTGCGGATTGCCGAGCGGTTCAACGTGGTTGCCGAGGCGCGGGGCTGGCCGTGCCGCTTGCGGTTCGCGGGGCTGGAAGCCGCGGGCGATCCCGACGATCACTCCTGGCATCGTGATGCGATCCGCGGTGCCAGGGCACTGCTGCATCGCTTCGTCTCCGACGCCTGGCTGCGTCGCCATGTGTCGCGGGGGTTTTCGCCCGGTGAATATGGCTCACGAGTGGCCCCTCCGGAGGAAGGGAAGTAGACTTTCGGTTTCCGCCGAGGCCCCGCGGATGTCCCGCGATCCAGCCTCGGCGGCCCCGTCTCATTCTTTTCCGGAGTGCTTCCATGACTGATCAGCCCCGCCCCGCCGAGCCGATGCAGGTGCCCGTCGACGAGTCGCACATCGTCGCGACCTACGCCAACTTTTGCCGCGTGACCGGCACTCCGGAGGAGCTGATCGTCGACTTCGGTCTCAACAAGCAGGTCGGTGGGACCTCGCCCGAGACCATTCAGCTCACGCAGCGCATCATCGTCAACTTCTTCACCGCAAAGCGTCTGGCCTACGCCCTGCAGATGGCGGTGGTCCGTCACGAGCAGGCCTTCGGCCAGCTCGAGACCGACGTGCAGAAGCGGGTCGTCCACCAGCAGGCGGCCAAGGCCTGAACATCCGACCGATGGGCATCCGGCACCGCGGGACCGTCCGTGGTGCCGGATGACCTGCGGCTCCAGGGACGGCACGGCCGACCGCGACCATGACGAGTTTTGACGAAACAGAGGAGTTCGAGCGGGCCAAGCGTGAGATCCACGACTTTCTGGCCGCGCTCGAGCAGAAGGCCCACGGCGACATGGCCGCGGCCGAGTTCTTCGAGTTTCTCCGCGGCGGCATGCATCGGCTGATGGAGTCGGTGGCCGAGGTGATCTGGGTCGTTGGCGACGGCGGGCAGGTCGAGCCGATCTGCCACGCCGGCACCGATCAGGCGGCCATCTCCGGCTCCCAGGAAAACGTCGACGCGCACAACTCGCTCGTGTCGGCGATCTTCAGTGGCGATGGCGTGCTGGTGCCGCCGGATGCCACGGTCACGGGGCCCGACGGGAGCACGCTGGCCACCAATCAGAGCGGCCTGCTCGTGATCGCCGCACCGATCGATTCGACGGCTGGTCGGGCGGGACTGATCGAAGTCTTTCATCACCCCAATCACGAGGATGTCCAGCGGGGCTACCTGCGATTCCTCGGTCAGGTGGCGGGGCTGGCGGCCGTCTATCTCGACCGCCAGCGGAACGGGCAGCAGGCGGCGGCCCAGCAGCGGCAGCTCGTCGAGCTCGATGCCCAGCAGTCGGCGCTGGCGCAGGTGGAGCGGTTCAGCCGGGCCGTGCACGAGTCGCTCGATCCCGTGGCGACCGCCTTCGTGCTGGCCAACGAGGCGCGGCGGATCATCGGCTGCGATCGTGTCAGCGTGCTGGTCCGGCGGCGGGGCAGGCTGCGGCTGGAGGCGGTGAGCGGCCAGGAATCGGTGGAACGGCGGGCCTCGGCCGTGCAGGCGATCGAGGGTCTGACCCGCGTCGTGGCGAAGGCGGGCGATCCCCTCTGGCATCCCGACGCTGCGGCGGAGGTGCTGCCGCAGATCGAGGAGGAACTCGAAAACTACATCGACGAGTCGCACGCCACGGCGCTGGCGATCATTCCGCTGGAGAAGCCGCGGCCGACGATGGTGATCAAGCCGGGGGGCGTCGATGCGGTGGCCGTCGCCAAGGCCGAGGCCGCGCCCGCGACCACCCCTGAACCGATCGGGGCCCTCGTGGCCGAGTGGTTTTCCTCCAACACGTTCGACGGCGGCCGGCGGGCGCGGGTCGAACTGGTGGCCGAGCATGGCAGGGTGGCACTTGCCAATGCGCTCGTTCACACCCAACTCCCGCTCTATTCGCTCCTCTCGCTGCTCGGCAAATCGCGGGTGTTGACCACCGCCCGCAATCTCCCGCGGACGATCGCGGCGGCCGTCGCGGCCCTGGCGGCCGTGGCAGCGCTCGTCCTGGTGCCGGCCGAGCTCCGGCTCGAAGGCAAGGGCACGCTCGAGCCCGTTCACCGCCGCGAGGTGTTTTCACAGATCGACGGCGTCGTGGAGAGGATCGAGCCCGGCGTCGAAGGGGGCGCCAACGTCGAGGCCGGCCAGCTGCTGGCGTCGCTGCGGAATCGTGATCTGGAGGTGGCGATCGCCGACGTGCTGGGCCGCAAGGCCTCGACCGAGGAGCAGCTCGTCTCGACCCGCCGGTCGCTCCTGGAAGACGACAAGATCTCGGCCGACGAAAAGCTGCGGATGGCCGGGCGGCGGGCCCAGTTGGAGCGCGAAGTCGAGAGCCTGGAGGCGCAGCTCGCGCTCTATGCGGAGAAGCGGAAGGAGCTGGAGGTCCGCAGTCCGATTGCGGGCGTGATCGTGACCTGGCAGGTCCGCGATCTGCTGCTCCTGCGGCCGGTCGAAAAGGGGCAGGTGCTGATGAGCGTGGCCGACAAGACGGGGCCCTGGGAGCTCGAGATCAAGATGCCCGACGACCGCCTGGGGCACGTCAACCGGGCCGCGGCCGAGGCGCGGAAGGCCGGCAAAGAGCTGGTGGTCGATTACATCCTGGCCACCGACCCGGGCACGCGTCACCGGGGCACGGTCAAGGAGATCCACGAACAGGCGGAGGTCCGCGGCGAGGAGGGCAACACGGTCCTCGTCCGGGTCACGATCGACCCGACGCGGCACGACAAGGAAGAACTCGGCGCGGGGGCGAGCGTGACGGCGCGGATCGCGTGCGGCAAGCGGTCGCTCGGGTATGTCTGGTTCCACGATGTGCTCTCGTTCATCCAGACCCAGATCCTGTTCCGGCTCTGGTGAGCCGGCCGGCATCGAGAAGGAGTGTCAGACCGATGAGAATGTTCGCGACCATCGCCCTGTTCGCCGCCGCGTCCTCGATCGCCACGTGCGTGGCGGCGGAGCCGGGCGGCAGCGGCCCGGTGCTGGAGCGGTGCCTCGTGTCGCTCATCGACGAGGCGAAGCTTTCGGCCGGCGAAGCCGGGCTGCTCGTCGAGATGGCGGTCAAGGCCGGAGACCGGGTGACGGCTGGGCAGGTGATCGCCCGCATCAACGACGACCAGCCGCAGATGGACAAGCTCCGGGCACAGGCCGAGCACGATCAGGCCATCGCCAAGGCCGGGAGCGACGTCGACGTGCGGTATTCGCAGAAGGCGCAGGCCGTGGCCCAGAAGGCCTCCGAGAAGGCCGAGCAGTCGCACAAGAACGTGCCCGGTTCGGTCACCGACGTGGAGCGCGACCGGCTGCGGCTCGAATGGGAGAAGAGCGGTCTGCAGATCGAGCAGGCCCAGCTCGAGCGGACGCTCGCCGATCTTGCCGCCCGGGCCAAGGACGTGGAGGTAAAGACGGCGGACATCAACATCAAGCGCCGGCTCGTGACGTCGCCCCTCGACGGCGAGGTGGTCGACGTGCAGGGCAACCTGGGGGAGTGGATGCAGGTGGGGGCACCGCTGGCCCACATCGTCCGCACCGACAAGCTCCGCGTGGAGGGCTACGTCGATGCCGCCAAGTGGGATCCCGAGCAGGTCCGCGGCAAGCCGGCGACGGTCGAGGTCACGCTCGCCAACAATCGCAAGGAGACGTTCGAGGGCCGGATCTCGTTCGTCAGTCCGCTCGTCGAGAGTGGCGGCGACTACCGCGTCTTCGCCGAAGTCCCCAACCGCAAGTCGCCCGGGTCCGATGAATGGCTGCTGCGGGCCGGCCAGACCGCCACGATGACGATCCATTCCGAACAGCCAGCCAGCCGCTGAGCGGTCCCGGAACCACGGACTCCCCCGTATGTCGACCGCCGACGCCTTTCGTTCGAGCACGACCCGCGGCGTGACCCTCCGTCGCCGTGGCGATCTCGTCGTCAACCGGCAGGTCTACCAGGGGCAGGCGTGGTGGGTGGTGAAAGACCCGATCTCGCTCCACTACTTCCGGTTCCGGCCCGAGGAGTATGCCCTGCTCGAGATGCTCGACGGCCGCACGAGCCTCGATGCCCTCAAGGAGCAGTTCGAGGAGAAGTTTCCGCCGCGGCGAATCACGGTCGACGAGCTCTCGCGGTTCATCGCCACGCTGCACCGCAGCGGGCTCGTGATCGGCGATCGGCCGGGGCAGGGGCCGCAGCTCTTCGAGCGGCGGCGGCAGCGGATCTGGAAGCAGTGGATGGCGTGGCTGGCCAACATCATGTCGATGCGGTTTCGTGGCATCGACCCCGACCGGCTGCTCGCGTGGCTCGATCCCTGGTTCGGCTGGCTGTTTTCGCCGCCGGCGATCGCGGCGGCGCTCGTGTTCGTCGCCAGCGCCGTGCTGCTCGTGCTCGTCAACTTCGACATCTTTCGCTCGAAGCTGCCGGAGTTTCACCAGTTTTTCGCGGCCGGCAACTGGCTCTACCTCGCCGTGGCGCTCGGCATCACGAAGGTCCTCCACGAGTTCGGCCACGGGCTCTCCTGCAAGCACTACGGTGGCGAGTGCCATGAGATGGGCGTGATGCTGCTCGTGTTCACGCCCTGCCTCTATTGCGACGTGTCGGACAGCTGGATGCTGCCGAATAAATGGAAGCGGGCCGCGATCGGGGCGGCGGGGATGTATGTCGAGGTGATCATCGCCTCGATCGCCACCTACCTCTGGTGGAACTCGCATCCGGGCGTGTTCAACCAGCTCTGCCTCGACGTGATGTTCGTCTCCAGCGTGTCGACGATTCTGTTCAATGCTAATCCGCTGCTCCGCTATGACGGCTACTACATCCTCTCCGACATCCTGGAGATCCCGAACCTCCGGCAGAAGGCCAACACGATCCTGCAGCGGGCCGCGTCGCGGTGGTGCCTGGGCATCAAGCAGCAGGATGATCCGTTTTTGCCGCAGCGGAAGCTCGGCCTCTTCGCCCTCTACGCCGTGGCCTCGAGCCTCTATGGCTGGATGGTGACGGCGTCGATCTTTCTCTTCGTCTGGAACGTCTTCAAGCCCTACCGGCTCGAGGTGCTGGGGCAAGTCATGGCCATGGGCGCGGTCTGGGGCCTGGTGATCCGGCCGCTCCAGGGAATCATCAAGTTCTTCACAATCCCCGGGAGGCGCGACGAAGTGAAGTCGTTGAACATGCTGGTGACGGCGGCGGTGGCGGCGGGGGTGCTCGGGGGCATCGCGCTCATCCCGCTGCCGCAGCGGGTGTGGTGCGCCACGGAGCTGCGGCCCCGCGGCGAGGAGACGGTCTATGTGCCGGTGCCCGGCAGGCTCGTGAGCCTGGCGGTGCAGCCGGGAGCGGTGGTCCGCAAGGGCGACGAGCTCGCCCGGCTGGCCAACGTCGACCTCGACCTCGAGATCGCCGACCTGGAGGGCAAGGCGACGCAATACGAAAGCCGGCTCAAGAGCCTGCAGCGGGAGCGGTTCAGCGATCCGGCGGCGGGCCTCGAGATCGGCACGGTGTCGGAGTCGCTCGCGAGCACCCGCGAGCAGCTCGACCGTAAGCGGAAAGACCGGCAGGACCTCCGGCTCGTGGCCCCCCGCGACGGCGTCGTCCTGCCGCCGGCGAGCCTCAAGCAGCCGCCCGAAGCGCCGGGCAAGCTCCCGACCTGGACGGGCAATGCCCTCGACGAGCGCAACCTCGGGGCCACGTTCCAGGAGGGCACGGTGCTCTGCATGGTGGGTGAGCCGGAGCGGTTCGAGGCGGTGATGGTGGTCGACCAGAGCGAGATGGAGTTCATCGCGGAGGGCCAGCGGGTGGATCTCAAGCTCGGCGCGTTTCCGTGGCAGACCTTCACGGGCACGGTCGATCAGATTGCGGAGACCCACATCGAGGCGGGCTCGGAGCGGCTGTCGGTGAAGGCGGGAGGCCAGGTGCCGACGGAGACCGACCCATCGGGCCGGGAGGTGCCGATCTCGACGAGCTACGAGGCCCTGATGACGCTCGACGACGCGGAGGCCGTGTTCATCCCGGGCATGCGGGGCACCGCGCGAATCCAAGTGGGCAGCCGCACGGTCGGCCAGTGGCTCCTGCGGCTCCTCTGGCAGACGTTCAACTTCCGGATGTGAGGGCTGCCGTGCGGGTCGTCCTCGATACGAGCGTCCTCGTCGCCGCATCCCGTTCGAGCCGTGGTGCGAGCCACGAATTGATTCGGTCGATGCCTTTGGGGCGGTTCGAAGTCTGCCTGTCGGTGGCCCTGTATGCGGAGTGGATGGACGCCCTTTCGCGACCCGAGAATCGCCCTCCGCAGCTCACTTCCGCCGAGGCGGCTGGCTTTTTGCGATACCTGGCCGGGTTCTGTCATCTGCAGCCGATATACTTTCTCTGGCGACCATGTCTGGTCGATCCCGACGACGACATGGTACTGGAGTTGGCCGTGGCGGCCGGCTGTCGCCTGCTCGTCACGCACAACGTTCAGGATTTCAGCGGTTCGGATGCGTTTGGTGTGCAGGTGATGACGCCGCGCGAGTTCTTGCGACTGGTCAGGGGTGCGACATGAGTACGGTCACGGTCAATCTGCCGGAGTCCCTCTTGAAGCGCATCGAGGCGCTGGCCGCCGTCGAGGGTTACTCGGTCGAGCAGTTCTTGGCGACGGCTGCGGGCGAGAAACTGGCCGTGCTCGTGACGACGGACTACCTGCGAACCGAAGCGGCTGCCGGTCGTCGGGAAGCCTTCGATCAGTACCTGGCCGCAGTGCCGGATGCGCCGGTCCAGGATTCCGATCGGATCGCCTGACGTCTCTGGGGATGCCGTCATTCAGCCCGTACGGATGTCCACGCTCGATCGGATCACGATCTATCCGGTGAAGAGCCTCGACGGTGTCGATGTGGCTACGGCCCGCGTGCTGCCGGCGGGTGGACTCGAGCACGACCGCCGCTGGCAGCTGGTCGACATGGAGGGGCGTGTCCTCAATGCCAAGCGATCGCCGCTCCTGCATGCGATCCGGGCGGAGTATGACCTCGGGGACCTTGCAGGAAGCGACGCCACGGCGGCGGGGGGCGTGCCGCGGCTCGGGGCCAATGTGATCACGCTCGCGATCGATCCGGCGGCGGTCGCGGCCCGGGCGATTCCCGCGATCGAGCGGCTGGCGGGGCTCGCGGCCGACACGTTTCCGCTGGTACCGGGTCCTGACGGGCCGTGTGGCTGGCTGGCGGAGGCCTTCGGGCAGCCGGTGCTGTTATTGGAGCGGGCCGACGGCGGGTTTCCGGACGACCGCGAGGCTGCGGGGCCCACGGTGATTTCCACGGCCACGCTCGTGGAGGTGGCGAGATGGTTTCGCCTCGACGTTGACGAGTGCCGGCGGCGCTTCCGAGCGAACCTCGAGGTCGGCGGCTGCGCCGCCTTCTGGGAAGACTCGCTCGCGAGTCCGGCAAGGCCGGAGTTGCAGCCGTCCCTGGGCGATCTCTCTCCCGATCTGCCCACGGATCCCTACGCCGACCTGCCGCCCCCGGAGCCCCGAGAGTTTGCGATCGGCGACGTTCAATTCCGGGCCACGAACGTCTGCCGCCGGTGCGTGGTGCCGAGCCGCGACAGCCGCACGGGGGCGGTCACGGAACAGTTCCGCGACGTCTTCGAGGCCTGGCGGGGGCAAACGCTCCCTGCCAAAGTCGACGCCTCAGGGTGGAGCCACCTCTACCGGCTGGGGGTCAACACCATCTTTCAAGACAAAGCGGGGACAGTTGGTGTTGGGGGCATCATCACGGTTCGCTCGCAGTAGGCTCTGCGATGTGACTAGCCCTGACCATCCATCGCTGCAAGGGCTTCAAGCTTTGCAAGGTTGAGTGAGCCAACTCCTCGTAGCCTCAACAGTGTGATCTGATCCCGCAGCGTCTTGTAAAGCGCAGGGTCCGTCATCGCCAAGTCGATCGGCACGTCGTCTTTCACATACCGCACGAGTGCCGCGACCTCACCCCACCGCTTCTCCTTCAAGCGAATACCCAGCAATGCGGGATGCTCGAGCATTTCGCGGGCAATCAGTTCCTGTTCACGCGGAGTCATCGCAGCCTCTCGTTCGTTGGCAATTATGTATCGACATCGTCGCTCTGGGCGATCTCGAGAAAAACCAGGTTTTCCAGAGCCTGTCTTCTGCCTGGATTCGAAAAGGTTTCCATGACGTTGCGTACGGTCGTCATGTCGGGGCGATACTTTCCGGCAAGAAAGATCACGTCTTCTACATCTCTAGCATCGCCACGGACCAGTTTCGAAGCGATCAGATGCTCGATCGGAGGGCGGTAGAGCTCCAATCTTCCGAGGCGTTCCATGAGCACCGGCTCGAACGTTCCGACCTGCACAGGGCCTGCCTCGACCAGCTGTACATAGGGCTTCTCAGGGGCGAGCGTTGTCTTGGGATCAAACGACAATCCAGCCGCCTCGACGGCGCGTTTCAACTCACTGAGATCGTAGTCGCTGGCAGGCTTCGATACATCGAGATCCCGAGACGTTCGATGAACAAAAACGCATGCGACCGAGCCGATGAGGCACAGCCGAATCGGCGAACCTGTGCGGCCGAGACGTTCGGCGATAGTTTCGAGAACCGCAAGCCATTGCTCGCGATCGATCCGGCGGCGGTGGCGGCCCGGGCGATTCCCGGGATCGAACGGCTGGCGGGGCTCGCGGCCGACACATTTCCGCTGGTACCGGGGCCCGATGGGCCGTGTGGCTGGCTGGCGGAGGTCTTCGGGCAGCCGGTGCTGTTGGTGGAGCGGGCCGACGGCGGGTTTCCGGACGACCGCGAGGCCGCGGGGCCCACGGTGATTTCCACGGCGACGCTCGCCGAGGTGGCGAAGTGGTTTCGCCTCGACGTCGACGAGTGTCGTCGCTGGTTCCGGGCGAATCTTGAGGTGGGCGAGTGCGCCGCCTTTTGGGAAGACTCGCTCGCAAGTCCGGCGCGGCCGGAGTTGCAGCCGTCGCCTGGTGAACTTCCTTCTGATCTGCCCGCCGATCCCTACGCCGACCTGCCGCCGCCGGAGCCGCG
The DNA here is from genome assembly GCA_021414115.1 of Planctomycetia bacterium. Lineage (GTDB taxonomy): Bacteria > Planctomycetota > Planctomycetia > Pirellulales > UBA1268 > QWPN01. Next base: position 32,182 of record JAIOPD010000057.1, read on the forward strand.
GGCATTCTCGATCGGCGACGTCCGATTTCAGGCGACCAACGTCTGCCGCCGCTGCGTGGTGCCGAGCCGCGACAGCCGCACGGGGGCGGTCACGGAGCAGTTCCGCGACGTCTTCGAGGCCTGGCGGCGGCGGACGCTCCCTGCCACCGTGGACGTCTCGGGGTGGAGCCACCTCTACCGGCTGGGGGTGAACACAGCGATGCTCGATCCGACGGTGCCTGGGCGGATCACCGTTGCCGACCGAGTGCATGTTGTCTGAGCAGCGTTAGGGAGGCCGCTACGCCGGGAGTCACATCAGTGTCCACTCGACTGTGGCGTCCTCCGCGAGGTTACGTCCGGCACTGGTTCGGATATCCCCATTGGCTTTTGTAAGCCGCAGTACGTATCTCCCCGACGACGCCTGGAGCCCACCGAGGTTGGTCACGGTCCATGAAGTACCGCTGCCGGTCACGCTCACGCCGCGCAGCGACACGACTTGCGGTCCGAAGCCGTCGCCCTTGTCCACCGTGAGTACGAAGTCATTCACGTCCACGCCGCGCACCGACTCGCTGAACCGCAGTTTGGTCGCGGCCACCGGTGCTGTCGTCGATCCGTCGAGCCCCAAAAAGGCAGCCCGAAGCGAGACAAGTCCTTGGACCCAGGTCACGCTCGCATTACTTTGCAACGCGGAGCCGTCGGTTCCGACAATCCCCGATCCTCCGGCGACGAGTTGCAGTTCGTATGACGTTGCCCCAGCAACAATCGGCGCGAGCCCACTGAGGCGATACGTTGACGGCGAGAGTTGGGTGAGTGAGGTGCCTACCAGGCTCACGGGCACCGTCCCTCGGAGGAGCACCAAATCGGACAGTTTCACACCAGAGACGTCCTTGTTGAAGGTGATCGTTACGGAGTTGAAAGCCGCGCCGACCGACGGTGGCGTGTCGAGCGTAATCAATGCCGTCGGGGCCGCCGGTGTCGGAAGTGTTTTCCAGTACGTGACGACAGCGGCACTCAGGCCCTCGCCAGTGGATGTCATGATCCCTGAGTCGGCAGCGGCGAGTCGCAGCACATACTCGCCGGGCGTCTGGGTGAGGTCGGCGAGGCCCCTGACCGACCAAGATACACCCGAACCAGTCACGATGAGTCCCGTGGTCGGAATGGATGTTTTCGTTCCATTGGTGGTGCGACTGAGCTTGAAGTCCTCAGGGCCGACACCGGTGACGGCTGATGAAAAGCTGAGTTCGACGCCCACGACGGGAACCGTCCGGGGGTTCGGTGTGACGGGGCCGAACACTCCCGTGAGCGAATTTGACGACTGGGAACCGGCGTTTTGCCACGACACGGAAACCGGCGTGGCCAACAGGTTTCCTGCGGCATCGACGATGCCGGTTCCGGCATCCCGTAGCGTGAGCGTGTAGTTTCCTGGCGCCGCCGTCAGTGAGGACAGGTTTGCGAGTTGAAACGACGAGGTTCCCGGCACGTTGGCGACAAGATTCGCCCCGACAAGGGGTACGGTGGCGTTATTGCGGGTCAGCGTGAAGTCCGCCACGTCCACCCCATTCACCATCTCAGAGAACTTCACCGGCACGGCTGAGATTGGTCCGGACACAATCGTGGCGACCGGCCCAAGCGTCGCAGTTGGTGGCGTCAGATCAAGCGTCCAGTTGGTATTCGCCGCGGCAAGGAGAGCATTCCCCGCCACATCGGTGATCCCCGAGCCTGTCGCGACGAGCTGAAGCGTGTAGCGGCCCGCGATGCCCGTAAAGGGTGCGAGGCCAGCGATCGTGTAGGTGGCTGATGGCCCGCTCGTCGGCGTCAGCGAAACGCCCGACAGTGTGCTTAGTCGTCCTACCGAAACACCGTCCAGTGTCAGCGTGAAATCGGTGAGATCCACGCCAGAAACCGGTTCATTGAATGTCAGATCGACCGTAGAGAGCGGGGTGTTTGTAAGGGAAGGCAGTGCCTTGAACGTTGCGATCGGGGGCGAGGTGTCGGCTGTAAAGTCGTAAATCAGCCCGGTGGACGAGGACGCCCGATCATCTATCAGAGCGTTACCGGCGAGGTCGACGATGCCAGCCTTCGACGCCGCGATCTGAAGCCGGTATTGCCCGCCGACGGAGACGAGGGTGCCGAGGGCAAGGGTCCAGGTCGTGTTGTTCGTGCCACTCGGCCCCGTCAGCCTTGCGCCGTTGAGCGACAGGCTCTGCCCATTGCGAGCGAGCAGCAGATCGGAGATGTCGAATCCACGGACCTCCTCGGTGAGCGTGATTGTCACATTTCCATTCACGGGCCCCGTGATCGACACGACCTTTGGCGGCGTGCGGTCAGACTTGATGGCGAGCGCGTTCGATGCCGTGTTGCCGTTGCCCGCGGCGTCGGTCGCCGAGTCTTTCACTATTCGCAGTCCGATGGGGCCGTCAGCGGCCGGTTGGACCTGAAAAGTGTATTCGCGCCCGCTCCCGGTGACGCCCACAACCGTGGCGGCGCCCGACGTCACCGTGAGGTCGCCGGCCGTGACCCCAGTCACATCCTCGTTGAAGATGGCGGCGACGAGGATCGTGTTAGCACGGGTCGGGTCTCCGGAGAGACTGCTGAGGATCACGGTTGGGGAAACATTGTCGTATGTTGCCTGCACGGTGTTCGAGGCGAGGCTGAGGTTGTCCGACCCATCCTTGGCGGCGCCCGCTGCGAGGGCCACGGTAACGGGGCCTGTGGCCGCCGGGGTCACGTGGATCGTCCATGTCGTCCCGTTCCCCGTCACACTGGCGGCCGTCCCGTTGGTGACGACAACGCCTGCGGTCGTGAGGTTGGTGACCGGCTCGCTGAAGGTGGCGGTGACGGCGAACGGGCTCTGGTTCGTGACCGCCGGCGCGGTGAGCACGACGGTGGGAGGCGTCGTGTCGCTGACGATCCGCAACGCGGTGCTCGCCGTGCTGGAGTTGCCGGCTGTGTCGTTGGCCGCGCCAGCCTCCACCGTCAGCGTGATGGGCAGGATTGGATTGCCGGGCGTCGGCGTGATGTCGAAGAGGTATTCGCGGCCGATAAGAGTACCGTTCCTCAGGTTGCCGATCGTGCCGCCTGAGATCGTGACGTCATTTGGGTTCGTGGCGACAAAGCCCGTCACGGTCTCGCTGAATACCGCTCGCACCGTGATCTTGGAAACGGTCCGTCTGTTCACGTTCAAGACCACGCCCGGCTTCGTGGCGTCCATCGTCCATGTCGTGGTCGTGTTGGCCACAAGCGGGTTGTTGGGGGCGGCGGTAGCCGCGATGTCGGAGCCGGTGGCCGCGAGAGTGAGAGCGTAGGTGCCGTCCGGGGTGGTGGCCGCCCCGGGAATGGTGAGCGTGTATGACGCTCCCGAACCGCTTACGGAGGCGCCGGCGAGGGGTACCGTCACGTCGTTGCGGGTGAGCTTAAAGTCGCCGACGTCAACGCCGTTCACGGGCTTTGAAAACGTCACGCTGAGCGTAGTGACTGCCGTGGTGCGAAGGCTCGGCGTGGGTTGCACGATCGTGGCCGTCGGCGACGTCGTGTCCACCGTCCAGGTCAGAGCGGTGGGATTCGTGGCCATCGGGTTGCCGGCGGCGTCGGTCACTTTCGTGCCGGTATCGTTCCTGAACGACAACTCGTAGCTGCCAGCAACGCGGGTGAATCCGAGCAGTCCGCTGAGGACGTATATCGATCCCGTGCCGCTGGTCGGCGACAGCGTCACCGACGTCAGAGCTATGGGAGAGCCGTCCCGCTTAAGCATGAAATCCCCTCGCTCGACGCCGGTCACCGCCTCGGTGAACGTGAGCGTGATGGAGTCGACGGGGGTGGCTCGCGGGGTTGCGACGGCCGCGAACGTCGCCTCCGGCGCCGTCTTGTCGATCCGCCACGACGTCGCCGCGTCGGCAAACAGCAGGTTGCCGGTGCCGGCCTTGTCCACGATTTCCGATCCAGCCGCCTTTAACGTGAGCGTATAGTTCCCGCCTGTAGTGGTCAGGTCGGAAAGATTATTAAGCCGCCAACTCTTGTTGGATCCGATCACGGCTGCCGTCGCCAATGACACAGGCGTGCCGTCACGGACGAGCGTAAAGTCGTCCGGATCGATTCCCGTCACATCCTCGTCGAAGACGATGTCCACCGACGAGACCCCCGTGTTCCAGGGAGACAACGTCGTCGCTGGTGTGGGCGTCGCATTCGCCTTGAGAGACGTCACCTTTGGCGCGGTGGTGTCGGTGGTCCAGGTGGCCGACGTGGCCGAGGAGACGAGAGGATTGCCCGCCCGGTCGGTGGCCAGACTCTTCCCTGCAGCGACGCGGATCTGGTTGAGCGTGAGCGAGTAGGTTCCGGTCGCACCCGTGAGCCGGGCGAGATCGGCAATCAACCAGTTATCGTCGCCCTGTCCAACCGATTCCGGGCGTACCGTCGCCGTGCCCGCGAGCGAGATCGTCCGGCTGGTCCCGTTGATCATCACCGAGAGCTCGAAGTCGGCCGCGGCGAGCCCAAACACCTCGTTGTCAAACGTGACGTCGACCTGCGACACTGGCTGGTTTGCAGGCCCCGTAGCCGCTGCCAGGGTTTGGAGTTGAGGAGCCTGAGTGTCGATGGTGAGGCCGGTCTCGAGCGTGGCCGGCGGATCACTGACGTTTCCCGAAGTGTCGGTGGCCGTTGCGGTAATCGTATAGATGCCGTCGGTGAACGGAACCACGGCACTACCGAACGGCATCAGCCAATTCCCGTCCTTGTCCGAAACTACCGTGCCGATCATCTCCGGCACCGACGATGATGACGGCAGACGGAAGACCGAGACCGTTGTGCCAGCCGGTGCGGTGCCGAGAAACGTCGGAGTCTTCACGTTCGTGACGCCGTCGTTGTTGTAGATTCCCAAGTCGCTCGACGAGGCTAGCGCAATCGTGGGGCTCGCGACTGTGGCGACCACGATCTCCACGCTCAGTGGCTGGGACATCGGGCTCGGGTTGCCAGCTGCGTCGGTGGCACGCGCTCGCACCTCCCACTTGCCGCTGGTGAATGAGAAGGAGGTTTCGCCGACCCCAGCCGCCTGGATGGTCCAACTACCGGTGACTGAGGCCGTCCCTCGGCCCACTTCCTGCTCGACGCCGTTCGGGTCAGTCGCCCAAAGGGACAACGCCGTTCCCGGCTCCGCCGTACCCGTAAATCGCGGCTGTGCGACGTTTGTGATACCGTCGTTATCGTTGCCGGAATCGTCTGCGCGAAGCAACTCCGGCTTCGAAGGGGCGGCCGGAGGCTGGATGTCGATCGTCACCTTCAAGGGCGGAGAGGAGGCCGCGCTTGTATTCCCAGATGCGTCGGTCGCGGTGGCGGAGATATCGTAGATACCGTGGGCGAGGGCCTTTGACGATATGGGAATCAGCTGCCAGGCTCCGGTGATGCCGTCGGCCGAAGCGGTGCCCAGCGAAACCGCGGATCCACCGACTCCGGTTGCGAAGACTTCAACTTTCGCACCGCCGAAGGCGCTGCCTTTGAACTGTGGCGTCGTCACTTTCGTGATGTCGTCCGAGTCGCTCCCAATACTGCCGTCACTGCTGTCGCTCGCAGCGGCAAGATCTAAATCGAACGGGCTGGCCGGTACCGATTCGATTTTGAGCAAGAGAGAGGCCGAACTCGGCGACTCATTATTCGCCGAATCTTTTGCCTTCGCAGTTACTGACCAGACTCCGACGGCCAGGTCTGCAACTGGCTTGGCACGCCAGGTGTCTGTACCGTCGTCACGTGAGGCAACCAACGTGATCGTGCTCGGAGTTGCATCGGTATTGATCAGGTTGAAAGTCAGGCTCGCAGCATCTTGGGGACCGACGACGGTAAGCGTAGGTCTGGTCACGGTTGTCTTGGAGTCGCTATTCACGCCGGAGTCGCTGTTGGGATCCAGGGCGGGGCTCTGCGGAGCTAAAGGCGCTGTATCATCAGCACGAACAGTCACCTGCAGGCTCTGTTCGAGCGTGTTCGAATTCGGAGACACATTTTTGCCACCGTCGACGACGGCCCACGTAACGGGTCCTGTGCCACTGGCGTTTGGGTTCGTCTTATACGTGAGCCGCTGAAGCTCAACGCTGGTCAGTTTCGTGTTCCGCGTCACGGCCGTGGAGCCGTCGGCCTTAAAGAGGGTGATGAACAAAGGGATCGCTGTCACCTCAAATGTCAGCGTCTGCGACGTCTCGTCCTCACCACCGCCCGTTCCGTATGCGAGCTCCACGAGTCCGAGCGGCACGGCGGTGGCATTTTGGCTGTCTTGGTCGACAGTGATGGGAAGGGGAGATCCAGACAATCGCACAGGCGCGTCGTTGACGGCTGTGACGTCGAATGTGATCGTTCGTTCCACGGTATCGAGATCAACGCCACCGTTGGCAGTTCCACCGGCGTCTCTCACTTGAAACCTGAACCAGTCGTACGCCGTCCCGTTGGCTTCAGCCGCTGGCCGATACCTGAGATTGCCTATGGCAGCCACCGGCACTTCAAAACCGGGGCTCACAGCAACTCCAGAAAGAGTCAGGAGTCCCGCGAAGGGCAATGTCGCAATCTTGACTTTTCCAAGTGTGTTTTGCGGTGAGTCATTAGGGTCGGTGAGCCCGAAGTCGGACGCCGAGAAGGTGTACGTGGTGTCTTCGTTGATCGGCACGGTCGTGTCCGTGCCGATCGGCGCATCGTTCACTGCTGTCACAGTGACCGAAAGGCTTTGAGTCAGCCTGTTTGAGCTGGGGGCCGTGTTGCTACCGTTGTCCACCACCGTCCACTTCACGTCGCCTTTACCGTTGGCGTTTGGCACGGTCTTGTACTTGAGCCCCTGAATCGCGGTCTGATCCAGTGTCTCGTTCAAACTCACGGGCGTAGAGCCATCAGCCTTGAAGAGCGTGATGAACGACGGGATCGCTGTCACCTGAAATGTCAGCGTCTGCGACGCCTCGTCGCCACCGCCCCCCGGGCCGTAAGTCAAAGTCGAGAGCCCGAGGGTCGCCGCTGTTGGGTTGCTGCTATCCTCGATTGCCACAATCTCGGTTGGGCTGCCGGCCGTGCGCACGGGCGCGTCGTTCACTGCCGTGACGTTGAATGTGACTGTGTTTGCCGACTGGTCGAGATCGACACCGCCGTCCGCGGTGCCGCCATCGTCCTGCACCTGAAAGGTGAATGACGAGTAGTTCGTCCCGTTTTCATTCGCCACCGGCGTGTAGACAAGTTTTCCGCTTTCGATAACGTTCTTAGCGATCGCTTGGCCCGCCGTCACTGGCAGGCTGTCAAGTGTCAGTGTTCCCAGGCTGGGCACCGTAGTGATCTTCACCGCGAGAAGGTTGTTGGGCGGAGTGTCGCTAGCGTCACTAAACCCGACGTCAGACGTCAAGAAGGTGTAAGCGGTGTCTTCGTTGATCGTAACGGTCTTGTCCGTGCCGGCCGGCGGGTCGTTCACTGCCGTCACGTTGAATGTGATTGTGTTTGCCGACTGGTCGAGATCAACACCGCCGTCCGCGGTGCCGCCATCGTCCTGCACCTGGAAGGTGAATGACGAGTAGTTCGGCCCGTTTGCATTCGGCACGGGCGTGTAGACGAGTTTTCCGCTTTCGATAACCTCCTTAGTGATCGCTTGGCCCGCCGTCACGTTCAGGCCTTCAAGTGTCAGTGTTCCCAGGCTGGGCACCGTAGTGATCTTCACCGCGAGAAGGTTATTGGGCGGCGTGTCGCTAGCGTCACTGAGCCCGAAATCGCCGATTGAGAATGTGAGCGTATTGTCTTCGAGAAGCGTGAGCGTGGCGTCAGCCCCGGACGGCGGCGAGTTGGCCAGCATCGCCCGGCCTTCCAGCTTCTCGATCCTGAGGGCCGACTTCCGCCGCCGCTGGCGGTCGAGTCGCGTGCGGGACGAATGCCGTCCTCGCGCAGACGTGCGCCACGGACCCCGGTTGCTCGCCACACGCTTGATTCGACGCTTCATTCCAAGGCTCCGCTTCTGCATGTCGACCCCCGAAAACCGACGCCACCTCCCGAGGCGGGCCGGCCATCGCAGCTTTGCGGGAGTCCGAAACTCCTCCTCAAGCCGCACCCCCCTTCTCACATCGGATGACGGGGTATCGGAAAAGGAGAACTATCCCCTAACGGCGGGGAAGTTTCAACTTTTCGGTCGTTTGGAAGACCGGCCGCTCTGGACACGGGGGCAACAACGCTTCTCGCCCCGGTGGGTTGGGCCGACCTTGCCGAATCGTTGACCGCCCCCCCGTTGGAGCAGTACAGTTCTGTCGATAGTTCCAGGCACGACGGTGGGCCGGCCAAGACTCCGCGCGCCCCACCGTCAACAAGGGGTTTCTCCATGCAAAAGCGACGTCTTCGTCGTCTTGCCGGTCGTTGGTCCGCACAGGCCGTTTCGGGGCGGAGCCGATCGGCCCTTCTGTATATGGAGGGCCTCGAGCAGCGTCGGCTCCTCTCGGCCAGTAACGCGATCACGTCGCTCTCGTGGCAGGGGCAGGCCGTCCAGGCCGTCCAAGACTCGTGGGTCATCCGCATGCTCGCCACCAACACGCGGGGCACGGCAACGCCGCTCGACGACGCGTACGCCTCGCCGAACGTCCCCCCGGGCTGGACGGTGAAGTCGCTGGGCTACGGATTCCAGCAGGTGACGGCCCCTGGGGTATCGCTTCAAAACGTGTCATCGTGGGCGACGGCCAACAAGGCGCTCTACGTTGAGCCGAGCATTGTCCGCGACAAGCCGGCGGCCACGTTCTCCACCGTAAACCTGCCCTCCAGCGGCGCTGCACGGCTTCTCGGAGCGGCCCCCAACGACCCGAGTTTCAACCAGCAGTGGGCCCTGAGCAATACGGGCCAGAACGGCGGCAAGGTCGGAGCCGACATGAGCGCTCTGTCGGCGTGGGACATCACCACGGGCTCGCAGGCCGCCGTGGTGGCCGTCATGGATACGGGTGTCGATTATCGGCATCCAGATCTGGCCCCGAACATGTGGATCAGGCCGGCGAACATTCCGGCTTCGGTCGTGGGTGTGAACGGCTACGACACCGGTGACGGCGATGCCGACCCGCTCGACGATTCGGACGAGGCGGGGCACGGCACCCATGTGGCCGGAATCATCGGTGCCAAGGGGAATAACGGCATCGGCATCTCCGGTATCAACCAGACCGTGTCGATCATCGCGATGAAGATCGCAGATTCGAACGGGTCTTTGGTGGGCAGTCTTGCCGCCATGGCAAAGCTCGTGGAGCTGAAGCAGACGTATGGCGTGAATATCGTGGCCGCCAATGCGAGCTATGGCTATTACGGGCCGCCGATGCAGCAAGATCGCGATGCGATTGCGCTCATGAACTCGGCCGGGATTCTACTCGTCGCGGCTGCCGGCAACTCGAATCGCAACAACGACGGCGGCGTGCACAACTATCCGTCCGACTACGACCTCGCAAACATCATCGCCGTCGCGTCCACGGGCAACAACGATTCCCGCGCCTATTATTCAAGTTACGGCAGGACGAGCATCGACGTCGGAGCTCCCGGCGGCTCGATGAGCAGCGCGTCTGATCCTCGGGGAATCCTCAGCACGCTGCCCAACAACACCTACGGCTTCGAGCAGGGCACGTCGATGGCCGCCCCCTACGTGACGGGCCTGGCCGCGCTGCTCAAGGCGGCCAAGCCCTCTGCAACGGCTGCGGAAATCCGCACTGCGATCCTCAACGGCGTCGACAAAGTCGCCAGTCTCACCCAGTTCGTCGCCACGGGCGGCCGCGTCAACGCGCGAAAGTCGCTCGACCTGCTCCTCGGCAACGCCGGCTCCTCGACCACCGTGTCGGTCGCGAATGTCACGGTCGCCGAGGGCAACACGGGGACAAAATCGGCGCAGGTCACGTTCACGCTCGCCGCCGCCGCGACCGGGGCCACCACGATCGCTTATCGGACGGTCGCGGGCACGGCCGCGGCCGGCAGCGACTTCATCGCCGCCACGGGCAACCTCTCGATCCCCGCAGGTTCCACGACGGGCACGGTATCGGTCTCGATCGTGGGCGATACGGTGGTCGAGCCGGACGAGACTTTTACGGTACAGGTGAGTTCGGTGAACGGTACGGCGGTCACGAACGTCGCCGGAACGGTGACGATCACCAACGACGACACCGCTGCCTCGGGCCCAGTGGTCACCGTCGGGAATGCGTCGGTCACGGAGGGCCACTTTGGCACGCCCGTCATGCGATTCACGCTCACGCTCGCCTCGGCCGCGACGCAGCAGACAAGCGTGGCCTATGCCACCTCCAACGGCACGGCAATCGCCGGTGAGGACTACTTCGCCGCCAAGGGGACGGCGGTGTTCAAGGCAGGCGAGAAATCGAAGACCGTCGACGTGCGGGTGGTCGGCGACACGCGGGTGGAAGCCGACGAGACGCTCACCATCACCCTCAGCAACCCGGTCGGTCTCACCATCACCACCGCGACGGCCACCGGCACGATCGTCAACGACGACAGCAATGCCCCGCCCACCACGCCGACGCCGCCCCCCGGGGCGGCCGGATTCCAGATTACGGTCACGTTCCCCGACAACTCGCTGACCACCGCACAAAAGCAGGTCTTCCAGACGGCTGCGGCCCGGTGGTCGAGGATCATCACCGTTGACCTGCCCGACGTGACCTATCAGGGGCGATTGATCGACGATCTCGAGATCACGGCCACGGCACCCGCCATCGACGGGCCGGGTGGAACGCTGGGTCAGGCCGGGCCGCGGGAATTTCGTGGGGATTCAGCAGGGCTCCCCTTCCTTGGCGTGATGCAGTTTGATTCCGCCGACGTGGCCGGCATGGAACGGGACGGTACGTTCGCCAATGTCATCATTCATGAGATGGGGCACGTCATAGGCCTGGGGTCGCTCTGGCAGTCGCGGAACCTCGTGCAGGGAATCGGCACCAGCAATCCTGTCTACGTCGGGGCGCGGGCTCTTGCGGAATACAACTCCATTTTTGGTGTCACGGGGACGAGTGTGCCCGTGGAAAATGTCCCTAGGCAGGGCTCCTACGGCTCGCACTGGCGGGAGAGCTTGTTCGACAACGAGATCATGTCGTCCGAGGCCGAGCGGCCCGGAGTTACGATGCCGATCAGCCGGATCACGGTGGGGTCCCTGCAGGATCTCGGCTACACGGTGAATTACGCCGCAGCGGACGCCTACACGAAGCCGTCGGCGGCTGCGCTCAGCGCCGTGGTTTCCGCGTCGGCGACGGGATCGGTCTCTGGGGCATACCTGCTCGTGGCTCCGGGCCCCACCGTCGTGCCGCTTCCAGCTGTCGTTCGTGAGCCGGTGGCCCGCAGGCCGCAGCCGGTGGCCGGGGCACAGCCGCTGCCATTCGTTGTCGCGCCGGTCGCTGCTGATTGGCCGCTGATTGCCCAGACTGAGCGACCAACAGCCTCGGGTGGCCCCGGCGCCCCGAAAAGGACGCTTGCGGCTTCGAGTTTCGGGGTTGGACGGGCTCTTGCGGTCAGGGAAGCCGCCTTTGCCCAGCTGACGGCCAGCCGGTAGCCCATTGGCCATGTATTTCTGCAGGGCGGTGGCGACCATGAGGTTTGTAGCGGTGCGGGGTGCTGTGGTGGCCGCGACGCGCGGCGTCCGTGCCAATTCGTTGACCGTGAGAAAATGCCGATCTAGAGTGCGGGGAATCGGGTTTTTGGCCGGCTTGCGGGTTTGGCGCGAACTGATCCGGTGTGAATTCCGTATTACGGCCTGACGTGTTGCGAGTCGCGGCGGCGCGATTTCGGCGGAAACTTTCAGAGGAGACTTCAATCGTGTCGCTGCCCATCGGGAATCTCTTGCGCACACTCGCTGGTGCCCCTCGGTCCGCCGCTCGGGCGAGCGTGAGCCGACGCGGGCGGCGCACTCGCGGTTTCCGAAAACCCGGGCAGCTACTCCTCGCGACCGAACCGCTCGAGGCCCGGTCGATGCTGGCGGTCACTATCGATGCGTTCATGCCTGGCGGACCGATTCAAGTAGTTTCCGACGACTCCGCGAACGACTCGGTCACCGTCGTACTCCTCAATAACACGGTACCGGGTCCGGGCTCTCCTCCAGCGCCGGTCGTCACGGCGGGCTTTTCGCTGTACGACCAGTCGAACAACCTGATGACGTTTGCAGGACAGTCATTTTTCCCGATTGATCCTGCCACGAGCGTGCCTTACGCGAGCGGAGTGCAAGTCACAGGGGCAACCACGAACTCCACTGCGGTCAGGATCATCGATACGCTCACGGCTTTGACGAATGTTACGGCAATTGGAACATGGAACTCGCTGTTCTCTGTGCTAGGGCAGTCGGGTGAAATAGCAGTTGTCAATCCCACCACCCTCACGGTGACGACCGGGGCACCGGTGGGCATCGACGGCGCGTTTGCCTCCGCCGCGCTGAAACAGGCTGTGGTGAGCCTCAGTGCGCTGGCGATCGTGGCCGGCCAGTCGGCGGCCGTCTCGGCGGACTCGATGACGCTCTCCACCTCCACGGGCGGCGGCAAGATCACCCTGGCGGGCAGCGTCAGCGCCACGGATCTCACGATCAGCACCAACGCCGCCTTCGACGTCAGTCAAAACCTCACGGCGCAGGTACTGAGCCTGACGGCGAATGCCGGCGCCACCCAAAGCGGCGGGACCGTGACGGGTTCCACGTCGTTCTCGCTGACCGCCAGTGGCGGCGGCGTCACGTTCAACAAGGCTGGCAACAATCTCGCGAAGATCGACTCGATCAATGCCGACGGCCAGGATGTCGTCCTCAATACGATCGCCACGGTCGAGCAGAATGGAGCAATTCTTGCGAGGTCGCTTGCACTCACCGCAGGCGGCTCGGTCACGCTAGATAACGCCCTGAACGACCTCGACTCGGTCGCGATCAAGGCTGGTGGAAATATCATCTACACGGATGCCAACGCCGTGCAGGTTGGCGTGGCTGGCAGCGCTTTCGGGCTCACGGCGAATAGCGGTGTGGACAACGTGTCAGTGACCACCGCCAACAACCTCACGCAAACCACGGACGGCGCGATTCAAGCCGCTCAGTTTACCGCCAAGCTTCTCACCGGCGCCGGCGGCGGACGGTTGATCAACCTTGGCTCGCCGAACAACCAGGTTGGTACGTTCGTGGCCGAGACGACGGCGTTTGGCGGAGGCGGGATCATCTTTGTGAACGCGGCGAGCAAGGCGCTCACGGTTGGCGACGGCGTGAATACGATCTTCTCGGGAAGCGACATCTCGATCACGACGCAAGGCTCCGGAGCCGGCACGCTGACTCTCGCTTCGCCGCTCAGTACGCCGGCGACGATCACGCTGGCTTCAGGCGGCGCGATCACTCAGGCACCTGGGGCAATGATCACTGCCGATACGCTGACGGTTACCAATACGGCGGATAAGGGCGATATCACGCTCGACCGCGCCACGGGTGGCAACAACGTCGCTATCCTCGCGATCCAAAATAACGCGGCTCCTAGTGCTGCAGCGAAGGGGATCTCGTTCACGGGAAGCAATGCCGGTTCGAATAATCTGAAGATCGCTGGCACGGGCGTGGTCGCATCGGGCGGCAACATCGTGATCGATTCCAACGGTCGGCCGCTGCTGATCGCCGCGAATATCAGTACCGTTGTCGGCAACGTCACGCTCGCCGCCGCCAACGGGGTTTCGCAGGCTGGGGGTGGCATCTCGGGCAACACGTTGACCGTTCGGAATGACACGAGCGGATCCATTACGCTCACGTCCGGCGCGAACGACGTGGCCGCGGTGGCGATCGCGAACAATGCCGCCGCCGGGTCGGTTGCTTATACCGATGCCTCCGATCTCACGCTCACCACCGTTGGCGCCATTGCGGGCATCAGTGCGGGTGACTCGATCGCGCTGCTCGTTGGGGGCAACTTCGTCGCGCCGGCTGGCACGGGTCTGACAACGGGCGGGGCGGGCAAGATCGACGTGTCCGCCACCGGGACGGTCACTCTCGATTCAGCCTCGACGGCCGGCGCCGGCCTGGCGTTCTCTGGCAGCGGCCTGACCGTGAATGCTGCTCTTGACGGAGGGGCGACGGGGTCGGTGTTGCTGACGGCAAAAACGGCGGGCGTCAGTGTCGCGGCCGCGGTAGTGGCGGACCAGGATGTTGTGCTCACCGGCCCCACGTTCGTGACCCTCAAGACCGGTGCGGCGGTGACGGCAACCACTGGGCGGATCACCGCCACGTCCACAGGCGGCGGATTCTCCGCAGCGGCGGGCACTCCGCTGACGGCGGGGACCGACGTGACAGTGACCAGCTCCGGCACGGCGAGTTTCGGCGGCCCCGTGGTCAGTGGCAACGACTTCGTCGCGAAGACCACCGGGGCAGTTGCCGACGTGATCGTCAACGGAACGGTCAACGCAGGGGGCGCGGTAGGTCTGACGGCCGGCAACGCCGTTACGACGACCGCCGCCATCGTAGGCAACTCCTTTGGCAGCACGTCGACTGGGGTCACCACGCTGAATGGTGCCGTCACGACCGTGGCGGCGATCACGGTCGTTTCGGGCGGCTCATTCGGAAATAAGGCAGGGCTGACGGCAGGTGGCGCTTTGAGCGTGAACAGCATCAATGACCTGCTGGTGGGAGGCGCTGTCCAGGGCTCCGCGGTCACGCTCGCTGCAGGCAACGCCACTTCGGCAGCCGATGTCACGCTCAAGAGCACGGTCACCTCGACCGGGGGTGCGGTCGCGATCACTGCCACGGGCGGGGCGCTCGCGACAGCCACCGGTGGTTCGATCGCCTCGGCAGGCGACGTCACTCTCGCAGGCACCACTGGCACCTCCTTCGACGACGCAATTAAGGCCGGCGGCAACGTGAAGGTGACAACGACCTCCGGGGCCGTGAATTTTGGGGCGGGAGGAGGTATCGCCGCGCTCACGAAGTCTGTCACGCTCTTGGCCGCGTCGGGCATCGTGCAGGATGCGGCAAGCGTGGGCATCCAGTCCTCGGCGATCGTCGCCACGAACACCACAAGCGGTGCGATCGCGCTCGACAACCCGAACAACGACGCCGACACGTTCCGTGCGACGAATTCCGCAGCCGGGGCGACTCTCGATTACGTTGATTCCGACGGTATCGCCCTCGCGTTGCCAGGTACCTCCACAAGCAACGGAGCGATCACCATCATCGCTGGCGGCGGAATCACGGTGATCGGCACGCTATCGTCAGGATCCGCAGACACGACCCTTGTGGGCGGCGGCAACGTTATTCAGAGGGTGACGGGAGCCATCACCGCAAACAGCTTGGGAGTCGATACAAGTGCGGTTCCGGGTGGAAGCGTCACTCTCAACCGAGTCGCCAATAATGTGGCGATCATTCATGGACAAACACAGGGTGGCGCCTTCGCCTTCACGGCCTCCGGTAACCTCCAAATCGGCGTCGCCAACCTGGTGGATCTTGTGACGACGGCCGGTGGTGATCCCGGTGCGAATATCTACGTTGCGGCGGGGCAGGGCGGCAGTGGTGCGCTTCTGGTAGCAGCTGACAGTCTCGACGCTGGTGGCAGCACCATCGGATTGCAAGCCAAGAGCGGAATCTCCGATCTCGTCAGCGTGACGATCACGTCCAATGTTCTCGCGCTTGCCAACACGGCGGCGGGCAACATCACGCTGTCGAGCCCGACGAGTGCGTTTGCGAACCTGGCTGCGATCTCCTTCGCCGGATCGAGCATCAGCATCCTTGACAACACTTCCGTGACGCTTGGTACTTTTTCCGTTGGCACGCTCGCGGTGTCTGGGCTTCAGGCCGCCGGCGGCACGATTGCCCTTACGGCAAACGGCTCTATCTCGCAGACCGCTTCGGGCAAGGTCATTGGAAACGATGCTTCCTTCATCGCAACCGGGACGGTGAATCTTTCGGCTGCACCGAATAACAATGTCTCGAACCTGATGATCGATGCGATCGGAAACGTCTCCTACACCGACTCCGACAGCTTCTCTATCGGGATCGGTGGCAGAGGGGTGGTCGGCAACCTGGGTAACATCGCACTGGTGTCAACCAACGGCAGTCTTACGATCAACGCCGAGGTCTCGACCGTCGCCGATGTTCCGGATTCCACGAAGACGACCCTCTTCGCGGCGGGATCCATCACTCAGACCGCGTCACGGCTCATCAGCGGTGATCTTGTTGCGACAGCTGTAGGCGGCAGCATCACCCTTGCCCAACCTCAAAACGACATTTTCAACTTGCGGGCAAGTGCCTTGGCCGGCAATGTTACCTTCGTTGACTTCGATGATTTCGAGGTGGGGCTAGATTCCGACGCCGTGCCTGGTGTGCCGAAAGGTGTTGGCGTATTCTCGGGCGGCAGCATCTCGCTGACGGCTGGGCCGGCGCTCTCCCCGCTTCCCGTTCCCGCGCCTCTCGGACCGTTAGGTGTCCCGCTCCTCCGAGTAACTGAAGGTCTGGTGTGGCTTGACACCTTGTCGCTGAAGGCAGGGCTGGACAGCCGTTCGGCGTATGTGGATTTCGCCGTAACGAGCACCGGCGACACGGCGGTGTTCACAGGCGCTCTGCGCAACATGATCACGTACTCCAACAGCAATATCGCAACGCAAACCATCAATGGTGCGACTCGGGCCCAACCCATGCGGGTCGTGTTCGACGAGGCAGGATATCCCGTCGACGTCATCACGCCCGTTGCCGCTCTGCCTGCCATCTCGAAGCCCCTCGACATCAATGGAACGCTCGTCGAACAGACCGTCTCGATTCCGCGGGTGGGCATCGATGGTTCCGCCATCCCCACCACGTCGGTCGTCAACGGCTTGGTCTACGCGCCGGGCAGCAATGACAGCCGTATCACAGGCCTGTCTGTCTACGGCTATGCCACTGGAAGCGGAATCCAGTTCGCCAGCGCCGTCAACACGATCATTAACACCTACGCCGGGCTGCAACGTGACGGAACGACCCCCTCGGCAAATAAGATCGGCATCGAACTTACCGGCCAAACCTCCACCACGAACACGATCGGTACGGTGCTCGTCAACGAACTCGCGGCGAATGTCATTGGCGGAAACACCTACGCGGGGATCGTTGCCCGTAATGGATCCACCGGAAACGCGATCGTAGGCAACTTCATCGGCACCGACGCCGCCGGGAATGATCTCGGCAACACCGGCTTCGGGATCTCGCTCGAGGGCGTGAACGGCAACGTGATCGGGACTCGCAATGCGGTGCGTCCCGACGGCACCGCGGCTGCCAGCAACGTGATCGCCAACAACAATAACTCAGGCCTCAGGATCGCCAGGGCCCGGGCGGCCAACGCGAATCTGGGCAATATCGTCGAGAACAACCTGATCGATGCCAACGGTATCGATGGCATTCAGATCACAGCTTCCGCGTTCCAGACGATCGGCGGCCAGCAGCCTCGGCAGGCCAACGTGATCACTCGGCAGATCGGTGCTCCGACCGTCGGCGGCAACGGCATCTCGGTAGCATCGTCGAACGACATCAGCATTTTTGCGAACTTCATCGGCGTTGACGAGGCGGGAAGTTCGGATCTCGGTAACGCACGTGCGGGCGTGTTGGTGGATGGAAGCACCCGAACGGTGATCTCGGCCGGTAATCGCATCGGACGGAATGCGATCGGCGTCGCGATGCGGAACGGCGCCGCGGCGACACGGGTTGAATCCAACTACATCGGCACGAATGAGTTTGATGCGGCTCTGGGCAACACAGTCGATGGCGTCGCGATCGACCGGAGCGTCGGCAACTTTGTCCGTCTCGGGAATGTGATCGCCAATAGCGGCGTCAATGGCGTGAACATCACCGACGCTACAGCAGGATCGCTTGCCGCGGGCAACGTCGTGTCGGGCAACACGATCCGCAAAAACGGCAGTGCAGGCGTTGGCGCCGGGGTGCGTATCGCCGGCGGAGCGCGGACCACTGTTGGCGGTGTGGGTGTCGGTAACGTGATTACGTCGAACGCGAACGAGGGAATCCTCGTGGAGCCCACCAGTTTCACCGGTGCCGCGATCGGTATTTCGATGCAGGGGAACTACATCGGGACCAGCAGGCTCGAGGAAATCGACTCGACGCTCGGCAACAAGGTGGGCGTTCGGTTGAAAGGCGCGACGAACGCGACGGTAGGTGGTCGCAACGTGGTGGCAAACAGCAGGCAGGAAGGCATCCGGGTCGAGGGCAGCTCGGGTGCGACGATTGGGTCGTCTTCTGCCGGGGCAGGCAACGTCATCACGCGAAATGGCAAATACGGGCTCGTGGTCACTGACATCATTACGGGGCAGGTGGGTACTGCCACGAACCAGGGCAATAACGTGTTTGGCAACACGATCACGGGGAATGTCGGCGGCGTGCTCATCAAGGGCACGGACTTGGGCAACGGTGTGTCGACGACATCGAACGTGGTGGTTGGAACGAGCGCGATACCGGGACTGCCACTCCAAGGGTTCGGTAACACCATCACGGGAAACTCGGGCGTTGGCGTGGCAATCAATGCGGCCCAGAGCGTGCTGGTCGAGGGTAACTCGATCTACGGTAACACCGGAATCCCGATCTCCATCACAAACGGAGGCAATGCTGGCGCAGTTGCACCCACGCTTACGAGCGCGACGTTTGCCCAGAAGAGTGGCTCGACAGGCCAAGTGACGGTGCAGGGCACTTTTGCAACGACCGGAGCGGGCACCGTGACGGTGGTCAATGGGCAAGCCAGTTTTTCCATCCCCCAGCCCGGGGCGACTGTCGGCTCGGTCGTGACCTTGAACGGCGTTGGCTATCGGATCACGCAAGTGATCTCCTCGGCGCCCGCAGGCAGCACGGTCGTGCAGCTGGATGGCGCGCCATCGTCAGCCGTGGCTGGCCCTGGTCGCGTAGCGTCCAAAGCGGGAGTTGCAACGTTCACGGTCGCTCAGGCTCCTTCGCTCGTAGGCAATGCTCTCGTCGTTGACGGGCGAACCTACACTGTCACGAGCCTGTCGTCAGACGGACGGACGGCACAACTTGCAGGCAGCCCCACGTTCCTCGTCAGCAACTTCTCGACTGTCCAGGCCCAGTCGTTTGGCCTTGTCGGCAGCAGCGTGCTCGGACAGCAATACGTCATCGACCTGTATCTCAACAACCCGGGGGAGGGCAACCCGTCGACCGGCGTCGGTTATGGCATGAGAACGTTCCTGGGACGGGCGACCGTCACGGTGGGCCCAAATGGCCCCGGAACGTTCACCGTTACCATCAACCTGCCGGCGGGGGTCATTCCGGCCGGGCAGTTCATTACCGCGACGGCTTCTACGGTCCGGTCCGCTCCCGGCACCTCTCCGTTCTCGACGTCGCAGGCCTCGGTCGCAAAGCAACTCGTCTTTGCGGGGCCGATGAGCAGGAGAGCCTGATCGTTGGCGGATACCCGGAAGAATGATTGATCACGCCACGGAACTGGGAAAGGCTGCGGCTTTTGCAGCCGTGTGAATCGTCATCACGGTGCAGGCGGTGGCGGCTGGGGCACGGCCGTATTGAAGTTGATCACACCGATGACGGCCGTGGCGGCGCCATTGTTGGAGGTTGTGAGTTCGGGGATTGAAGCCTGGGAGATTCCCAGGAACCCACCAAACGTGTTATCGAGCGTGATCGGCCCAGCGCCGGGGGCGGGGACCGTACCTCCCTGTCCGAAGTTGCTGTTCGCCGCGAGGTTGATGACGCCGAAGGAGTTGAGGTTGAGGGCGTCGATCGACGGCCCCACGACGTCGATTCGGTTCAGATTCACCGTGCCGTTGATGGTGCCCGTTCCCAGAGCCGAGCCGGACGCCTCGAGGCGAACTCCATCGATCGTCGCGGTCAGGATCGCCGAGTCGAGAACCTCGATTGTCGTGGTCTGGCCAGCGAGCGCCTGTGCGAAGATCGCGTTTGCCGTCGATCCCTCGATGGTCGTCGCGGCGACGCGGAGGATCGAGTCCTGCGCCACGATGGAGTTGCCGATCGTGCCCGCGATGTTGCCCGATTCGATGTAAGTGCGCCCGCCGGTGGTGCCGCGGGAACTCGTGTTGAAGACTCGCACGGCGTCTCCGGCCACCCCGGCAGCGTTGTCGATGTCCAGATTCTGGACGATAACCTGACCCGCGATACCGTTCACCGACAGGGCCGTGCTCTGCCGGTTGGTGATATCGAGCGTGTTGAAGTTGATGGTGTACTCCTGGGGCGACGCTTCCGTGTCGGCGATCAGAACGCTGATTCCTGCGGCGCCGTCCACGGTGGTGCCGTTGAGGACCTGGAAGTCACTGTTCAGATTGACCAGACGGATGCCGTTCGACGTACTGTTGGTACTCGTAAGAGAGTTGAACGTCCAGCCGCTGCCAACGACGTCGTTGAGCGTACCTGTGGTGTTTTCCAAGTCGACAGCCGGCCCTCCGCTCGTGGCCACCGTCGCAGGGCTGTTGAAGTTCACTGTGCCGCCGTTTCGGGCGAGAATCCCCGCAGCACCGCTCGTGGAGGTGATCGCAAGGCTATCAAAGCTGGCGTAGGTGTCGGGGGTTGGGTCGGTCGCGTTGACGATCCGAACACCTTCGGCGCCGGGAGCAGAGACGGTGGTGACACCGAAGTCTGCCTTGAACCCCGGCACGTTGTTTTCCAGGTTGATGCCCACGCCAGTCGGCGAGTTAATCGTTGTCTGGTCGATCGTGATCTTTCCGTCGCTCTGCACGACGTTGAAGCCATTCGCCGTGCTGTTTGTACTCTGGGCACTCGTCAAGGTGATATCGACGGTGGATCCGTTGGCCGACACGGCGGGGCCACCGGTCGCGGCGATCGTTCCCGCGGCGACGGTGACGGGGCTACCCGTCGTACCCGACTTGGTCACCTGGAGGCCGGTGCCCTGCTGGGTCGTTATGTTCACCGTGCCCAGATTCACAGTACCACCCGACTGGTTCGTATTCGTCACCTCGACGCCATTAGCGCCGGCTTTGTTCGCCGCCGTGACGGTCGTCGTGGTGAAGTTGACGTCGAGGTTGTCGCTGTTCGTGATGACGATTCCCGTCGCTTGCGAATCGGTCACCTTGACGGTCGTCGCGTTGAGGTTGCCCGTCGCGTTATCGACGTAGATGCCATTCGTCGTGCTCGAGCCGCTTGTCAACGACTTGAAGTTCATGTTGAGATCGACGGGGACGGCGTCGGTGTTCTGGACCTTGAGGGCCGGTGCTCCTGTTGAGGTGACCTGGCTGTTGCCCGTGACGTTCACCTGGCTGTTATTGGTGGCAAGGAATCCCGTGGCATTGTTGGTCGTGACGCTCAGGTTGTTGAAGTTCTCGGTGCCGGTATTGCCCTGGAGGCTCACGCCCGCGTTCACGGCGCCTGTGATCGCGATATCGTTAAAGGTGTTCACGCCCGAGCTGTTCTGGACGAGAATTCCCTCCATTTGGCTATTGATCTTCGCATTGACGACTGTAACGTCGCCGTCGCTATTTTCTACGAGTATGCCGTCGCCGTTTTCGAGGAACGGCGAGCCGGCAGGGGCCACGAGGCTCACCGAGCCGCCCTTCGTGCCGTTTACGTGCAGGATGTGGCCTTGGTCGTTGGTGATCTTGCCGTCGTAGGCGAAGACGGGGCTTCCGCCGTCGATGTTGACCGCTGTACCCGCCGTATTCTTGATGATTGCCGAGTCCGTCACGTTGATGACGGCATCGCTGTTGGTCACGTCAATCGCCGTGGGCACCGTGTTGGTGAGCGTCGCGTTGCCGATGTTGATGGTGCCGCCGGAGTTGTCCGCGATCTTGATGCCGCCGCCACCGGTGTCCGTGATCTTGTTCGGGACCGTAGATCCGCTGGGGGCGGCACCCACTGCCAGATTGATCGTGCCGCCTGTCGTATTCTTGATGTCGACGACCGGGCTCGTGAAGCCACCGTTGGTGGCAACGTTGTTGCTGATTTGACCGCTGAAGTCGACGTTGGGGTCACCTCCGTCCACGGCGAAGCCGGCCTTTGTCATGTCCGTGATCGTCGTGTTCTGGAAGACGATGTCGCCGGTAGTGTTGTCGAGCAAGACTCCGGTCTGGCCGGCAACCTGCGTGCCATTGATGGCGACGTTGTTTACAACCGATGCGCCGACGGCCGAGCCGTAAGGCGGGAGTCCCGGGCGGTCGATGCCGCTGGATAGGTTTCCCGTGCCGAGGATGCCAACCTGCGATCCGACGATGTTAAAGTTGTTGACCACCAGGCCGTTGGTGACTTCGATACTCGGTCCCGTTGGGTTGGTCAGGAGCGGACGGACGCCTGAGAGCGTGGCGATATTCTTGAGGCCGCAGGCATCGGTCGGGATGTAGAACGGCGCGCCATTGCCGACAAAGTATTGATTGGCTGCCAACGGCGTGAAGGTGGTGTTGAGACCGACTGCCGCGTCATACGCCAGACCGTTACCCGGATCGACGAACACGATGTCCCAGGCTTGGGTCGCTGCTGCGTTGCCCTCGGCGACGGTCTGGAACGGACGTTCGGATGTTCCATCGCCCCCGGTCCCAGCGGCGTTGTTGACGTGGATCACGCGCCATGCTGAGCTGCCATTGTTGGGATTGGTGGATACGATCGGCGTCTGGTGCGCGCGGACGATGTGCTCGTTGCGCATCATCGGCTGCTCCATCTGGTCGGGCACGTTGCGACGGCGGCTGCCGCCCATGCGGTAGGTCAGCCTCGCAAAACCGGTGGAGTCGAAGTAGCTGTCGTTGTTGTATTGCAGCGAGAAATCCCAATTCTCGATGAACGTCATGTCGAGGCGCGTGTACACGCCGCCGAACCACGGCACGACGTCCTGCCCCGCGAGGGCACCGGCATTCCAGTCATAGCGGGAGTTGCCGAGGGCGTATCCGCCGACGCTGATCATCCCAGCCCAATCCGACAGGCCGGGAATGTAGGCACCCACTTCCAAATCGGCCCCGCCCAGAGCCGCGTCGAGGCCGTTCTGGCACATGACAAGATTCTGGTAGAAGGGAAAATTCGGCGAGCCTACCGTATAGGCTGTGGAGCCTACCGGAATGTAGCCGTTGCTCCGTAGATTCCCGAAGTCGGTGAGCCACTCGCCCGACACACCCACCTGGTTGTAGACGTGGCCGAACTGGCCGAAGGTAGCTGTGCCCAGAGCACCGCCCGTCGGATACTGGTTGGCGTCGCCGTCGTAGTCCCAGTAGACGCCCACGCCGAGGAGGCTGCCGCCCAGGAACTGCTTGCGCACGAGCCCGACGTTGGAAAAGAAGCCGCCGTACTCGGAGAGATGACCCCGCAGATCGGCGGCCCAGAAGCCGCCCAGATCGTCCTCGGCATACGGAATGAATCCGCCGAGGGTCATGTAGCTGCCCTGGTAACCGAGGCCGCGGTCGGCCGCGTTGATGCCGTAGTAGAGCCAGCCGGGGCCGCTTTCATTGAGCTGCTGGAAGCCGCTCACGGCGCGGTTGACCACGCCCGTGGCAGGGGCCATCCCCATCTGCCCCATCTGTGCCTGAGCCAGCGACGGAGCGGCGGCCGTGCCGGCCGTGATCAGCGCAAGCGCGACCGCTCGGCGGGCCCGCCGGTTCCATTCCACCGCCCTGCGGTGGATGGCCCGCAAGCGTGCGGCGGCTCGTTTCCCATGGCGAGTGAAGGCGTGTTTCCGCATCGGAGTCGCTTCCCTGTCGAGGGCCGGACATTCGGGCAGGGCAGTTCCCGCGCCGAATAACCGGCATGATCGTCAGGAGTGATCGACCCCCCGTGACCCGATCCATGAGTATTTCCCGCAAACGGCCCGAAACCGGCACGTTCAACGGACGCAGTCAGGACTGCCAGGACTTCCCATCTTGCCGGCTGGCGCAGGTGGGGGACTCACTCCTCGATCCGGAAGCGGCTGACCGTGTCGGTCATGCCCTCGACGGCCTGCACCATGTGCTGCGAGGCCTGCTTGAACTCCCGCAACGCGTCGGCCGCCCCCCGGGAGCCATCGGTGAGCGTGACGAGCGCGTCGGTGATCTGCTCCGCTCCCGCCGCCTGGGCCTGCATGCCCTGCTTCACGTGCTCGAAGCGACCGCTGAGCCCGTGCACCTTGTCGATGACGTCGGCGAACTGGCCGCTGATCCCGGCCACCCTGTCCACCCCCGTCTTCACCTCGTCCGCAAACCGCTCCATCTCCGCGACGCCCGCATTCACGGCCTCCTGCATCTGCTCGACCAGCCGCTCGATGTCGAGCGTGGCCACGGCCGTCTGGTCAGCCAGCCGGCGGATCTCGCGGGCGACGACGATGAAGCCCTGGCCATAGTCGCCGGCCTTCTCGGCCTCGATGGCCGCGTTGATCGAGAGGAGGTTGGTCTGATCGGCCACCTTGGTGATCGTGGTGATCACCATGTTGATGTCCTCGGCCCGCTGGCGGATCGTGGCCAGCCGCTGGGCAAACTCCGCCGTCGACTGCTCGAGGTGGGCCATCGTGTCGCCCACCTCGGCGAGGTTTTCCCGGCCGGCGTCGGCGACGTGGGCCGTGTCCGCGGCCACGCCCGCCACCTCCCCCATCGTGCCCAGGAGTTCCTGGCCGGTGACGGCGATCTGGCGGCTGGCCACCGCCGCCTCGCTCGTGCTCGCGCCCAACGACGCGATGGCCGCCTCCTGCTGACTGCCGGCGGCTGACAGCTGCCGGGCCGTCGCGTTGAGGTCGATGCTCGCCCGCTTCACGTGCGAGACGATGGCTTTGAGGCTGGCGGTCATGGCGCCGACGTCGCGGAGCAGCTGCCCGGTTTCGTCGCTGCCCCGGAGGTCGATCGAGCCGCTCAGGTCGCCCTGCGCCACGCGCCGCGAGGCGGCGACGGCCGCGCCGATCCGCCGCGTCATGGAGTTGGTGAGCCAGGCCATGAGTCCGAGCACACCCGCCAGGCCGGCGGCGGCGATCGCGGCCGAGGTGAGGAGCGGCCCCTGTACGCGGTTCACGATTTCGGCTCGAGGCATCTGCATCACCACCATCCAGTGGCCCGTGGGCACCGTCGCCGCGGCGTAGAGGCTCTCGACGGCGGTGAGCGGGTCGGCCGTCACCACGACGTGGTCATGGGTGATCGACCGGTGGAAATCGCCAAGGATCGCCGCGTAGGGAGTGTCTTCGATCGGCTTGGTTCGCAGGTCGGGCGTCTTGAGGGTGGTGGCGATGATCCGCGGCCCCTTCAAGCCGGTCGCCTCCTCGCCGCGACTGACCAGGAAAATCTCCGGGCTCCAACCCATCCGGTTCTGGGCCTGCTTGATGCTCTCCAACTCGGCTCCGATCCGGTCGAGGGCACGGTCCACACCGGCCACTCCCCGAAACTGCCCGTCGACGACGATCGGAAACGTCTGCTCGACCATCAGCTGGCCCTCGTAATCGTAGGGCTCGGTGACCATCCCCTTGTCGATCTGGCGGGGATCGAGGAATCGCTGCCGGCAGCCTTCGTAATAGAGGCCGTCGAGTCCGGTGAGCGGTTTGAGGAGGAGGCGGGAGGGATCGGTGCGATCGCGGTACCAGTAGGGCAGGAAGCGGCCGCGTTCCCCGAGGGCCTCCGCCGGCACGGTGGACAGCGTGCCGCCGGCGGTCGGTGCCTTGGCCTGGGCATCCCGGCCGTCGGCATCAGGCTCATAGCCGAAGTAGGCAGCCGTGAAGGCGGGGCTCGACTCGAGCACGTCGCGAGTGAAGCGGAGCGCGTCGGACCTGCTCGAGAGCAGCCCATTTTCGGCGGCCATCGCCATCACCCGCGCTGTGGTGATCGCCTCGGTCGTGTCACGGTCGATGGTGGTCGCGATCGCCTGCACGCGATCGAGCAGGATCTCCTGCCCGAACTCGAGCATCAGTCCGCGCATCCGCACAAAGTTGAGCACCAGCACGGTCGCGAGAATCGCCGCCGCGGGCGCGATCGCCAGCAGGAGCAGGCGGGCCCGCAGCCCGAGGGCCGGAAAAAACGGCATGGCACGAGATCCACAGGGGAGAAGACACTCGAATCCTAGGTTACTTCCGGGTGGCGGGCCCCGGTTCTGTCCCTGAAAATCCGCTACGATCCTCACCATCCGCCCGTCGCCTCGCCCCGTTCCGGCATTCCTTTTATGTGGCACCTCCAGGCCTACGACGCCATTCTCTTTGATTGCGACGGCACGCTCGCCGACACGATGCCGGCCCACTACCGGGCCTGGCTGGCCGTGACGCGGCCGCATGGGCTCGCGTTTGACGAGGACCGCTTCTACTCACTCGGCGGCCGACCCACGCGGGACATCATCGCGACGCTTGCCAACGAGGCGGGGATCTCCATCGACATCGAGCGGGCGGCGGAGATGAAGGAAACGTCGTTCCTCGACCAGCTGGCCCGGATCGAGGCGATCGGACCGGTGGTCGACGTAGTGCGGCGACTCCATGGACGCGTGCCGATGGCGGTGGTGACCGGCGGCTACCACGCGGTCTGTAGCCGCATCCTCGACCACATCGGCCTCGGCGACGCCTTCGACACGATCGTGGCCAGCGAAGACACCGACCGCCATAAGCCCGATCCCGATCCGTTTCTGGAGGCCGCCCGTAGGCTGGGGGCTCGGCCTGAGCGGTGCGTGGTCTGGGAAGATAGTGATCTGGGCCTCGAGGCCGCGCGGCGTGGCGGCATGGAATGGATCGATGTCCGCGCGTTTCACCTCCCGGCCCGCGTGGGTGACTCATGACCGCGACCGTCTCGCTCGCCGACATCCGCGGCGCTCAGGCTCGTATCGATGGCCGTGTGCTCCGCTCGCCGTGTCCGCGGAGCATCCCGCTCTCCGAACTCGTCGGCGCCGACATCTTCTGCAAGCTCGACCTCCTCCAGCGGACCGGGAGCTTCAAGGAACGCGGGGCATGCAACGCGCTTCTGCTGCTCGACGAGGCGCAGCGGGCCCGGGGCGTGGTGGCGGCGTCGGCCGGCAACCATGGCCTGGGGCTGGCCTACCACGGAAAGCTCCTCGGTATCCCGGTGACGGTCGTGATGCCCCGCTTCGCACCGCTGGTGAAGGTGGCGACCTGCCGGCGGCTAGGCGCTCGCGTGATCCTCGAAGGCGATACCTTCGACGACGCCCGGCGGGTCGCGCTCGAGGTGGCGGCCCGCGATGGACTCAAGCGGATCCACGGCTTTGACGACGCCCACGTGATCGCAGGGCAGGGGACGATGGGCCTCGAGATCCTCGAGGATGTTCCCGATGCCGATGCGATCGTCGTGCCGACCGGCGGTGCGGGGCTTTTGGCCGGCGTGTCGCTCGTCGCCAAATCGCTCCGGCCCGGCATCCAGATCATCGCCGTCGAGACGGCGGCCGCGCCGAGCTTCAGCGCGTCGCTCGCCGTCGGCCGTCCGACACAGGTGCCGATCCAGCCGACGCTCGCCGACGGCCTCGCGGTGGGCCGCGTGGGGGATCTGTCGTTCGCGATCGCTGCCCCGCTCGTGGATCGGGTGGTCACCGTCGACGAGGCCGAGATCTCACTCGCCGTGCTGCGACTGCTGGAACTCGAAAAGACGGTGGTCGAAGGGGCGGCCGCCTCGGCATTGGCGGCGGTGGTCGGCGGCCGCTGTCCAGAACTCTCTGGCCGCAAGGTCGTGCTCCTGCTCTGCGGAGGCAACATCGACCTCACGCTCCTCGACCGGGTGATCGATACCGGGCTCGTGGCCGACGGCCGCCGCTGGCGGTTCGCGGCGCAGATCAGCGACCGGCCCGGCGGCATCGCCAGGCTCACGGCCGCCATCGCGGCGGCGGGGGCGAGCGTGCGGGAGATCGTGCACGACCGGGCGTTTTCCGGGGCCGACGTCTTCTCGACCGGCGTCGACGTGACGGTCGAAACGGCCGGCCACGACCACGTGGCGGCCCTGGCCACGGCCCTGGCTGCGGACGGCTTCGTGGTTCGCTCGATGGCCGCCGGGGGCTGACGCTGCCCCGGGACGGCTGTTTGAGTCTGCGGGCCATGCGGTCTGTGAGGTCCGCGGGATTTTCATGCGGCGTGCGGTGGCGGTGGTGCCGATCACCTCCTGGTGCGGACCTGGCCGGGATTCGCACGACGACAGGAGCGTCGGACATGATCACTCATCAACGCGGCCTGCTTGCGCGCAGCGTGCGAGCCAACAGTTCTCCGGCAGTCGACCAGACCCGCGAACGCGAGCGTCTTCGTCGCGAACTCCTCCAGCGGATTTTGGACCGCGAGGTTCGCCGACAGGCTGTGCGGGGTGTGAGGACCTGAGCCGCGACCAGCCAGGGAGAAAGGCAACCATGCGACACGGCACTGGCAGCCCGCTCCCGGACCTGGATCACGCGAGCGTCCGTCCGGCCGTCTCCCTGGGGAGCCACCGGCAGCGGGTTCACTCGTCGACTCCTGGCCGGCGTGCTGCGGTACTGATTATTTTCGCGGTCGTCGCACTCGCGTGTCCTCGGCAGTCCACCGCCCAAAACTCGTTCTGGGGATGGGGTCTGACGGGCAATCCGACGACCACATGGTCGGCGGAGAATCTCGCCGACTACATGCTCACCGGCCACGCACCGCATCCGGCCGTCGCGCGGATCGTGGCCCCCGAGTCGTCGGGCGCGTCGCTGGGATCGGGCGTGCTCGTCGACGTCAACCGCTCACAGGGGCTCGTGCTCACCAACTGGCACGTGATTCGCGACAGCCGCTCGGCGGTGCTCGTGCAGTTTCCTGACGGCTTTCAGTCGGCCGGCACCGTCGTGCGCTGGGACGAGGCCTGGGACCTCGCGGCGATCGTCGTCTGGAGGCCCACGGCCACCCCGATTCCGATCGCGGAATCACCGCCACGGATCGGCGAACGGCTCACGATCGCGGGCTTCGGTCGCGGCGTCTACCGCGAGGAGAGTGGCGAATGCACCGAGTATCTCTCACCCGGCACCGGCTACGCGAAGGAGTTTGTCGAGCTCAAAGCCTCGGCGCGGCAGGGCGACTCCGGTGGCCCGATCCTCAACGACCAACGGCAACTCGCGGGCGTGCTCTTCGGGCAAAACGAGGGCCGCACGATCGGCAGTTGCTCGACGCGGGTGCGAGCGTTTCTCGGCTCTGTCGGTTCGAAAGGCTTCACGCCGACGCCGCTCGCCGAGTCTTCCGACGCGCGGGCGCTCGATCGCGGGATCGGCACCGCCGCGGCTCCCGGTCGGATCGCCGCCACGCCGGTGTCGGACGCCGTGCAGCGATCGACCTTCGTCGCGGCCGCCGCCCCCGCCCCGATGGCCGCGGCCGGCGCTGTAAACGCGCCACCAAACCCATGGCCCGGGCAGTCGGCGCCGCAGGAGCCCTCGCCGCTGGCGGGCCTCGGCCTGCCGGCATGGCTGCCCGATCCCTACGTGCATCGCCACTCGCTGGCCTCCGCGGCAGGCGGGCTCGCACTCGCCTTCCTCGGCCTCAAGATGCTCTTCGGCAGGCGTCGGGCCTGACAACCGTCGCCACGCGAATCACTTCTTTGGCGTCTTGACGACGGTGGCCTTCTTGATGATGACCGCATCGACGGGGCGGTCGCCGCCACCAGTCCGCACGCTGCCGATCGCCTTCACGACATCGAGGCTGGCCGCGTCGGCAGTGCGGCCGAAGGCGGTGTATTGGTTGTCGAGGTGTGGCACCCGCTCGAGGCAGATGAAGAACTGGCTGCCGGCCGAGTTGGGGTCGCTGGTGCGGGCCATCGAGAGCACGCCCGGCTCGTGGGGAGTCTTGTTGAACTCCGCGGGAATCTTGTAGCCCGGGCCGCCGGTGCCGGTGCCCTCGGGGCAGCCGCCCTGGATCATGAAGCCCTTGATGATCCGGTGAAAGCAGCCGCCGTCGTAGTAGCCGCTCTCGGCGAGGGCCACCATGTTGCGGACGTGGCCGGGGGCGACGCTCGAATCGAGCGCGAGGCGGATCTTCCCGAGCGTGGTGTCAAGGGAGATCTCATAGTTGAAGCCATCGAGATCGAGGGCCTTGGCGGCGGCTTGCAACTCGGCGGCGGAGGGCTTGGCCATGGTGGGCTCCAGAGGAAAAAGAGGGAGGGAATGCCGGGCCGTTTGCCGGTCCGCCACGGCCCGTCGATACTCTGTCGTGATGGACTCACATCCCGTAGGACGTGCCGTCGACCAAGACCTCTCGGGCCGAAGCCTCGGAGGATACCGGCTCGTGCGCCGGCTGGGTAGTGGCGCGATGGGAGATGTCTATCTGGCCGACCAGACCTCGCTGGGCCGGCAGGTCGCGGTGAAGGTGCTCCGCGGGGAGGCCACGCGGCGTCCCGAGGCGGTCGGGAGGTTCGAGCAGGAGGCCCGTGCGGCGGCGGCGCTTGTTCACGGCAACATCGTGCAAATCCACGAGGTGGCCTGTGTCGATGGCATCCACTACCTCGCGGAGGAGTATGTCGCCGGGCCGTCGCTCAAGGCCTGGCTCGCCGCCCGCGGGCCGCTCGATGCCCGGCAGGCCGTCTGGATCCTGACCCAGGTGGGCTCGGCGCTGGCGCGGTCGGCGGAGCAAGGGATCGTGCACCGCGACATCAAGCCGGAGAATCTCCTGCTCACGCCAGCCGGCGAGGTGAAGGTCGCCGACTTCGGCTTGGCCCGCGTGCTCTCGGAAAACCTCGATCTCACGCAAGACGGCATGACGCTCGGCACGCCTCTCTACATGAGTCCGGAGCAGGGGGAGGGGAGGGCGGTGGATGCCCGTAGCGATCTCTACTCGCTCGGGGCGACGGTCTACCATCTGCTTGCCGGTCGGCCGCCCTATGCGGGGCCGTCGGCCGTGGCCGTGGTGATGGCTCACATCAAGGAGCCGCTCGTCGCGCTGGCGAACGTGCGTCCCGATCTTCCCGCGGCGCTCTGCGAGATCGTCAACCGCCTGCTCGCCAAGGATCCCGCTCACCGTTTCCAGTCGCCGCAGGATCGGTCGCGTCGGCGTCAAGCAATAGCTGTGGTCTTGCG
>JAIOPD010000109.1 GCA_021414115.1 Planctomycetia bacterium
CACGATCGTGACGACGCCCTCGACTATTCCATCTGGCTCACTGCCCGCGAACTTCGTGACGCCTGGCTGCCGGCCGTGCTCGCCGGCACGTTCGACGATGGCGGGAAAATCAGCCGCCTCGCTTTCGCGATCGAGGCGGCCGATGCCCACGAGGCGATGCCCCAGTTCGCGGTGCGGTGGCAGCAGCAACCGCCGCCGGCGGCCGAGCGGGCTGCAGCCCTGCGATGCATCGCCAGGCTTGGCAACGCCGATCAGCTGCGGATCGTGTTTGACGTGGCCGTGAACCCGGGAACCTCGGCGGCCGATGCGACCGCGCTGCTGGAACACATGCTCGAGGGGCATCGCCGCCGGCGCACGGTCCCGGCGGGTGACATCTCGGCCATCGCCGGGCTCGTGGGCTCTGCCGACGGCCCGCTTGCGACCCGAGCGATCGAGGCCGTCGCCGCCTGGCAGTTGGCGGCCGCGGCCGAGTCGTTGGTCGCAGCGGCCAACGACGCCGGCCGTTCGCTCGATCTGCGGCGCACGGCGATCACTGCCCTGGGAAGCATGCCCGGCGACGCCCCCCGCACCGGGCTCGTCGCGTTGGCCAAGGCCGAGGGCGACGATGCCGTGCGTGCGGCCGCCATTGCCGCGCTCGTGCCGCAGTCGCTGGATATCGCCGCCGCGCACGCTGTGCCGTTCCTGAAGACCACGGCCGACACGGCGGCGCGTGACGCCGTGTTTCGCAGCTTTCTGCTCTCGAAAGACGGTGCCGCTGCCCTGGCTAAGGCGATCGATCAGGCAGCAGTCGCGCTCGCGGCCGAAGCCGTGCGGGCGGGCATGCAGGCGATCAGCTCTGCCGGCCGCGCGGAGCCGGCTTTGGCCAAGGCTCTCGAGGCGGCCGGGGCTCACAGCGGCGCAACCCCGGCCCCCGCGTCGCCTCACGCGATGAACGACGCCCAGCTCGACGCATTCGTCGAGCTGGTGCGCACGAAGGGAGATCGGTCCCGCGGTGAAGCGATCTACAAACGCGAGAGCCTCAAGTGTGTGTCATGCCATCGGATCGGTGACGACGGCGGCCGGGTCGGTCCGAATCTGGCCGCGATCGGCGCCTCGAGCCAACTCGATTACATCATCGACTCGCTGGTGCAACCGGCAAAGAACGTCAAGGAGGGTTACAACACGCTCGTCGTCGTCACCGACGATGGCCAGGTCGTGACAGGAATCCAGGTGTCGCGAAGCGACGAGGAACTGGTCCTTCGCGACGCGACCGGCAAGGAAGTGAAGGTGTCTACGGCCGACATCGACGAGGAAACCTCCGGCACATCGCTCATGCCTGCCGGACTCGTCGATCCGCTCTCCCGCGAGGAGTTGGCCGATCTGGTCCGGTACCTCT
Organism: Planctomycetia bacterium; assembly: GCA_021414115.1. Taxonomy (GTDB): domain Bacteria; phylum Planctomycetota; class Planctomycetia; order Pirellulales; family UBA1268; genus QWPN01. The sequence goes on from JAIOPD010000109.1 coordinate 1,376, forward strand.
CCGAACTCGGAAGGTAGGCCCGAAACTCACCGATCATCGCGGGTGGCCGCCCGCAGCGGTGCCGCGGAGCGGGTTGGGGTGGAAGGCGTCTACCCCGCGCTGGCGCTTGGGGCTTCCCGACAAAGCAGCGTGGCCTTCTGTGAGCCGTGGCCTCGGGTGCTTGGGAAGCCCGGAGCGCAAGCGACGGGTATACGGGCGACTGACCGTAAGGGTGCCGCGGAGCTGAATCAGACTTCGAACCAGCGACGCCACTATCGCGTAGAACCGCTGCTCGTTCGCATCGGTCCCGTCCCATCGCCGTGAGGAATCCGCCCATCATGCGCATCGCCCGACAGCTCGTCCCGGTCGCGTTGGCTCTCGCCGTCCTGTTCCTTTCGGGATCGGCTGCGGAGGCGCGAAGCCCCCGAAACCCCTACTCGAGTTTCAACCTCTCGGGCGTCAACTACGGCGCCCAGCAGTGGGACCGCGCCCAGCGGCAGGGCAAGCGGGTCTGGCCCTATTACAACACCCCGTCGGGCAGTTACCGCCAGGGCGGCACCGTCGGCGTCGTCGGCGGTAGTGGCGGCGTGATCGGCGCTCGCCGTTCCCAGTCAGGCGGCCGCTGGCGGCGTTAGACCCGCCACGTCACGGGGGAGCCGCGGCGTCGCGAGGTGCGGGCGGCTTCACGAGTGGGGCGAGTTCGCTCTTCGCTTCGTCCTTGATGAGCTGCAGGTCGTCGCCGACCAGCCGTACTCGGGCGTCGTATACCTGTTCCGCTGTGCCGATATCGGCCGGCCCGGTCCGCTCGCGAAGCGGCTGCCGCAGCACGCGGACGACGACATCCTCCACGCCGAGGTCATCGAAACCGCCACGTCCGACGCCCGCGGCGACCACACTCCCGTCATCCTCGGCCTCACCAATCGCGATCGCGCGGGCCAGCCGTCGCCACCGTGCGGCCTGCTCGCCGCGGCGGCTGCCGGGAAAGAAGAGCGGCTCCGCATCAGACGCGTCGCGTCGCGCGATTTCGAGCTCATGATCGGCGTCATCGGGCAGGCCGTAGGTGAGCCGCTGGTCGAAACCCAGATCGAGCCATGCCGGCGCAAGCCAGGGGGCGAACAACCTGGACTTGATGGCGGCCAGGAGGGCCGACGAACCGCTGAGCGAGTTCGCTGCGATCGCGAGAACGAGCCCCACGAGCACGAGGGAGATCGCGACGGTGGCGACCGCACGGACGCCTTCCGAAGGAATCCCGGGTGGAGGTGCGGTGCGGCGTGAGTCGATGTTCGTTCCCATGAGGGGCAGTGTGCTCTGCAGTCGGGGCAGTCGCCAGTGCCGTCGAATCCCGCGGGGCGTGAACCCTTTTGCCCCACGCCGACCCTTCGCGTTGACACGTCTGCGAGGGGGCGATACGGTTTAGGGAGAAGACACGTCTCGGCCCGCGGCCCCGCTTCGATCGCCCCACTATGGGTTTCGGCCCATCAAGGGGGATTAGCTCAATTGGGAGAGCGTCTGGCTGGCAGCCAGAAGGTCAGGGGTTCAAATCCCCTATCCTCCATTTTTCGATCGAAACGATGGCTGCGGCCGAGGCGACCCGGGGCGAGCTGGCTTGGCTCGACGGGCGGTATCTCTCGCGTGGCGACCTCGCGGTCCCGGTCGGCGATGCCGGGTTCGTGCTCGGGGCCACGGTCACCGAGCAGTTGCGGACGTTCCGCGGCCGGCTGTTCCTTCCCGACGACCACGCCCGCCGGCTCGGCGAATCGCTGGCGGTCGTCGGTATCCGGCTTCCCTGGTCGCTCGACGACGTGTTCACTGCCGCCGCACACGTCACGGCCCATAATCATCGGCTGGCATCCGCCGCCTCGGCCGACGAAGACGGCCCCGACCTCGGCCTGGTGATCTTCGTCACGCCTGGCGACCTCGCCGCCCAGCACGGCGGCCACGGTGGCTCTCCGCGGGTGGCGATCCATACGTTTCCACTCGCCTTCGGCATGTGGGCCGACGCTTACGAACGCGGCATCGCGCTGCGGAGCGTCGCGGTGCACCAGGTGCCCGAGGCATGCTGGCCGCTGCGGGCGAAAGTCCGCAGCCGGCTGCACTACTTCCTTGCGGACCGCGAGGCTCATGCGACGGAGCCCGGTGCGCGGGCGGTGCTCACTCACATGGACGGTCGGATCAGTGAGACCTCGACGGCCAACATCGCGATCGTCGTGGACGGAAGGATCGACACGCCTCCCGTCAGCGACGCCCTCGGCGGCGTGAGCCTTGCCTGCGCGAGACGGCTGGCTGCGACGCTCGGCATCGCCTGGCAGGAACGGACCCTCGCCGCGGCAGACCTTGTCGCCGCCGACGAGATCCTGCTGACGTCCACGCCCAACTGCATCCTCCCTGCCACCCGGTTCGATGGCCGTCCGGTCGGCACCGGCGGGCCGGGGCCCGTCTTTCGTGCGATCCTCGACGCGTGGAGTAGGCTCGTGATGCTCGACATCGCGGCGCAGTCGCGCCGTGAGGCAGGCCGCACGATGGCCGCAGCCTCGACGAAGTCCTTTCCATGACGCACCTCGTGACGCACTCCATGACACCCAGCAACGGTACTGCCGCCGGGCCTGCCCGCTACGACATCCGGCATACCACTGCCTACCGCTACTCGGATTCGGTGCCGGTCTGCCACAACGAGATTCACCTCGCGCCGCGAAACCTGCCGACCCAGCGGTTGTTGTCGACATCCCTCCACGTCGAGCCGCAGCCCGCGCACGTGGCCAGCCGCGTCGACTTCTTCGGCAACACTGTGGGGCTGTTCTCGATCGACGAGCCGCACGAGCGGCTGGTGGTCACGTCGACGAGCCGGGTCGAGATCGTTCCCCCCCGCGACTGGCAGGCGTTTGAACGCCTCCCCTGGGAGTCGCTCCGCGACCGCCTGAAGCATGACGTCGACCCCGCCGCTCTTGATGCGCGACAGTTCACCTACGACTCGCCGCTGGTCCGCGGGTCGCCGCGACTCGCGGCCTGGGCGGCCGCCTCCTTCACCCCATCACGCCCGTGGGCCGAGGCGGTCGTCGATCTCACGCGGCGGATTCACCGCGAGTTCACCTACGATCCCACCGCCACCACGACGAGCACCCCCGTCGAGGAAGTCTTCGGGCTCAGGCGGGGTGTATGCCAGGACTTCGCCCACCTCCAGATCGCCTGCCTGCGATCGCTCGGCCTCGCGGCCCGCTACGTGAGCGGCTACCTCTCCAACGAACGGCGGGTGCAGGGCACCGCGGGCGAGGGTGCCAACGACGCCGGCATGGTGGGTGCCGACGCCTCACATGCCTGGCTCTCGTGCTGGGGCGGCGAGGACGGCTGGCTCGACGTCGATCCCACCAACGACTGCACCGTGGGCACCCTTCATGTGACCGTCGCCTGGGGCCGGGACTACGCCGACGTGAGCCCGATCAAGGGTGTCTGCGTCGGGGGAGGCAGCCACGCCATCCAGGTCGCCGTCCAGGTGTCGCGCATCGGCTGACGGCCCGCAGTGAACGAGCCCGGTGAGTCAGGGGTAGCCTCTCGAACTCCAAGATGTCGAGCGACTCGCCGAGCCGTAGGCCGCTCGCCCAGAGGCCGCGGAGATCGTGCCGCACCGGCGTCCGATTCTGGCTTCTCTGCCGACCGCGGCTTGCGGAAGTTTCCATCGCCGGGCTATTATCCCAGCACTTCAAGGGGAGCGTTAAGAACCGCTCGGCGGGGACATCATATGATGCCAGTGGCCGGATTGACGCAGCTTGCCTATGAAACTTCAAGTTGCCGCTGAAAACGTGAGGCGGCGGCATTTTTTCCTTACCAAACGGAAACAGGTGCAGCGATGATCGAAGGCTTTTGTTTGTTGGGGTCGGCGATGCCCGACTTGTCCCTGGTCCAGTACAACTCGGTTGACAACATCTTTTCGATGACGGTCGCGACGATGGGGGCGGCCGCGCTGTTCCTCTTCATGGCCCGGGCGCACGTCGATCCGGAATACCGGCCGGCCCTGCTGGTTTCGGGCCTGGTGACGGCGATCGCCTGCTATCACTACTTCATGATTCGCCACAGTTGGCACGACGCCTACTCGCTGGTGGACGGTGGCTACAAGGGCACCGGCGCCGCCTTCAACGACTTCTACCGCTACGCCGACTGGATCCTGACGGTGCCACTGTTGATGGTGGAACTCGTGGCGGTCCTCCGGCTGCCGGCGGCCAAGGCGACGAGCCTCCTGACTCGGCTGGTGATCGCGGCGGCGTTGATGATCGCGCTCGGCTATCCGGGCGAGGTGATTGCCGACCCGGCTCGCTGGAACGAGCGGGTCATCTGGGGCGGCCTGTCATCTATTCCGTTCTTCTACATCCTGTATGTGCTGTGGACGGAACTGACGAACTCGCTCGCCAGCCAGCCGCCCGCGGCCCGGAAGCTCCTCGAGCTCGCCCGGCTGGTGATCCTCGTCACCTGGGCGGTCTATCCGATCGCCTACGCCCTCGGCGGCACGCCCGATGCCCTCGCGGCAAAGGCCGGCACCGCTGATGCGGCCGCCGGCATCGTCGGGGCCAACGGTGTGGTCGGACTGCAGATCGGCTATGCAATCGCCGACATGACCGCCAAGGCGGGCTTCGGGGTGCTGATCTATCTAATCGCCCGGGCCAAGAGCACGAAGACGGCTGGCGAGGCGTATGCCACGGCCTGACCGGCGCGACCTTCCTGCGGAAGAAAAGTGATGACATGCACGCGGCCTCGGTAATCTTGCTCTGCTGGGCGATGATCGGGGCCGCGTGCTTTTTTTCCCCTGCCATGGCCGGAGTCACGGCCGGGATTTTGGCGGTGCTCGTCGCGCTGGTCGGCCTGCCGCACGGCGCGGCCGACCATCGCTTCGCCCGGCCGCGGCTCGAGCCAGTTCTGGGGATGGCTTGGCTGCCGGTGTTTCTAACGGGATATGTGGCGGTTGCGATTGCATTCGCGAGCGGCTGGTTCGTGGCGCCGGCAATCACGATCGTGGTGTTTTTTTTGGCTTCTGCGTGGCACTTCGGCCAGGAAGAGCCGCAGCTTCTGATCGGTCCGCGGAGCCTGCGTCCGTTGTTCCGCTTTGCCCGCGGCGGGCTCGTGATCTGGGTGCCGCTGGTGTGTCACAACGCCGAGGTCTGCGAGATCCTCGGCGTGGTCGCGCCAGGCGGCTCGGACCCCGCTATCCAACAAGCCACCAGCCTGCTGACGGCTTGCTCGTGGATCATGCTGCCGATCGCTGCGGTCGCCTGGGCGTTCCAGGGCCTGGCGGCAGGCGCACGCGGCGGGCAGATGCGGCGGATCCTGCTCGCCGACAATGCAGTGGTCGCGTCGCTGGTGGTGCTGTTCGCCGTCGCGAGCCCGCTGGTGAGCTTCCCGGTCTATTTCTGCGGCTGGCACTCGGCCCGGGGCTTGAAGCGGCTTCGCATCGAGCTCGGTGAGAGCTGGCTGGAGCTGGGCCGCAGCCTCGCGCCCTTGACCGCGGGGGCGATCACCTTGGTCGGACTGGCGGCGTGGCTCGTGCTCGGCGGGGCAGGCTGGAACGACACGCTGATCCGGGCGACCTTCGTCGGCTTGAGCGCCGTGGCCATTCCGCATCTGCTCCTGCACGGGGTCGCCCCGCTGTTTGATGCGTCGGCCCGGCGGCGGATGTCGCCGCCGCTTCAGCTCGGGAGCCTTGCATGACATCGATGCCCGGGCCCGACTTCGACTACGGAATCGTCGGCGGCGGCCTTCAAGGCTGCCTCCTGGCCCATGCCCTGGCCTGGCACCGGCCGGAGGCGACCGTCCTGCTCGTGGAACGGGCCGCTGAACTGTGCGGCAATCACACCTGGTCGTTTCACGAGACGGACGTCGCCGAGCAGGCACGGGGCTGGTTCGACTCTCTGGTCAGCCACCGCTGGCCCGGCTACCGCGTCAGGTTTCCGGGGCTGGCGCGGCGGGTCGAGATTCCCTATGCGACGATCACGTCCGACGGCCTCCGCGAGGCCACTCTCTCGCTGGCAGGGAAGGCCGCGGCCCCGGCTCGCACAGGCCGGCTCGTGGTTCGCACCGGTGAGTCGTGCGAGATCCTCTCGCCGACCGCCGTGAGGCTCGGCGGGAGCGCCGACATTTTCTGCCGCGCGGTGCTCGACTGTCGCGGGCGGGCAGCGGCTGGTCCGGCGGGCGGCGCGGGCTACCAGACCTTCATCGGTCATGAGTATGAGACCGGTTCTCGCTGGCCGGCATCCGAACCAACGGTCATGGATGTCCGGGAAAACCAGTCCGGCGGCTTCGAGTTTCTCTACGAGCTCCCGCTGGGTCATGATCGCGTGCTGCTTGAATACACCAGGTTCCACGAGGAGCCCGCCTGTGACGAAGTGCGGGCCGCAGAGCTGATCGCGACGCGGCTGGCCGAGGCCGGCGCGGGATCGGCAAAACTGCTTCGCACCGAGCAGGGATGCCTGCCGATGCCCTATGCGGCAGCCGCCAGCCGAATAGGGCCGTCGCCGGCGGGCGGCTATGCCGGTGGCTGGTATCACGCCGCCACGGGATACTCGATGCCGCTGGCCGTGCGCTTCGCGGAGCTTGTCGCCCGGGCCCGCCCGGAGCAGGTCGCCACCGAGGTCGCCGCGGCCGCCTCGGAGGATCGGCTGCGGCGGGGCTTCGCACGCTTTCTCAACCGGCTGCTCTTCTGCCTGGTCAGGCCTGCAGACCGCTGGAAGATCTTTCAGCGTTTCTACCGCGTCCTGCCGGAAGAGCGAATCGCCCGGTTTTACGCCCATCGCTTCACGTTCACCGATGCCGCCCGGATCGTGATCGGCTGGCCGCC
>JAIOPD010000088.1 GCA_021414115.1 Planctomycetia bacterium
CTTTGGTGTTTTGCCGGCTCGGGGGGCCAAAAGTCGCCGCTTCGCGGTCCTTCGGATTCTCGCGGCGGCAGGATCGCCGACGCTCGTCGAGCGTGTGCCGACCCTCCCGTCGCCTACCCGTCCTGGCTTGCCAACACGACGCTACACTTCGACTGAATACGCTCTAGGGATGGTGAGCCGCCCCCATGATTTCTTTCATGCTCTGCGACGGGGGCATAGCAGGCAGCCGTTGTCTGCCGAATCGGCTCCACCACAGGTGTTTGCGTCTTGCGGACACTGCGGCCAACAGCAGGGGTGTTGCCTTATCCCAGCCGCCCGCCGTAGGGCTTTGGAAACGCCGCCAGCCAGTGACTTCTCCAAGCCCGCGCCGCCATCAGTCTGCGCAGCTGGTCATGAGCGGGTGCTGTGGGATCTGATTACCACGGCTCAGCCCACCATGCCCATGCGAGCCACGCAGTAGGTCATCACCAGATAGGCGACCCTCGCGCTACCACACAACACCCATGCTCGCCCAGAAATCCACCTCGTCTCGCTCCGCGCGACCTTCACGGAAAGCCAACCACTTTCCCGTCGCTTGCGCTCCGGGCTTCCTGGGCGTGCAAATGGCACGGCACGAGGAGCACCACGCCGATCGCAAAGGCGTTCGATGACTTCCTCCCTACGAAAAAACCCGAATCGACCTTCATTCCTTGCCCAACGGCTCCCCAACACGTGACCGTCGCACGTCATGGCAGTGTTGGCCGCCTACGAGACGGCCGGATACTGCGCGGTCGGGGTGATGGTGCGCTTCACACCCAACCGATACGCCCGAGCCACCAGCGCGTTGTACTCTCCCTCAGGGATGACCTGATCACGGGTCAGGATGGTTCCAGAGGACCCGGTCGGGTCGCTGACGATCGCCCAGCTGTAGTCCGGGGCATAGTCCAGAATCCAGTAGTTGCCCGGCTCGTCCATGGTAGGCGAACCGGAGAAGCTCACGTTGAGCCGGGTGTTGAAGGCGTTGACCGGGACCGCTGACCCGGTGACGTTCCACGCTGGGCCGCCAGGTCCATAGCTGCCGGAGTTCTCCACCTTGATGGTGCCGTCTTGCTGGGGCGTGAAGACCGACGCGACGTTGACCAGCCCGGTGGCGGGGGATGGCTTCACGCTGCCCTGTTCGTACCACTTGCCCGCGTACTGATTGATATCAACCGGCGGCGGCGCGGGCAGCGTGGTGGCCCCCGTTCCACCCATCACGATCGGCTGGTTTTCCTGGTACGTGCCGTCGTTGGGACTGCCGTAGATGCCGTAGAACGGATTGCTCGCTCCGTAGACCCCCGAATAGAAGTCGTTGATCCAGCCGGTGGCGAGCGTGATCACGGCGTCGAGGGCAGTGCCGTCATCGAGCTGAACGCCGACGAACTCGTCGGGGTGCAGTGCCGCGAGCTGCTCAGTCGTGCGGCCCCAGTCATTCGCGGCCTGCGGCGCCGAGGCGATCTGGTAGATGGGGATGCCCAGGGAGTCGAGCTTCTCGACCACTGTGGCGAACTCGTCCGGGTTGGCCACTCCGTCAAACATCACCACACCCAGCAGGTTCGCGGCGGCGCCGTTGTCGACGGTCAGTGCACCCACCTCGGCAGCAAACCCGCCGCCCGTACGCTGACCGGCAAGCAGGATTTTCGCGGGCAGCGTCCCCTGATAGCCGGCGGCGGTCGCGCTGACGGTGAGCGCTCCGCGATCGCCGAGCATCATGCCGGCGACCGCCTGCTGCATGGCGACACTGCCCAGGAACAAACCAGGGAGGGTCGGGATCTCGAACGAACTGATCGTGGGCGCGACGACGATGCTGTTGGTCTGTCCTGCGATCCGGATGGCGAGCGCGGCGAAGGCAGCCGCGTCGCGGAGCTCGCCACGCTGGAGCCAGATGACGCCGTTCGCCGAGACTCGGCCGTCGGCCTGGGTCGGGAAGTACCACTCCGCCGACGTCACGTAGCCCCTGGGGCCACACGGAATGGCCAACGACGAAGTGCCGGTTTTCACACCGGTCACGCTGTTGCTGTTCGGCGGAGTGACGGCCACCGACAGCCCGTTGTCGCCGCTGTTGACTGCGGGCCCCGGATCGAATCCGGACGGCCCGCCAAGGGCGGCCAGTTCGTCACCGAGCCTCCACTCTGCCGGCGACCACATGTTGGCGACCGGGCTGGGGAGTGGCGTCGCCGCGGCATCGCCCAGCAGGATCGGGTGATTCGCCGGGGCATAGAAGCCATACTGGCCCGCATCCGGCGCGGCGCCCACATACAAGTCGTTGATCCAGCCGGCGGTCAGCAAGCGGGCGGCCGCCGCATTGCCAGGCAGCGACTCCGTGGTCACCCGCTGGGCCACGATAGCGTCGGATGGGTTGCTGCCCACGATCGCGTCGACGTGTGACCCCCCGGTGAGCACCACGCCGCGAAATCGGCCGGGATTCAGCGAGACGAGCGCATTGGTGGTGGCACCGTAGGCGTTCCAGAGCTGCGCGGGCGCCGCCAGTTGATAGACGGGGATGGAGCGGGAATCGAGTTCAGCTACCTGCGTCGCGAAACTGCCGCTGCCGTCGAAGGCGCCTCGCGAGACGCCGTCATACATGATCACGCCCACGAGGTGGGCAGACGTCGGGTTGTGCGCCGCGTAGTCGGCCGCGACCGCCGTCACGAAGCCGCCGCCCGCGGAATGACCGGCGAGCACGAACTTCCCCGAAAGTGCGCCGGCCTCCCCGACATAGCCGGCCGCCGCCGCGCTGGCAGCCAGCGCCGATCGATCGCCCTCGAACAACGACGCCACGGCCCGCACGGCTGCATCGCCGGCGAGCGACCAGTTCATGCCGGTTGGCAGCGACGGCGCCACCACGATGCTGTTGGTCTGCCAGGCGAGATCGACGGCCAGCGCGGCGAGAGCACCGCCGGTGGTGCCGGGGGCATGCTGCAGCCAGATCACGCCCTGGGCGTCGATCGTGCCGTCGACCTGCGTCGGGAAGTACCAATCGGCAGGCGCTACCACGCCGTCACCATAGGGAATCGCAAGCGTGGAGCTGCCCACCTGCACGCCGCTGACACCGTTCGTCGTGCCGGGCAGGTACGGATCCGCGCTGCCGAGGATTCCCACAGCGGCCGGAACCGAGCGTGCGTTGGCCGCGCTCGTCCCCACGGTCTGCGCTTGGGGCATGGCCGGCACGAAGCCCGCCGCCCCCTGCCCGCGCAGCGACATCGTGAAGGCGCCGCCCGTAAACACCCCCGCGATCCGGCTCACGTTGCCCTGGGCGTTCACCCACACGTCCACCGGCACAGGGATTCCATCGCGGCCGATGCTCGGGGCAGCCTGCAGGTCTGCCAGTGGGATCATGCCCGCGAACGTCGAGAGCCCCACGACGGCCCGATAGTGCCGGCCATACGAGTCGCTGCCGACATACTGCACGCTCTTCGCGAACTCGATCCCGGGAAGCGTCTTGAAAGGCGTCAGCGACGTGGCGAGACGGTTCTCGCCGAGCATCATCCGCTGCATCGCCGGGGGAATCACCAACCCCGGCGGCGGCACCATGAATCCGACGGAGGCATCGATGTCGAGTACTGCCGTGCGGGTGTCGAGCCACCCGGTCGAACGGGCCGACACGACGAAGGCCTCGACCGAGACGTCGAAGGAATAGCGGCGGGCCTTCTGCGCCCGATAGGCGGCCCGCCCCACGTCGGTCAACTGAAGCACGAGGCCCGTGCCGTTCTGGATGAGCTGGTTGCCCGAGAGGGTGCTGGCTAGATAGTTTTCGACCTGCCCGAACGCGTTGTCGCCGATCTCGTTGCCGACGATGGAGGAGCCGGCACACACGCCGGATGCCGTGATTCCATACCCACCGTTGGAAACGATCGAGTTGCCGGCTCCCGCAGCGAGGGCTCCGATCCTGACGCCTCGTGCGGCCTGGAGCGACACGCCGTTGCCGGAGTTGCCGCTGAAGGAACTGCCGGTGATCCACGTGCCCGTGTAGGCCCCCGGGCCGATCTGGACCCCGATGCCGTTGCCCGTGCTCGTCACCCCGGTGATCCGGGATCCAGTCGATCCGCCGACGAAGCGGAGGCCGGCGCCGCCGAAACCGCCGATCGTCCGGATGGCGGGGACTGAGGAGAAAACCACGTTGCGGACATTTCCTCCGATCACGAACCCGCTCTCGCCGGCGGCGGTGCCCGAGCCGTCCAATACGAGACCTGCGCCGACGAGCACTCGGCTGGCCTGCGCCACCGTGATCCCCTGGAGGGGCAGCCTGCTGCCGATGTCGCCCGCCATCGTGATCGCCCGCGCGGCGGACAGCCGCAGCCTGCCGAACCCATCGATCGTGGACGAGAAGGAGATGCCACCGCCGGCCTGGAGGGCCACGCCGTTGAGGAGCGTCACCGGGCCGGCAAACGTCTGCGAGCCGCCGGGTGTCGTCACGCCGGCGGCCAGGAGAATCCCGCGGGCGACCGCCTCGCCCTTCGTCGAGAGGCTCACGGCGCCGGCTCCCTTCGTCGTGATCTGCCCGCCGACGACGATGGCGTCACCCGCCCCCAGGCCCGTGTCGATGGTGAAGCCCTGCGCCGCCGCCCCGCGGCCGACGGCGGCGAGATTCACACCGCCGCGGCCGATCGTGACGGTGTCCGTCCCCACTCCTCCCAGGATCGAGAGGCCCGCAAACTTCGTGATCTTCTTCAGGTCCACCGTGATCGTGTCGGCCACGTCATCGACGAAAATGCCGTTGACCGGAGCGGCCATGGAGAGCGTGCCCGCCGTCGCGGCGGTGATCGTGAGCCTCTTCGCTGCCGCGTCGTAGGCGGTGGCGAGGTTCGTGATTGCCGCGCCTTCCGAGTCGAGCGTGAGCATGACCCGATTGCCCACGAAGCCGACGAGGACGTCGTCGGCCGCCAGCATGGCCCGCGACTCGAGCCGCTCGATGCCCGACGTGCCGGCTGCCGAAGAACCGCGGCGCTTGCGGCTTCCGTCCTTGATCCGTCGACGACTGCTGAACAGTAGGGATTGCAGGAGCGGGGGCATCGGTTCCTCGTCGCAAAAAGGCCATCAAGCCAGCCCAGTCCCGCTGTCCAGCGCAGGTGGCGGCGTCACAAACTGTCACTCTAGCTCGCAGATCGTGCCGCCGCCAAAGATGGGCGCGATGGCGCGTCCGTCGGGTGCAACCCGGCAACGCTCTGCGTGCGTTATCCTGGGTTCAAAAGTTGCCACACCGCCCAAAATGGGTAGACAGCCAAGGCTGACCCTGCCCCGTCGCCCATCCTCGTGCTGCTGGATCCAGTCTCGGCATCACTTTGTGTCGACGACCTTTCCCTCGAATGAAACTCGTGGGTCGGACACCTTCACCAGGTCGTCGAGTTCGTCGTGATGGCGATAGCCATGCCCGGAAAGGGTGATGGACGTGGGAACGTTGCGCGGCAGCATCACCGACTTCTCCTGCGTCTTGAACCGCGTCTTGGAAGTGACCGGGGTTTCCGCCCATCGCGCTGAAATGGTCGCAGTGGCGCCGTTTCCCGCGGCGTCGGAGGAGAGCACGCGGGGAGAGGTTATGGTGGGGGCGAGCGGCACTTTTGTCGCAAGCCAATCGAGACGCAGGGAGCCATCAGGAACGGAGCCGGCATGAACACCAATCCCCTCATCGACGTTGTCTCTGGCCAGTACGAGCGCTGGGTCTATCCGGAGCCCATCCAGGATCTGCCGGCCTGGCTCGCCGGCAACTGGCAGTGGTTCGATCCCAGCCACGCCTGCCGCATGTTCTGGCCTGACCGCGACTTCAAGCCCGACCTCGACATCCTCGTCGCCGGCTGCGGCACCAATCAGGCGGCGGTGTTCGCCTACACCAACCCGGGAGCGAAGGTCGTCGCGATCGACGTCAGCCAGCCGTCGCTCGACCATCACCGCCGCCTCAGAAACAAATACGGGATGCAAAACCTGGAGCTGCACCGGCTTCCGATCGAGGAAGTCGGCACGCTCGGCCGCGACTTCGATCTCGTGATCTCCACGGGGGTCTTGCACCACCTGGCCGACCCGAAGATCGGAATGCAGGCGCTGGCCCGATGCCTGAGGCCCGAGGGCGTGGCGGCGATCATGCTCTACGCGCGGTATGGGCGGATCGGCGTCGAGATGCTTCAGGCGGTGTTTCGGGATCTGGGGCTCACGCAGGATGAGGCGTCCCTCGCCGTCGTCAAGGAGGCGATCGCGGCGCTGCCGCAGGATCACCCCGTCAGGAGCTACCTCTCGATCGCCCCCGATCTGCAATATGACGCCGGGCTCGTGGACACGTTCCTGCACGGACGCGACCGGAGTTACACCGTGGACGACTGCCTCGACCTCGTCGCCTCCGCAGGGCTCGTGTTCCAGGAGTGGTTTTTCAAGTCGCCTTACTACCCCGTGCCGTCGGCAAGCGGCTTCCACGCTGCCGTGGCGGCGCTGCCCGAGGAGAAGCAGTGGTCGGTCATGGAGCGGCTCAACACCCGTAACGGCTGCCACTTCTTCACGGCCTGCCGGCCTGAGCGTCCACAGGCGTCGTATCGCATTGATTTCGCGTCGGAGCACGCGCTCGACTGCGTGCCGATCTTCCGCTACCGCTGCGGCCTCGACGGCGAGAAGATCGTCCGGCCGGGCTGGAGCACGACGCTCGATCCCGCCCAACTCGCCCTTGTCCGCCAGATGGACGGCCGTCGCACGATCCGCGAAATCATCGCAGCGGCTGTGACCGGCGGCCTGATGCAGCAGCAAAGCCAGGCGGATCTCGAGGTTCTCGGACGATCGCTCTTCCGGTCGCTCGTCAACCAAGACTTCGTGGCGATCCGAACGTCTGCGACGTGATCACGGCTTCTCGCCCGCGTCGAGTTGCGTTCGTCGAGCACGAGTGTTCCCGCCGGCTTTGCCGCCCTGCCCATCCTGCCCACCTTTCGTCTTCTCAAGGACGGGTGAGGTCGCTGCCGATCAACCAGCCGGCGGGGCTTCCTGATCGATACGGTCAACGTGATCGGAAGAGCATGCGCATGGCTCCAGAAACGTTCGAAAACCCCTTGGGCCACAGGGGCTCGTGACCCGCACCACCATGTTGCGAATCTACACGCCGGATGACGTGCCGGAAGTGAATGATGGTCGCGGATCGCCGCTTGGCGAGGTGCTCCGCGATGGTGCGATCGCCGTCCGCCAGGCGCTGCGTGATGCGGAGCGAAGCATCCGCCGATTCCGCAAGACGTGGCGGGGAACGAAGGCAGCCGTGGTGGAACTGCCGGCCATCTGCAGCCGGCCGGTGAGCACGGCCGCCGACCGCACGCTCGCACCGCGGGTGCTGATCATCGCCGAGACGAGCATCCCGCAGTGTCTGAAGTATCGCGTCGTGCAGAAGCAAGAGGCCTTCCGGCGGCTCGGCATCGCATGCACGTGGATCTCGTGGACCGACGTCGCGGCCTGCCGGAGCGCGCTCCAGACGTGCTCGCATGCCATCTTCTATCGGGTGCCGGCGCACGAGGCCGTCCTCGGCCTCGTCGACGAGGCGAAGCGGCTCCGGGTGACGACTGCCTGGGAGACCGACGACCTGATCTTCGACCGCGCAGTGCTCAGTCAAAGCCGGGCTCTCGCTCGGATCGACCGGAAGACGTTCGCCTCCCTGCTCGAGGGCGCCGAACTCTACCGCCGCGCGATGCTCGCCTGCGATACAGCCATCGCGTCGACCGTGGGCCTGGCCGACGCCATGCGGCAGGCGGGCATGGGCGAGGCGCATGTCGTTGAAAACGGCCTCGACCAGCAGACGATCGACGCGATCGACGCCCTCGTCCTCCGCCGCAGGATGGCGGCTCACGACGGACTGGTGCGCATCGTGTATGGCTCCGGCACCGACACGCATGACGTCGACTTCGAAGAGGCCGCACCGGCCATCGGCCGTATCCTCGACCGTGTTCCCGCCGCGCGGCTCCGACTCATCGGGCCGGTCGCCATTCCGGCAAGCCTGATGCGGCACGCTCCCATGATCGAGCGGCTCCCTGCCACCGGCTACGAGGAGTATCTCGGCCTGCTCGGCGAGTGTGACGTCAGCATCGCCCCGCTCGAGGATTTCGTCTTCAACGACGCCAAGAGCAACATCAAGTATCTGGAGGCTTCGGCGCTCGGTCTGCCATCAGTCTGCTCGCCGCGGGCCGCGTTCCGGGCGACGATCACGGAGGGCGTCGACGGTTTTCTCTGCGCGGACGACGACGCCTGGGAAGCGGCACTCGAAAGTCTGGTCACCGATGCGGGACTTCGGCAGCGGATCGGCGCGGCCGCGCAAGCTGGCGTCCGGCGGCGGTATGCGCCCGAACGGATCGCCCGCCGGCAGGTGGCGGCCCTGGCCAGAGACCGTCGTGGTCCGGCGCCGCTCCGGATTCTCTCGGTCAACATCTTCTATCAGCCCCGCTCGTTCGGTGGAGCGACGGTCGTGGCCGAGAACCTCAACCGAATCATGCACGAGCGGCACGGGATCGAGGTGCACGTCTTCGCCGCCTTGCCGGAATCGGTGGCCATGCCGCACACGCTGCATCGGTACGAGGTCGATGGAGTTCGGGTGTTCGGCATGGGGCTTCCGGACGGCATTCATGACGAGGCTGCCGGCTTCGACAATCCAGATGCGGTCCGCTGCTTCAGCGACGTGCTCGAGGCCGTCCAGCCCGACGTCGTCCACTTCCACTGCGTGCAGGGGATCGGCGTTGGCACGCTCGATCTCTGTCGCGAGCGCGGCATCCCGTACGCCGTCACGCTTCACGACGCCTGGTGGCTCTGCGGCCGCCAGTTCATGATCGATCGGGAAGGCCGCTTCTGCGGTCAGACGCGGATCGATGCGAGCGTCTGCAGTTCGTGCGTCGAGAACCGGAAGCACAACCTCGAGCGAACCCGTCGGGCCCGGTCGGCACTGGAAGGAGCCGCGCTGCTGATGGCTCCCAGCCGGTTCTTCGCCGATTTCCATCACGCCAATGGGTTTCCCGACGTGCAGGTCAACAAGAATGGGATCACCAGGCCCGCTTCGGCAACGAGGTACCGTCGTGAGGGGCGGGTGCGAGTGGGCTACGTGGGCGGCAACACGCCGATCAAGGGCTTTCACCTCGTGCGCAAGGTGTTCACCGAAATCGGCGACACGCCCGCGACGCTCGTGCTCGTCGACAACACGCTCAACCTGGGCTTCTCCTCGTATGGCCCCGACGCGATCGGTGGCATTCGCCATGTCGAGGTGGTGCCGGCGTACACGACCGAGACGATTGACGGGTTTTTCGCCGACATCGACGTGCTCCTCTTTCCGACGCAATGGAAGGAGAGCTTCGGGCTCTCGGTGCGGGAGGCGATCGCCCGGAACGTGTGGGTGATCGCCACGGATGCCGGCGGGGTGGTCGAAGACATCTCGCCCGGCCGTAATGGCACCATCATTCCCTTCGGGGACGACGGCACGGCGCTCGCGGCGGCACTTGTCGAGGCTGTGGAGATGCTCGACCGCATTCCGCCGGGGGACCCCGTCGTATTCGACGGCGGCGGGATCAGGTACTGGGAGCAGCAGGCCGCGGAACTGGCGGGCATGCTGCGGGGCTGCGTGCGCGTCGCACGAAGGCAGGCAGCCTGACACGGCCGGTCGCTTTTCGGCCCTCGTCACGACGACGGGCGGGTGCACTTCCGCATCAATGATTGGTTATCATGGGAGATCGTCCTGGCAGGCTCGGCGGAGACTTGGACAGATGTCACGGTTTACGATCCGGTTCGTCATCGTCGCAGCGATGAGCGGAAGCCTGTGGGCCGTGGCTGAAGCCGGGGCCGGCGATCTCGCTCCCTCGTTCACTCGCGACATCAAAGGCGTTCTCTCGAATCGCTGCATTCGGTGTCACGGCCCCGACCCGGAAGGCCGGGCGGGAGGGGGCGACGAGGGTCTGCGGCTCGACACGTTTGCCGGGGCGACCGCCGACCTCGGCGGCCATGCCGCGATCGTGCCGGGCAAGCCCGACGAGAGCGAACTCATCGCCCGGATCACGTCCACTGATCCTGACGTCGTCATGCCGCCTCCCGATGCCGGCGATCCGCTCTCTCCCCGGCAGGTCGATCTCCTGAAGCGGTGGATCGCATCGGGGGCCGTCTACGAACCCCACTGGGCCTACGTGCCGCCCAAACGGCCGACCACGCCCGAGGTGAAAAACACCGCTTGGCCGAAGAACGACATCGATCGTTTTATCCTCGCACGTCTCGAGGCCGAGGGGCTCGCGGCGCAGCCCGAGGCCGACAGGGCGACCCTCGCCCGCCGGCTCGCGCTCGATCTCACGGGCCTGCCGCCGACTCCCGAGGAGGTCGATGCCTTCATTGCCGATCCGGCGGCGAACGCCGTCGAGACGTTCGTCGATCGGCTGCTCGCTCACGACGGCTACGGCGAACACCAGGCCCGACAGTGGCTCGATCTGGCGCGCTACGCCGACAGCGCGGGCTACGCCGACGACCCGCAGCGGACGATCTGGGGCTGGCGCGACTGGGTGGTGCGGGCGTTCGACGCCAACATGCCGTTCGACGAATTTACGATCAGGCAGATCGCCGGTGATCTCCTCCCTCAGGCCACGCTCGACGACAGGATCGCCACGGCCTTTCATCGCAACACGCTCACCAACAACGAAGGAGGCACGATCGACGAGGAGTTTCGGACGGTGGCGATCGTCGATCGCGTGAACACGACGATGAGCACCTGGATGGGCACCACGATAGCCTGCGCCCAGTGCCACGACCACAAATACGATCCGCTCTCCCAGAAGGAGTATTTCCAGCTCTACGCGATCCTCAATAACACCGCCGACGCCGACCGTCAGAACGAATCTCCGCTTGCCGAAATCCCCTGGGAACCGGTCGACGCGCAGCGGGCCGCGATCAAGCGGGAGATCGCGGAGATCGAAACGGGCATTCCTCTGCTCGCGAAGCCCGCGGCCAAGGACCGGCCCGAGCCCCCTGAATTCCAGCCGGCCCGAAAGATCCTCGACGGCCTGCGCACGAAGCTCGCCGCCACTCCTGCCGTCACCGTGCCGGTGCTTCAGGAACTCGCGGGCGACAAACGGCGGGTGACGAAGATTCAGCTCCGCGGCAACTGGCAGAACCTTGGTGACGAGGTGGCCGAGGGGGTGCCCATCGCGTTCAGTGGTCCGCCCGTTGCGGATGCCGGTCGGATCGACCGCCTCACCCTGGCCAAATGGCTCGTCGATCCGGCCAATCCGCTCACGGCCCGCGTGGTCGTCAATCGGATCTGGGAGCGGCTCTTCGGGATCGGCATCGTGTCGACGAGCGA
Source organism: Planctomycetia bacterium (assembly GCA_021414115.1). GTDB lineage: Bacteria > Planctomycetota > Planctomycetia > Pirellulales > UBA1268 > QWPN01. The sequence goes on from JAIOPD010000088.1 coordinate 11,294, forward strand.
GGAGTTTGGCAGTCAGGGTGAGTTGCCGAGCCATCCGGAGCTGCTCGACTGGCTGGCGGCGGAACTCGTGGCCCGTCGCTGGGACACGAAGGCGATTCAGCGGCTGATCGTGACGAGCGCCGCCTATCGACAGACGTCGAAGTGCCCGCCCGACCTCGTGGCCCGTGATCCCGAGAATCGGCTGCTTGGCTGTGGTCCGCGGGTCCGCCTCTCGGCCGAAGTGATCCGCGATCAGGCGCTGGCCGCCTCCGGGCTCCTGTCGCGAAAGAAGGGCGGGCCGAGCGTGAAGCCGCCGCAGCCCAACCTCGGCCTGAGTGCGGCTTTCGGTGGGGGCATCGACTGGCAGACGAGCACCGGAGAAGACCGCTACCGCCGCGCGATCTACACGACCTGGCGGCGGAGCAATCCCTATCCGTCGATGGCCACGTTCGACGCGCCGTCGCGGGAGGTCTGCACGGTCCGCCGGCCGCGAACCAACACCCCGCTCCAGGCCCTCGTCACGCTCAACGACCCGGCCTACGTGGAAGCCGCGCAGGCCCTCGCCCGGCGGATGGTGCGGGAGGGGGGCGCTGCGGCGACCGATCGCGCGGCGCGGGGCTTCCGGCTCGTGCTCGCACGCGGCCCGAGCTCCGCCGAGATCGAGCGACTCGTGCGACTGCACGACGACGCCGCAGCCGACTTCCGGGCTGATCCTGCCGACGCGGCGAAAATGGCCACCGACCCGCTCGGCCCGATTCCCGCCGAACTCGGTGCCGACGCCGCCGATCTCGCCGCCTGGACCCTGGTCGCCAACGTGATCCTCAACCTCGACGAAACCTTCATGTGCCCGTGAGGCTCCCCATGGATCCGATTCTCGAACACAAACTCCTCGCCACCCGCCGGCACCTGCTGGGCACGATGGCCGGCGGCATCGGCGCGATCGCGATGCGCGACCTGCTCGGGGCGACCGCGGCCGCCCCGCCCGTCGCCACGGACCTCATGGCTCCCAAGCTTCCACCGCTGCCGGCGAAGGCGAAGCGGATGATCGTGATTCATCTCACCGGATCGCCGCCGCACCTCGACCTCTACGACCATAAGCCGCTGCTCGTGAAGCATGACGGCGAAGATTGTCCGGCTGAGACGATTGCGGGCAAGAAGTTTGCCTTCACCAGTGGCACGCCCAAGTTGCTCGGCACGCCACGGAAGTGGGTGCGGTGTGGCGCGAGCGGCATGGAACTCTCCGACGCGATCCCCAACCTCCACCGCGTGGCCGACAAGCTCTGCCTCGTGCGGAGCATGTTCACCGATCAGTTCAACCACGCGCCTGCCGAGCTGATGGTCTACACGGGCTCGCCCCGAGCCGGCCGCCCCAGCCTCGGCAGCTGGGTGACGTACGGCCTCGGTACAGAGAATGCCAACCTGCCGGGCTTCGTCACGCTCATCTCGTCGGGCGTGCAGCCCAACGGCGGCACGAGCAGTTTTGGATCTGGCTTTCTGCCGAGCGTCTATCAGGGTGTGCAGTGCCGTTCGAAGGGGGATCCGGTGCTCTATGTGTCGGACCCGCCGGGGATGGACCGGGCGATGCGGCGCAAGAGCCTCGACGCGATCAAGGACCTCAACGAGTTGCAGTCCCGGGAACTCGGCAATCCCGAGACTGCCACACGGATCGCGCAATACGAACTGGCCTTCCGCATGCAGGCGAGCGTGCCCGACGTGATGGATATCTCGAAGGAGCCGCAGGCCGTGCTCGACGCCTACGGCGCGACGCTCGGCCAGTCCAGTCTCGCGAACAACTGCCTGCTCGCCCGCCGTCTCGTGGAGCAGGGCGTGAGGTTCGTGCATCTCTTCGATTGGGGCTGGGACTTCCACGGCACGAATCCGGGCGAGGACATTCGCGACGGCCTCACGAAAAAGGCGGCGACGTTCGACAAGCCTGCGGCGGCCCTGATCGAGGACCTCGAACAGCGCGGCCTGCTTGAAGACACGCTCGTGCTCTGCACCGGGGAGTTTGGTCGTACGCCGTTTCGCGAGGGCCGCACGGCCAGCGGTGGGATCCTCGGCCGGGACCACTATCCCGATTGCTACTCGATCTGGATGGCGGGAGGCGGCGTGAAATCTGGCCACGTGCATGGAGCCAGCGATGACCTCGGCTTCAAGGTCGCGACCGACATGGTGCACATCCACGACCTGCAGGCCACGCTCCTGCACCTGCTCTGCTTCGACCACACGAAGCTCACCTACCGCTTCCAGGGCCGCGACTTCCGGCTGACCGACGTGCACGGGCATGTCGTTCGCGGGCTGCTCGCCTGACACACGCAGGAGATCGCGGGAGAGCGTCCGCTCCTCTAACTCGGCCGTCTTTCCTACAGCGTCCCCGTTGTCGCTCGAGAACACGAGGATCGTGTTGTCGGAGAGTTTCAGTCGGTCCCTGGCGAACAGCGTGTCGAGGTTGGGTGTCTGGATGTCGTTCGATCCGAGGAGGGCGATGTCGCCCGAGCCGAGATCATCGGCCGGAATGACGACGATGTTTGGCGGTCGGTCTGGCCGGGCTGCGAGACCCGTGGTGCAGGCCGTGGCAGCGGCGCACAGCCACGCGGCGGTGATCGAAAAACGATTCATGAGACTGTTCATTTCCCAAGACGACGATCAAGATAGGAGGGGAAGTGTACGACTCGTGGCCCGATCAGGGCCTTCCCCATTCGACGCCTGCGAGAGAGACTCAGACCCGTTTCCCGCCGGGCGTCGATGCCCCGGCAGAGCGACCATCACAAGGTGTCTGATGAAACGCATGTTCATCGCGCTGCTCGCGTTCGTCATGTCGGCGGCCCTGGAAGCGGCGCAGCCGCCACGGCGTCCCAACATCCTCTTCATCGTCGTGGACGATCAGTCGCCGTTCGACTTCGAGTGTTACAACCCCGCCTCCACGCTCCACGCGCCCGTGATCGAGCGACTTGCCCGCGAAGGCATGGTCTTCGACGCCGCCTACCACATGGGATCGTTTTCCGGAGCAGTCTGCACGCCGAGCCGTCACATGCTGATGTGCGGTCGATCGGTCTGGCACCTGCCGATCGGCCCCGGAAAGGCAGACTGTCCGCCGCAGATCGAGCAGCAGACCATCCCCGCCGTGTTCAATCGGGCCGGCTACGACACGATGCGGACCTGC
>JAIOPD010000089.1 GCA_021414115.1 Planctomycetia bacterium
GGCACGGTCGATCCGATCGTGACCAACAACACCGCGACCGACACCGACACGGCCACCCCGGTCTGCGACCTCTCGATCCTGAAGACCGATGGCACGACGACCTACGTCCCGGGCCTCACGACCTTCTACACCATCACCGTCACCAACGCCGGTCCGAGCTTCCTCGCCGGCGGCCGCGTGACCGACGCCTTCACGGCGTCGATCACCGGCGCGACCTGGGTGGCGGCGTACTTGGGCTCCGGCTCGGGCGGCCCCGCCATCGGCACGGGGAACATCGACGCCCTGATCAACGTGGCCCCCGGCGGCAGCGCCGTGTTCACGGTGACGGCGCCTGTGAAGTCGAATGCGACGGGCAACCTCGTCAACACCGCGACGGTCGCCGTGCCGGCCGGGACGACCGATCCAACGCCCGGCAACAACAGTTCGACCGACACCGACACGCCTGCTCCCGTCGCCGATCTCGCGATCCTCAAGACCGACGGCACGGGGACCTACCTGGCCGGCCAGCCGACCGTCTACACGGTGACGATCACCAATGTCGGCCCCAGCGACGTCGTCGGCGCCCAGGTGCTCGACACGCTCTCCCCCCTGATCGGCAGCGCCACGTGGAAAGCGGTCTTCACCGGCGGCAGCGGCACCGCAGCCGGCTCTGGCGGCATCAATCAACTCATCAGCCTGACGGCCGGCGGGACCGCGGTGTACACGATCACCGCGAACGTGCTCGTGTCCGCCAGCGGCAACCTCGTCAACACGGCGACCATCGCGACGCCCGCGGGCACCACGGACCCCAACCCGACCAACAACTCCGCCACGGACGTGGACGTGCCGCTGCCCCCCGAGAACGGGCTCGTGACCGGCACCGACGACGGCTGCGCGAGCACGCCGCTGGTGCGGGTGCTCGACCCGGCGACCGGGCAGGTGCTCACCCAGTTCCTCGCCTACGAGCCGGGCTTTCGCGGGGGTGTGCGCGTCGCCACCGGCGACCTGAACGGCGATGGAGTCGACGAGATCGTCACCGCCCCCGGACGCGGGCGGACCGGCGAGGTCCGCGTCTGGACGCAGGCGGGCGTCGAACTCCCCGCGTACCGGACGCTGCCGTTCGGCAGCGGCTACACGGGGGGCGTCGAGGTGGCGGTCGGCGACGTCACGGGAGATGGCCGGATCGACCTTGTGACCAGCATGTCGCTCGGCGTCGCCACGGTGCGGGTCTTCCAGGTGCTGCCCCTGGCCCCCGACCCGGTGGTCAACGTGCCGTATCGGTCGTTCGTCCCGTTCCCAGCTCCGTACGCGGGGGGCGTGAACATCGCGGTGGCCGATTTCGGCACCTTCGTCAACGGCGTGAAGACGTCACCGCTGCCGGACGGGCGGTGCGAGGTCGTCGTCGGCACGAACGCCGGCATCGTCGCGACGGTGCGGATCTACGATCTCTCGGTGACACCGAAGATCGTCGGCACGATCAAGCCCATCGCGCCGACATTCACGGGAGGCGTGACGCTCTCCATCGGACGCTGGGACGCGGACGGCGTCCCCGACATCCTCGTGGGGGCGGGAATCAACGGGAAGTCGGTTGTCGAGGTCTATTCGGGCAGCACCTTCGGGCAACTCGCCCGGCTAACTGCCTTTTCGAGCTTCGCAAAGCCGAACGCCAAGGTCTACGCGACCTCGCTCGACACCAGCGGCGACGGCATCATCGACCGTGTCTACGCCGTGCAGGGGCAGCAGGGTACTGGCGGCACGAAGGGGGTGACCGTCTGGAATCGGCTGGGCAACGTGACCAGCCTGCTGCCACTCACGTCGGGCTTCCTGCCCCCGCTGCGGATCACGAACCTGACAAAGCGGAGCCCGCTCACGGTCAGCCCGGGCAGGGCGTGAGTCTCACCAGCGGGCCTCCAGGCCGAGGCTCGCGCCGTGCAGGAAGATGCCGCCGCCATTGGCGACGGTGGTGATCGGCCCATCGGCGGCGAACGAGAATTGATCGGGTGCCAGGGCCACGCCGCCGATCCAGATCAGGTTGTATCCGGCGCGGATGCCCCACGTGTCGGTGAGCCGGTAGATCGTGGACAGATTGATGTCGCCGATGAAACCGACCTCGGTGGCCGCCGACGAGGACGCGGGCCGCTGCAGGACGCCCAGGTAATCGACAAGGGCATCCTGGCTCTGCCGTTCGAGCGTTCCCATGAGGCCGGCCTTGGCCCAGCCCTCGAACGCCCAGCGTTCCCAGGTGAGCCGGCCGCGGGTGCCGACCTGGCCGCCGAACATGTTGTTGCTCGTGCGCACGCCGTACGGCACATACGGGCCTTCGCAGTCGCAGCTCTTGAGATTCAGGAGCGCCGATTCCTCGACGCTCACGTAGCGGAAGCCGACGAGCCAATCGATCGTCCGCCAGGCCCCGCGTTGGTCGCTCCATTCGGTGGCGGTGCGAAACACGTTGGCCTCCGCGCCATTGATCGTGGAGTTCCACGCGAGCGTCGCCGCCTCCCCCTGGTCGGTGAGAGAGTCGCCGAGCGGCCCGGGAGCCTGGAGGAACAGTGGTGGGGCGATGGTCGTGGCGGCGTCGGCGTGCTGCCCATACAGCCCGAAATAGCCGATTTCCCACCCTGCCTGGTCGGGATTGCGGGCGCCGTAGAATGCCCGAACGCCTCCGCCGAAGGGGAATTGCGCGTCCTTCCCCGAGAGCAGCACGTTGTCCGGATTCCCGACCTCGACGACCAGCGGTTGGTTCGCGGCCTGGTTGTCGCGGCCCATGATCAGCGCTTCGGTGAGCCCATAGCTCGTCCAGGCGGGATACGTGCCGAGGTCGGCTGCGCGGGCGGGCCGATGGTGCGGCAGCGCCCCCGCCACCTGGAACACAGCGGCGAGCAGGCAGGGCCAGCGGAGTGCACGCGCCGTCACGGCGATCGACGTCATGGTTCCCCCCAGCGATCACGGGCCAAGAAAACAGACACCCCCTCCCCGGGGGTGCTCGCAAGAGGGGATCGGGATGTGCGGACGACCATCGCGAATCCCGCCGCGAAAGGTGGGGTTGCGCAGCGTCAGCCGACTTTGCGGCCACGTCAGCCGACCATCGGCCGATGCAGTCTGCGAAACTGCTGGGGCGACATTCCCGTGAGGCCGCTGAACAGCCGGGTGAAATGGCTCTGCGAGGAGAAGCCAAGGTCGAGGGCGATGCCGGCCAGTGGATTCGCGCCTGCCTGCAGCAGCGTGAACGACGCGGCGATGCGACGCGTGTTAATGAAGCGATTCAGGCTCACGCCGGCGGAATGCTGGAACTTCCTGGCAAAGTGCCCCGGTGACAGTTGGACGCTGTTGGCCATCCATGCCAGCGACATCGGGACGCCGAGGTGTGCGTCGATGCCGGCTACGAGTTGCCGCATGACGCACGGCCTGAACACGCTCCCATCCTTCTGCCACTCAGGGACTGCGCCGCCGCTGATCGCACACAGTCGCAGCACGATCTGGCGGGCAGCGATGTCGTCGCCGATGTCCTCCGAGACCGGATGTCCTTCGAGCCGCGCGGACAGTCGCAACAGGCTGGCTGCCATGAGTGTGTCCCGAAAGTCGGGGACCGCACGGAGTTCGTGCAGTGACGGCACGCCCTCGGCGGCACAGACCGCGCGGATGTGCTGATCGGGAACGATCACGTCATACGCCACGAAGCCATCCGCGGACGTGATCGACATGCTGTGCACATGATGGTCGCACGGGAAGAACCCGAGGCCCCCGACCGCCGAGTGGTAGCCTATTTCGGTGCCGCACGAACCCCACCGGATGTCCGCTTCGCCGACCGTCGTCAGCAGCAGATGGTGGGCGACATGCCGACAATCGTGTGCGTCGAACACCCGCGGCGGGTGGACGGCGAGCCAGTGCGCCAGCCATGAGTGGTGCGGATACGGCGAGCAACAATCCCCATCCATGACCCACCATCTTTGCGGTCGATGCCCGAAGAACCTGCAAACAATCGATTGGCGACCGCTGCTCTCTCACCGATATCCGTCATCATACGCGATGCTGCGTGACTGGCCATCTGCGGACACGTCGCGACCACCCGGAGACGATCGAGTGACGGCGTGGTCATCTCGTGTCTCGGTCGCGCACGTACGGTGAAATACGGAGCCCGCGTGCCGCGATAGTCTGCCGCCAGTGCCGCACAGGATGTGTCGGCTGCCACGATCCCAAGGAGGCCGTCATGACCGACCACGAGCACCACACGCCCGCATCTCTCGCCATCTTCACGTTGGCTGCAATCAAGGCTGCGACCGACGCATTCGAGAGCGGCGACACCAATGTGTTGAGCACCTTGGACGCGATCATCGAGGCGATCGAGCCCTTCCGTACGGCAGCCATCGATCGGGGCCGGCGCGAGGCAGCCTAGGCCTCACACAAGCGAATGGCGACCGCATGGGAGTCGCTGAAAGCGTGTGTGCCGTGGAATGGACTACGCGATCACGCCCTTGACGATATGGCCGTGCACGTCCGTGAGCCGGAACTGGCGGCCCTGGTAGCGGAACGTCAGTCTCGTGTGGTCGATGCCAGCGAGATGCATGATCGTCGCCTGCATGTCGTGAACATGAACGGGATCTGCCGTGATGTTCCAGGCGTAGTCGTCGGTCGAGCCGTAGACGTGCCCCGGCTTCGCGCCGCCTCCCGCCAGCACCCACGTAAAGGCGCGGCCGAAGTGGTCGCGGCCCTTGGGGTTGTTGGGGTCACCCTGGCCGAACGGCGTGCGGCCGAACTCGCCCCCCCAGGCCACGAGCGTGTCGTCGAGGAGCCCGCGGTCCTTCAGATCCTGGATCAGGGCCGCGGTCGGCGCGTCGGTGTCCCTGCACATCTCCTCGAGCTTCGTGAACAGGTTGCCGTGCTGGTCCCAGCCGGCATGCATGAGCTGCACGAACCGCGTGCCCCGCTCCAGGAGCCGGCGGGCGATCAGGCAGTTGTAGGCAAACGTGCCCTTCGTCTTCACGTCTGGCCCGTAGCGGTCGATCACATGCTGCGGCTCGTCGGAGAAGTCGACGAGATCCGGCACGCTGGCCTGCATGCGGTAGGCCATCTCGTATTGGGCGATCCGTGTGTCGATCTCGGGATCGCCGTAGTCGGCGAGGTGGGCGGCGTTCATCGCGGCCAGGTCGTCGAGCAGGGCACGGCGGGCTTCGCGGCTGACGCCCTGAGGATTCGCGAGGTAGGGCACCGGGTCGCCCGTGTTGCGAAACTTCACGCCTTGGAACCGGCTCGGCAGGAAGCCGCTGCCCCAGTAGTAATCGAAGAAGAGCTGCCCGCAGGTCTTGCCTTTGTCGCTTGACGTCATCACCACGAACGCCGGCAGGTCGTCGGTCTCGCAGCCGAGACCATAGTTCATCCAGGCGCCCATGCTGGGCCGGCCGGGCACCTGGGCGCCCGAGAGGAAGAACGTCACGCCCGGCGCGTGGTTCACCGCTTCCGTATTCATGCTGCGGACGAGGCAGAGATCGTCGGCGAGGCTCCCCATCTGCGGCAGCATCGTCGTGAGTTCCATGCCGCACTGGCCGTATTTCTGAAACGGCTTGATCGGCGAGACGATCGGCCACTTGGCGTAGCCGCTCGACATCGTGGAGAGCCGTGTCTGGCCCCGGACGCTCGCCGGGATGTCTTGCCCGCCACGCTCGATGAGCGCGGGCTTCGGATCGAAGAGATCGACGTGCGACGGGCCGCCCCCCTGCCAGAGCATCACGACCCGCTTGGCCTTCGGCTCGTGGTGGGGCATTCCAGGCAGCCCCGGCGTGCCCCGTCGCTCCGTGGCCCCGGCCGACGCCGCCGCCAGCGTGTCGCGCTGAAGGAGCGACGCCAGAGCCACCGAGCCGATGCCGAGCCCGGCCGATCCGAACAGCCGCCGGCGGGTGACACGGCTGGCGTTTTCAAGGTGGAGGTCGGCCATGGGATCATTCCCGTGTGAGGGCTTCGTCGAGGTTGAAGATGGCCAGGCAGACGCTTGTCAGCGCGGCGTGGCCGGTGGGGTCGAGTGATTTGTCACATGGGCTCTCGCCGACCGCGAGGAGTTGTTTCGCGGCGTCGATGTCGCTGCCGTAGATTTCGAGTTGGCGGGCATGCATCCGCTTCAGGGCGTCGAGATCGTAGGCCGTCAGCCTGCGGCCGAGGACGCGACGGAAGGCATGCGTGAGCCGCCCATCGAGATCGCCGGCGAACTTCATGCTCTTTTCCGCCAGCACCCGCGCCGCCTCGACCCAGGTCGGGTCATTGAGCGTCGTCAGGGCGTGCAGCGGCGTGCTCGTCTGGCTGGCCCGCACCGTGCAAGTCTGACGGTTGGCCGTATCGAACATGTTTGCCGGGCTCACCGTCCGCCGCCAGAACGTGTAGAGACTGCGGCGGTAGAGGTCGGGGCCGTGCGAGGCGGGGTAGTTGAAGTCGCGCTCCTTCGTGATCGCCAGCGCCTCCCAGATCTGGTCGGGCTGGTAGGGATAGACAGGCTGGCCGCCGATGCGGAGGTCGATCAGACCACTGGCCGACAGGGCCACGTCGCGAAGCACCATCGACGGCATCCGGAACCTGGCTGCTCGGGCGTGGAGCCGGTTCTCCGGATCCTTCGCGAGATGCTCGGGCGTCACCTTGCTCGCCTGACGATACGTGGCACTGGTCACGAGCAGGCGGTGCATCTGCTTCTGACTCCAGCCGCGGTCGCGGAACTCGACGGCCAGCCAGTCGAGCAGATCCATGTGCCGCGGATACTCGCTCTGCACGCCCATGTCTTCGGTCGTCTTGACGAGCCCCGTGCCGAAGAACTGCTGCCACATGCGGTTCACCTGCACCCGCGCCGTGAGCGGATGCTCCGGCAGGAAGAGCCACGTGGCCAACCCGAGCCGATTCCGTGCCGCACCTTCGGGCAGCGACGGGAGGAACGCCGGCGGCAGGAAAACGAGCTTCTCGCCGATGGGCGAGAGATAGTCGCCTCGATCGAGGATCTTCGTATCCCGCGGCTTGTCGTCGCTCATGACCATCACCCGCGGGATCTGGTCGCCCTTGTAGTCGTCGTAGGCCCGCTTGGCGGCGTCGTACTTCGTGACCTGCGGCAGGTTCTTGATGAGTTTGTTCTTGACCTTCGCGTCGAAGAACTGCCGGAGCTCCCGCTCGATCTCCTTCTTCTCGGCATCCGTCCGCTCCGCCTCGGACTTGAGCAACAGCGGCGGCAGGGTGCGCGGCAGTTCTTCTCCGTCAGCCGGCTTGCCGTCGGCGAACAGGCCGATTTTCCAGGCGTCATACACGGCCTCGAGAACCGGCTTCGACTCGGCATCCACCGCCTTCATCGCGGCCTCGAGCTCGGCCAGCCGTTTCTTGTTCTCCTCGGTGGGGAGCTCGAGAACGGGGTTCGCCGCGCGGATCCGGGCCGAGAATTGCGTCGGCGTGCCTGATTCGGGCACGCGGTTGAACGCGTCGAGCATGCCGTAATAGTCGGTCCGCGTCATCGGGTCGTACTTGTGATCGTGGCACTGGGCGCAGGCCATCGTCAGCCCCAGCCACGTCGTGCTTGTCGTATCGACGCGGTCGAAGAGATTGTTGAAACGCTGCTCCTCCGGAATGGCACCTCCTTCGCCGTTGAGGAGGTGATTGCGATTGAATCCGCTCGCGATCTTCTGCTCGACCGTGGCGCTCGGCAGGAGGTCGCCGGCGAGTTGCTCGATCGAGAATCGATCGAACGGCCTGTCGGCATTGAGGGCCTTCACCACCCAGTCGCGCCACATCCACTGCCACGTGTCGCCATCCTGCTGGAAGCCGTTGGAATCGGCATACCGCGCGGCGTCGAGCCAGGGCAGGGCCATTCGCTCCCCATAATGAGGCGAGGCGAGGAGACGATCGACGAGTTTTTCATACGCCGCCGGGTCGGGATCGGCGACGAAGGCATCGACCTCCTCGGGAGTCGGTGGCAGGCCCACAAGATCGGCGTGGACACGGCGGATGAGCGCGGCCCGGTCGGCCTCGGGCGACGGCTTGAGCCCAGCGGCCTCGATTTTCGCGAGCACGAACGAGTCGATCTCGTTTCGCGGCCAGCCGGCCTGCTGCACCGCAGGGGCCGCCGGCCGCACCGGTGCCGTGAACGCCCAGTGCTGTTTGTATTCGGCGCCCTCCTTGATCCAGCGGTCGAGGAGCTTTTTCTGCGCCTCGGAGAGCCGCCGGTTGGAGTCGGGAGGCGGCATCAAGACGTCGGGGTCGGTCGAATGGATTCGCTCGAGCACCATGCTCGCGCCGGGATCGCCCGGCACGATCGCTCTCGCCTCGATCGCCGCGGCCCGGTCGTCGAGCCGCAGATCGGCCTCCCGCTTCTGGCCGTCCTGGCCGTGGCAATAGAAGCAGTTTTCCGAAAGGATCGGGCGAATATCACGGTTGAAGTCGAGCGCTGCCGGAGCATCGGCGGACGACGACGCCCAGGTCGGCGCATGACACGCCGCCATCGCCAGCGCTGCGAGATACGGCACATGGCTTCCGCGAGCAGAGATCGAGCAACCCATGGAGCCCGTTCCTCGGGGTTACCCGCGTCGCCGATCCAGCGGCCGGAGGCCGGGGATCGCGGACCGAAAGGTCGATCGGCGGGCCGTCAGGGAGTTAACTCTACCGTCCCGCGAAAACCCCGGCCACAGCGCCTTGCCGGCGGCCGGGATCGCACAGCCCGTGTCGAGCGCCGCACAAAAATCAAAACTGGCCGTCACGCACCTCGAAATGCGTCGGTTTTCCAAGGGTCTCCCCGCCGCGACGGACCCAATCGGCCTGGGCGTCGATCATGTCGTCGATGCCAACCGTGGGCGGGCCGAACCAGTCGTAGGAGCGCTGCGCGTCGAACAGCCACGCGATCGACGACTCGGAGCCCGTGATCAACGGCTCGCGGCCGAGCCGCTCGCCGAACTGGCTGGCGAGCCAGTGGATCGAGATGGGCTCCAGCCCCGTCACGTTGACCGCGGCCGGGGGCGACGCCGCTCGCGTCAGGCATTGGATCGCGCGGGCGTTGGCGTCGCCCTGCCAGATGACGTTGGCCGCGGGCATCGTGACGTCGACCGGGAGCCCGCGGGCGACCTTCGTGGCCACGTCGCAGAGCACGCCGTAGCGGAGATCGATCGCATAACTGAGGCGGTACATGACCGCGGGCGTGCCATGGAGCTTGGCGAAGTATTCGAACACCCGTTCCCGCCCGACGCAGGAGTTGGCGTAGTCGCCCGGCGGCCCGAGCGGGTCGTCCTCGTGCGATCCGCGGCTGCCGACGGCCGCCAGCGGATAGACGCAGCCCGTCGAGAAGACGACGGTCCGGGAGTGACGGTAGCGGTCCGCCACGTTCGCGGGCACGAGCGTGTTCATCACCCAGGTCAGCTCCGGGGCGTCGCTGGTGCCGAACTTTTGGCCGGCCATGAAGATCACGTTGGCCGCGTCGGGAAGCGAAGCGACGGCATCACGGTCGAGCAGGTCGCAGGCGATGGTCTCCACGCCATGGTTCCGCAGCCCCGCGGCGGCCGCAGCGGACGAGAACCGCGACACGGCGATCACCCGCCGCGAGGTGTGACCGATCGTGTCGAGGCCGCGGCGGACCATGCGGGCGAGCGTCGGCCCCATCTTGCCGCCGGCGCCGAGGACGAGCACGTCGCCCTGGAGGCCGCGCAGGGCCTCGATGGCGCCGGGCGTGGGCCGGCTGAGTTCGGTCTCGAGATCCTCGGCTGTATGAATCGCCTGCATCCGTGCGTTATTCCTTGAACTCGCCGTCCACGCTCTCGTTGCGATACATGGGAAGGTGCCGGTAATAGACCTCGAGGATCAAGGCCGAGAGGGAGGTGCAGTAGAGCCTCCCGGCGACCTTCGATCCGTGGTCGGCATCCACGCCGTCGTACCAACTGCCGGCCTCGTGGTCCTTGGTGGACTGTGCCGGGAGCAGAATGCCCTTCATCTTCGTGTTCCATGCGATCCACATGTCGCCTTCCATGTGGTGCATGATCTGGGTGGCATAGTAATCGAAATAGAGGTTCTTGTTCGGCCCCCGTTTGGCGAGATCGGCCACGCCGCGCTGGAGGGCGGGGTGATCCTTCTTCCAGCCGAGATACATGCGGCAGAGGAGGCCGACGGCCGTCGTGACAACGCCTTTGCCAGGTTCGGTGTATCCGTAGAAAGCGCCGCTGTCGTCCTGGACGGAGTCGAGGAACTCGACGGCCTTCTTGATCGTGAGCGGATTGACCTGGAGATAGGCCATGTTGCCGCTCTTGAGGGCCATGATCTGCCAGCCTACGGCGGACGTGTCGCCAGGCTGCCGCGGCGTGTAACGCCATCCGCCGCCGACCGGATCCTGGGCGCTCATGATGTAGTTGATCGCGAGTTGGGCGGGCATCGCGAGTTGGTTGTCCTGTGACATCGCGTAGGCCTCGCTGAGCACGATCCCGGCCAGCCCCTGGGAATACAGGTTGCCCCTGTCATAGGCTTTGCCCTTTCCCTTGACCGTCATCGTCGCCAGGAAGGCAAGCCCGGCCTGCAGTTGCGGTTTGTAGGGGCCCTCGCGATGGGTGTAGCCGCGGCCCAGGAACGGCAGCAGCGCCATCGCGGTCGCGGCACAACGATCCAGGCCTATGCCTTTATCGCCGGCGCTATGCGAGCACTTGCCCTGGCAGCTGGGGCATGCATTCAGATCGAATGACCAGCCGCCGTCGGGCAACTGGTGGGCGGCGATCCACTTCAAGGCACGATCGACCGCGTCCTCGGTGTCTTTGCCGCCGCCGTTGACCGCAGCGACCTGGCCGGTCTTGCCGGCCTGTCGACCGCCGAAGCCGCCCCCTTTTCCGCCGACAGCGCCCATCGTGGCCATCATGTCGGATGCCGGTGCCGTTTCCGAGCCGAAGTCGGTGAATTCGACCGCCAGCGGGGCCGCATCGAGGTCCGTCGCCGCGGAGACGACCTCGACGGGTTCGACCACCGACACGTCAGTCGGCACGACCACGTCGCTGACGGCAGCGGAGGGATCGACCGGCGTATCCTGCGGAATCTCGACGTCCATGTCCTCGAACTCGTCCTCCACCTCGGGGGCGGACGAGGTGATAACCCGGGGCTTCTCCTGCTTGGGCGGCGTGCCGACGACGAGCGCCATGGAGAGCAGTGCAACAACGTGCACCAGCATGCTGACGCTGCAGGAAATCAGAGACGACCGCAGGCCACCGGCGGCGGAGCCCTCTTGATCGCCACTGACGGCGACGTCTGACAGCGGCTGCGGTGCCGGAGCCGTTCCCGCCTTCGCTGCGGCGGGCTTTGCCGCTGGAGCCTTGGCGGGTGGAGTCTTGGCGGAAGCCGGCGTGGACGCATTGGACCGCGCCGCCGCAGACAGGAGTTGATCGCCTTTTGTGCCCACTGTCTCGCTCCTCTTTGCTGGCAAATCCATTGCTCGCAATCGTAGTGGAGAAAAGGCATTCTCGACCGCGTCATGATCCTGGCTTATCGGCCCAAAACGTTGCGTTTTTCCGCGGGCAGATTTCACTTTTTCTGCCCGGTCTTGCCGTTCGGCCAAAGGCCTCTTCAGCTCGATCTGCTCGTGCGAATCATCTGGCTTTCCGTGAGAGTCGCGAGGTGGAAAGCCTCTATCCCGCGCCCGCGCGTGGGCTTCCTGACGAGGAGGCGCAACTTCGCGAATGTCACCCCCGGCGGACCATTTCGAAGGCGGCGACAGCCCCTTCCAGATCCTGCCGTGAATGAGCCGCCGAGACCTGCGTGCGGATCCGGGCCTTACCCTGCGGCACCACGGGATAGGAAAACCCGACGACATACACTCCTTGCTCCAGCATGGCATCGGCCATCCGTGAGGCGAGGGCCGCGTCGCCGAGCATGACCGGCACGATCGGGTGTTCGCCCGGCAGGATGGAGAAGCCGCGGCGAGTCATCTCTTCGCGGAAGAATCGCGTATTTTCCTCGAGTCGATCCCGGAGCTCTGCCGAAGCCTCCAGCATCTCGATCGCCCGCAGCGCTCCGGCGGCCACCGGAGGGGCCACCGTGTTGGAGAAGAGATAGGTCCGCGATCGCTGCCGGAGCCACTCGACCAGCTCGCGCCGCCCCGAGGTGTATCCGCCGCTGGCCCCGCCGAGAGCCTTGCCCAAGGTTCCGGTGAGGATGTCGATACGGTCCATCACGCCATGATGCTCGTGCGTGCCGCGGCCATGGGGCCCGACGAAGCCGACCGCGTGGGAGTCATCGACCATCACGAGGGCATCGAAATCGTCCGCCAGTTCGCAGATGGCGGGCAGGTTGGCAAGATAGCCGTCCATGGAAAACACGCCGTCGGTGGCGATGAGCCGGTGGCGGGCATCGCGACATTCCTCCAGCCTGGCCCTCAGATCGGCCATGTCATTGTTGCGATACCGGAGCCGACGGGCCTTGCAGAGGCGGATCCCGTCGATGATGCTCGCATGGTTGAGTTCGTCGGAGATGATCGCATCCTCGGGCCCGAGGATCGTCTCGAACAGCCCGCCGTTGGCATCCCAGCAGGAGTTGTAGAGGATCGTGTCCTCCTTCCCCACGAAGCCGCTGATCCGGGCCTCGAGGTCCTTGTGGAGCCGCTGCGTGCCGCAGATGAAGCGGACGCTCGCCAGGCCGTAGCCCCACGCGTCGAGCGACTCTCGGGCCGCCGCCACCACCTCGGGATGGTTGGCCAGGCCGAGATAGTTGTTGGCGCACATGTTGATCACGGACCGGCCCCCGGCCACGCGGATGTGCGCCGCCTGGGGCGATTCCAAGACCCGTTCCCGCTTGTAGGTGCCGGCCTCCGCCATGGCGGACGTCTGGGCGGCCAGCGACTCGAAGAGCGCCTCGCGGTTCATGCGTCTCTCCAGTTGAGGATCACTTTGCCACTCTCGCCGGACTTCATGGCGGCGAATCCCTTTTCGAACTCGCTGAAATGGAACCGGTGGGTGATCACCGGCGAGATGTCGAGGCCGCTTTCGATCATCACCGTCATCTTGTACCAGGTCTCGTACATCTCGCGGCCGTAGATGCCCTTGATGGTGAGCATGTTGAAGACGACGGTGTTCCAGTCGATGGCGATCGGCTCCGATGGAATGCCGAGCATGGCGATCTTTCCGCCATGACACATCACCCCGAGCATCGCCTGCAAGGCTGCCGGCGACCCCGACATTTCGAGGCCGACGTCGAAGCCCTCCCGCATGCCGAGTTTCTGGATCGCATCCTGCAGCGTGCCCTCGCGGACGTCCAGGGCGAGCGTGGCCCCCATGCGGCCGGCAAGCTGCAGGCGATACGGGTTGACGTCGGTGATCACCACGTGCCGGGCACCGGCATGCCGGGCCACGGCCACGGCCATCAGGCCGATCGGGCCGGCACCGGTAATGAGCACGTCTTCCCCCAGCAGGTCGAAACTGAGCGCCGTATGAACGGCGTTGCCCAGCGGATCGAAGATGGAGGCCACGTCGCGATCGATGTCCGGCGCATGGTGCCAGACGTTCGTCATCGGCAGGGAGAGATATTCCGCAAACGCGCCGGGGCGGTTGACACCCACCCCCTCGGTGGCCTTGCAGAGGTGGCGGCGACCGGCAAGGCAGTTTCGGCATCTGCCGCACACCACATGGCCTTCGCCGGAGACGATCTCGCCGGGGAAGAAATCCCGCACGTTCGACCCCACCTCCACGATCTCCCCGACGAACTCATGCCCCACGACCATCGGAACAGGAATCGTCTTCTGGGCCCAGGCATCCCAGTTGAAAATATGCAGATCCGTTCCGCAGATGCCCGTCCGGTCGATGCGGACGAGGACGTCGTTGATGCCGATCGAGGGCAAGGGCACGTCTTCCAGCCAGAGGCCGGGCCGCGCATGCCGTTTGACGAGGGCCTTCATTGTCTGCATGGTGGTCTGCCCTCGTGCCTGCATGATGTCGAGCGATCGATGTGCGAGGGCCGGCAGTTGATCATACGAAGCCGGCATCGAAGATGGCCCGCGATGGATTGACCGCGGTCACCTGATCGACTTCTTCGGCCGTCAGTCCGATGGTCTTTTGCAGAACTTCGCGAATGAAGCTCATCGAGGCGGTGGAACCCACGAAGTGAGAGCGGTCAGCCGCCCAGGCGGCTCCGTCGTCGCCGACGACCACGTCCTGCCCGGCCAGCCGGTAGTTGCCCGGCCCCATGCCGCCGGCCGCGGTGGCGTCGGTGACCGCGATCGTGCGGGCAATCCCGATCCGTCGGATGTAGTCGCCAAGCACCCGGGGAGGAATGTGCACGCCGTCAGGGATCACCATCACCCAGCGGAGACCGTTCGTCATGAGCACCCGCTGAATGATGTTGTCATGCCGGTGCATCAGGAGCGGGCAGCCATTGCCGAGGTGCGTAAAGCCCGAGAGGCCGGCATCCACGGCTTCGCGGAGTTGGTCCAGAGACGCATCGCAGTGACCGGCCGAAACGAAGATGCCCTGCTCCGCGAGCCAGCGGGTGGTGGCCATGCCCCTGTCGTGCTCCGGCGCCAACGTGACCAGACGCACGAGGCCGCGGCCGGCCTCGACGAGCTGTCGCGCGGCGGAAACTTCGGCGGGAATCGCGTGGGCCACCGGATGGGCGCCCACGTATCCCGGCAGTGGGCTGATGAAGGGCCCTTCGATGTGAATCCCCGCCATCACCTCGCGGGCCGATGGATCCGCGGCGTGCAGTTCGGCCAGCCGAGCGATCCGGGCGATCATGCGATCGAGCCGATCGGTGATCACGGTCGCCAGCATCCGCCCGCCGCCATCGGTCCGAACCGCAGCACAGGACCGCTGCAGGTCGTCCAGTGAAAGCCCGTCAGAGTTGAAGTCCACTCCGCCATAGCCGTTGAGTTGGAGATCAAGGGGGATCATGCGTCACCTGCGTGCGGAAATGCTGCGGGAAAATACTGCAGGAATGCTGTCGGAATTACTCGAACCACTCGTGCCGGTGCTTCAAGACGAAGTCGTCGTCGTTGAGGTGTGGATAGGCAGTGTAGACCCGGTCGATCTCGGCCAACTGCCCAGGGCCGAGCGTCTCATGCTCGTCGAGGCACCACAGCCCCTCGAGCAGGCCCTGCCGTCTGAGCACCTCGTGCAGCCCGGCAATACAGCCGTGGAAGCCGTTGGCGGCATCGAAAAACGCGGCGTTGGAGTCGGTGACTTCCACGCCCAGCCGGAGCAGCTCCGGCGTGGAGTCGGCGAGGCGGCAGCGATCGAGCAGCTCGACGGCCTTGCGGGTCCAGACCGACCAGTGGCCGAGCAGGCCGCCGACAATCCGTCGCTCCGTGCCGCCGAAGCGGAAGGGAGTAAGCAGGTCGGCGACGATGGCATCGTCGTTGCCCGTGTAGAGGGCGATGTCGGTGCGGTCCGCGTCGATGACGGCCCGCACAACGTCCTGCGTCTGGTAGCGGTTGAAGGGGGCGATCTTGATCGCGACCACGCCCTCGATCTCGGCAAACCGGCGCCAGAACGCGTAGGAAAGCACCCGGCCCCCGACGCTCGGCTGCAGGTAGAACCCCACGACGGGGATCACCGCGGCCACGGCCCGGCAGTGGTCGATGAGCCGATCCACGTCGGCGCTTCCCAAGGCCGCGAGGCTGAGCAGCCCCGCGTGGTAGCCCAGATCCCGGAGGATCCCGGCCTCGGCCGTCGCCTGCGGCGTGAGGCCGCAGATGCCCGCGACGCGTACCAGCGGCCGGCCAGCACGGCTCATCTCCTCGGCGGCCAGTTCCAGCACCGGGCGAAACAGGCCGATCTTCGGGTCGCGGATCGCGAATTGCGTGGTGTGCACGCCGACGGCGAGTCCGCCCACTCCGGCGGCGATGTAATAGCGGGCAAGGGCCCGCTGCCGCCGCTCGTCGAGTCGCCTTGAGGCCGTCAGCGCGAGGGGGTGGGCCGGGATGGCACAGCCGGCGTCGAGCGCCGCACGGAAATCAAAATTGGCCATAAGGTTGAACGGTATCAAGCCCGCAGCAGGGCGGCTGAACCGCGGTCGAGATGGAGGCGACAGTCCCGGTGCTGCCGCAGGATGGATGCGGGAACATCTGGCGTGAGCGGGCCTTCCACCGACGCCCGCACCGCCTCAGCCTTTCGCTGATCGGGCACCGAACAGATGAGCGTGCGGGCCGCGAGAATCCTTCGGACCGACATCGATATGGCCTGGGTCGGGACGTCGGCGAGCGTTGGAAACCAGCCCTCTCCCACCTGCTGGCGACGGCAGCCCTCGTCGAGCGACACGACCAAATAGGGTTCCTGGCTGTCGAAGTCGGCGGGCGGATCGTTGAATGCCAGATGGGCATTCTCGCCGATCCCGATCAGGGCCACGTCGAAATCGCCGGCGGGCACGAGGCCCGCGAGCCGGCGGACCTCTTCTCGAGGATCGGCGGTGCCGTTGATCTCGTGGAATGCGGCCGGTCGCTTCGGAAGTCGCTCGACGAACCGCTCGCGAAGATACAGCCGAAAGCTCGCTGGATGGCTGTCCGGGAGCCCGACATATTCATCGAGGTGAAACACCGTGATCGCCTCCCAGGGGATCGTGTGCATTTCGCTCAATGCCGCGAGCACCTCGAACTGCGACGCACCGGTGGCGACGACGAGGTTGGCGGACCCGCGTTCCCGGCACGTGGCCAGGAGTGACTCGGCGGCCTGATCGGCGGCCGCGCGACCGAGCGCGGGGCGATCCGCATGGATCAAGATGTTCATGGTGTTCGATTCCGGGTGGTGACGCAGTCGACGCGATGCGTTGCATGCGAACCCCAAATCTATCGCCTCGATGGTGGCATGAAGACCCGTCTTCCTGTTGGATTGGAGGTGCGTTTTGTTTCACTTTTTCGATCACTGATTGCGTTTTTGCCGCCTCCGTTTGCTCGGCGCACCAAACCCGCTGCTGGTGCAGCAAGACGAGCCGACGCGTATACTGCGAACGTAGCAGGCTCTCGGCATTCCGACGGCCACACCGAGTGCAGTAGACGCGGGCCCATGAATCGGAAACCACGCACGACGCCTGGCCCCGTACCGGCCCGTCCGGCTCGGCTCAGCGTGGCCGTGCTGGTCGATTTGTCGGAGACGTTTTTTCGCGAGATCGTGGCCGGTGCCGCGCAGTACGCCCGCGAGGCGGGCGACTGGCAGTTGTACGCCGGCCAGCAATCAGTCGACCGGCTGCCCGCCTTGCACGATTGGCACGGCGACGGAATCATCGCCTGCCTCAACGAGGAGCGAATCGCACGGGCCGTCGTGGAAAAGGGTCTGCCGTCCGTGGCCGTGGGGAGTCCGGGCAATCGCGAACCGGGCTCCTCGATTCCGCACGTCGACACCGACAACAAACTCGTCGCTAAATTGGCGTTTGACCACCTGCGGGAGCGCGGCCTGACCCGCTTCGGCTACTACGGCGTGCCGTCGTCGACCACGACCCGGTGGTCCGACATCCGGGGCGATGCCTTCGAGGCCCGTGTGACGGCCGCCGGCTATGAATGTGGTCGTCTCACGGCGGTCGATCCAGACGTGAGAACGGAGGCGTCGCGGGCCGAATTGTGTCAGTGGCTCACGGAACTCCCCAAGCCCGTGGGCATCATGGCCTGCAGCGACTTTCACGCCCGGCACGTACTGGAGGCCTGTCGGTCGCTGGGCCTTCGGGTTCCGCACGACGTGGCTGTCATCGGCGTCGACGACGACGAACTGGAGTGCGAACTGGCGATGCCTCCACTCACGAGCATCGCACAGTCGGCCCGACGGATCGGCCACGAGGCTGCCCGCCTGCTCGACAGGCTGATGCGACCGCAGCATTTCACGGACGGTGGTCAGGAGGCCACCGTGCCGGAAGACACGGCCATTCCGCCCGCGGGCATCGTCGCCCGGGCATCGACCGAGACATTCGCCGTGGCCGATCAGGTGATCGCCCGCGTGATCGAGGCCGTGCGGGATCGCGCCTGCAAGGGGTTGACGATCGCCGACCTCGTGAGCGTGGCCGGAATGCCCCGCTGGAAGCTTGAAAAGCGGTTCAAGGAGATCGTCGGTCATTCGATCCACGAAGACATGGTCCGCGTGCGGCTCGCGGAGACCCAGCGATTGATTCGCACGACCGATCTGCCGTTGAAGGTGGTGTCGATCAGGAGCGGCTTCCACTCGGTGGCCTACATGACCACCATTTTTCGCCGCAGTTTCGGGATCACGCCGGCCCTCTATCGCCGCCTGGAGCAGGGGAGCGTGGTCCGGTCGCCGAATGCCGAAGACGAGCCGGCCGGCTGATGCGGCGCCATCTCACCCCGTTTCCACACGTCTTGCACCCCGCGGAGATTTTTCATGGCACAGGTTCCGAGCGTTCTCCTTTCAGCACTGGCGGATGAGGCGACGTTTACGCCCAACGCGGTGGAGCAGTTCACCGCGATGGCGGCGCTCGGGCTCGAGTATTACAGCCTCCGGTTCATCGACGTCGGCAAGGGCGTCAAGAACGCCATGCTGCTGACCAAGCCCGAGATCGACGCGATCAAGCGGCTGCACGCGGTGTATGGCCTCAAGGTCGCCTCGATCGCATCGCCGATCGGCAAGGTCAAGCTTGCCGACATCGAAGACGGCACGAAGAACCGCTATGTGCCCTTCAAAAGCTATCTGGCCAAGGATGTCCGCCGGGCCTGCGATCTGGCCCATACCTTCGACACCCGCCTGATCCGCGGCTTCTCCTTCTATCCGCCGCGCGACGCCGACCCCGCCCTCTTTATGGAAGAAGCCTGCGACCGGCTCGGGCGGATCGCCGAGGTCTGCGACCGTGAGGGGCTCACGTTTGGCCTCGAGGTGGAGCCGAATCTCGTCGGGCAGACGGGCATGCTGCTGGCGGAGATTCATCGCCTGGTGAATTCCCCCGCGCTCGTGCTCGTGTTCGATGCCGCCAATCTGGTGGCCCAGGGATTCTCCGGCGCGAGCCTGGTTCGGGAATGGGAGGCGATGAAGCCGGGGCTGGGCTGGGTGCACATCAAGGACTACCGAAAGGTGAGCGCGGCCATGAAGGGGCGGCATGTCGACGAGGCGAGCCTCGCCAACTTCGTGCCGGTCGATCGCGGCTCGGCCAACCATGCGAGGATTCTCGCCGATCTGCGAACGATGCTGCCGGCGCTCACGAAGCGGCTCGCCCGCCGCGGCGTGCCGGGCGTGTTTCTCGACCTCGAGCCGCATGTGCGGGGCGGCGGCCAGTTTGGCGGCACGAGCGGTCCCGACGGCATGGGCATCGCATTGCGAAGCCTCTGCACGATGCTCGATCGGGTAAAGATCGGCTACCACCTCCGCGACTTCGACGATCTGCTGGCGGCCAGAGGCCTGGCAAAGTCCTGAGGCATGCGGCGATGCCGGCCCTGCGAAGCGTTTCTTCCGACGGAGTTCCTTGATAGGATCAGAGAGCGTGATCTCACCCATGCGATTTCCCGCGAGGACACGACCGATGACAACGCTCCTTGAACAAGCGATCGATCAACTGCGGAAGTGCAGCCCCGCCGAGCAAGATACGATCGCAGCCTTGATTCTCGAAGAAATCGCGGACGACACCCGCTGGGAGGAGGCATTCGCCGCCTCGCAGCCCGAGATCAAGCAGCTGGCCGAAAAGGTTCGGGCCAAGATTCGCTCTGGCCAAGCCCGCGATATGCGGATCGAAGACCTGTGAAGTCAAGTTTCGTGTTCAGGAAGAAAGGTTCGACCGGGGTGTGGTCGACGATGACACGATCACGTGGTTTTGGATCGGATCGCACGCCGACTACGACACGCTTGTGAAGTCGCTGCAATAGACGGCGGTGCGACGCCGCTTGCAGAACGACCAGCCGGCCAGGGCGATGCCGATGCCCGCCAGGGCCATCGTGCCCGGCTCGGGCACGATGATGAACTGCATCGCATAACCGTTGCTGACGGTGTTGCCAGAGAAGTTGGCCGTAGCCACCTGCACCGTGGAGCGGGTCACCTGCGACGGGTCGAGAGTGACATAACTGTTTCCATTGAACGTGAATGCTCCACTGCCAGAGCCCTGCACGAAGTACTGGTACGTCGCACCACCGATCAGCGATTCAAAGTCCGACTGCTTGTCGGTGAACAGACCGCCCACGTAGGTCTCGCTCCCTGCAGCTGTGGCGAAGTAGATATTGAAGACGTTCGCCGTGGTGGCCGATCCAACGAGCGGCGTCGAGAGGTTCGTGAGCCGGAGGACATCGTTGCCGCTGGCCGTGCCGCTCGACCATGTCGGAGAGCCGGTCTGCATGAACTCGAAGGCGAAGTCGACGCCGCCCGTGAGGTCAACCGCGGGAGCCGTGAGGATTCCCGGGCTGTTGCCCGGCGAAATGAGACCGGCTCCGGTGATCGCGGCCACGCTGCCGCTCCCACCGAGCGTGGCACCGGATGCCACGGCCACACCCGAGGAGGAGAGAATGTTGCCGTCGACGACGAGCGAGCCACCGCTGACCGTCGTCGCACCGGTGTAGCCACTCGAGCCGGTGAACGTGAGGGCACCGGCACCAGACTGGATGACCCCGCCCGTACCAGTGATCGCGCCGGCATAGGTCAGGGCGTCAGATCGCTTGAACTCGAGCGCGGCGCTGTTCGCCACGTTGCCGACGAGCGAACCGGTGGTGCCGTTGTTGCCGATCTGCAGTTTGCCGCCGGAGATCGTCACGCCGGCCCCATAGACGTTCGCACCCGTGAGCGTCAGCGTCGACGGTCCGGTCTTCGTCAGCGATCCCAGGCTTCCTGTGCCGGAGACCGAGGAGGCGATGACAAGATTATTGCTCGTGCCGCTCACGTTGAGCGCGCCGGTGTTTTCAATGTCGTCCGCGCTGAACTGGCTGAGATCGACCAGGTTGAGCGTGGCTTGATTGACGAAGTGGGCTCCGCTGCCCACCGGCCCGGTGACGGTCGCCGTGCCGGACGTCACCGTCACCGCCGCATCGACGGGGCCGGAGAGGGTGGCCCGGCCACCGTTGACGACCACGGCCGAGTTGTCGGCCGACGAGCCACTGATGGTCACAACGCCGCCATTCACATTGACCTGCGAGCTTGCGGCCAGCGGGCCAGAGAGCGTGGCGGACCCCGAAGTGGACGTGGTGAGGGTGCCGAACAGCGTGCTCACAAGCGACGCCGAGCCGTTTGTGACGTTGATGTTGGACGACCCGGAAACCGCGCCAGAGAAGGTTGCCAGGCCGCCGCCGGTCACGTTCACCGCAGAGCCGACATACTGATCGGAAAATGTGCCGTTGCCGCCGGCGACCACGTCGTAGTTGCCCAGGATCGAGGCGATTCCACCAACCTGGGTGGTGCCGCTGACCGTTGTTGGGCCGTTGATCGTGGTCGTCGATGTCGGGTTTTGGTTGAGGACCGTGCCGGACGTCACGACAAGCCGATTGCCGAGCGACAGGCCGTTCACGTCGAGTGTCGATCCGTTCGAAAGCGTGATCGCGCCCGTGCCGAGGGGCGTGGTGCCAGAGATGAGGTTCACACGGCCGCCGGTAATCGACACGGCACCTGAGAACGAATTGCTGTTGTTGTTGACGTCCAAGGTGCCGGCGCCCGACTTCGTCAGGCTGCTGGAGCCGCTCAACGTCGAATGGAGTGAGAAACTTGCCCCGGATGCCACGGCGACTTCAAGGGCGGAGCCGAGCGTGAGCGCCGGGTGCAGCACGTTCACGTTGCCGCCGACAGACGCAGTGCCGCTGAGCACGTTGATCAGGGCGAGGCCGGACGTGCTGCTCATGGTCAGCGTACCCGCGGCGGTGGGCAGATAGCCGCCGGCGCCGGTGATGTCGATGCGGGAGAGCGAGCCGCTATGCGAGCCGATGTCGAGCGTGCCGACATTGCCGGCACTGCCGAGCGTGACCTGGGATCCGACCGCGAGGGCGTTGGGCGTGCCGAAGGCGAGCGTGCCCGCGGAAACAGTCGTGGCGCCGGTGTAGGTGTTGGCTGCACCGAGCGTGAGCTTGGCCGTGCCGAGTTTGATGAGCGAACCGGTTCCCGACACCGTGCCGCTGTAGGTGAGGTCGTCCGAACGAAAGAACGCGAGCGCCGCGTTATTCACGACGGGACTCGCGGTGGCCAGCGAACCGGTCGTGCCGTTGTTGCCGATCTGAAGCGTGCCGGCGGAGATCGTCGTCGTGCCGGTGTAGGTGTTGGCGGCCGTGAGCGCCAGCACGCCGCTCCCGGTCTTCGTCAGGCCGCCGCTACCGGAGGCGTTGTTAATGACGCCGGACATGATCGCGTCGACATCCGATTGTCCGTTGTTGACCTTGATCGTTCGTGCAGCGGAAATGCTGGACAAATTAAGCGGGTTTTGAAAGTCGATTGCGTGCGTGGCGTCGTTCGCTCCGAGAACGAGGATGGCGCCAGCAGCGTTTACAAAACCGGACTGTCCCCATCCCAGGGTACCGGACACCCCACCAAGATTCACGGCCTGACCGGCCGCATACGCGGCGAATCCGCCGCCATACTGCAAGTTGACTTGGCTCGTGCCACCGCCGTAGTTCCTCGCGAAAGTTCCGGTGGTGAGGCCAACGACGCCGTCGTTTTGGCCGCCCACAATGCCCAACTGGAGGTTACTCAGGCCGCCGCTCACACCGATACCGCCGGGCAGTGCATTAGCCGAATTGAGCAGCAGAACGCCAGCACTCACGGCTGTGACGCCCGTATACGAGTTGCTTCCGGAGAGTGTGACAGTGTTGTCGCTGGCTTTGTTCAATGCGCCGGAGCCAGCAATGGCCCCCGACAACGTAAAATTGTTCACGCCACCCAACACGCCGGCCCCTCCAGCAATTGGGTTCGCGATGGTCATATTTGCATTCGTCTGAAACGTGCCACTTGTCAGCGTGACTGTTCCGCTGCCGAGAGCAGAGCCGTTGCGAATTTCAAGGACACCGCCATTTAACGTGATGCTTGACCTTGAAAATCCTGCCGCGGCCGCGTCGGTGATCACAAGTGTGCCCGCACCCTGTTTGGTGAACGTTCCCGCACTGGCTATTCCAGGCTGATTGTCGAGCGATCTGAGCGTGAGCGTGCTCGCTCCGATGCTAATGCCAAGATTGCCGTTACCCAGCAGCGTCGTCCCGGTAAACGCGATCGACTTTGAGGTCACAAAGGTTGATACGCCTCCGCTACTGTCGACCAGCAGGGGGTTTGTGAACTCGTCCGGACCGCCTGACGCATCGAGGGTAGCCCTCAACCCTAATCTCAAAGTGCCATTGCCTCCAAAGGCACTTGAGCTCGAGAGAATCAACGAGCTGTTGGTGTTCAAGAATGTCGTGCCGGATGCCAAGAAAGTGTTGGTGCCGGACAGAACCAACCTCGAACCCGAACCGCTGATGGTTAGCCCGAAGCCGGAAAGGTTACCGCCGAGAACAAGAGTCGAGCCGCTCGAACCAGTTATTGTTTTCGCACTGGGGCCCAAGTTCATGCCAAAACCGATCGTGTTCGTGCCGCTCGTGATGTTGTTCGTGATGTTGCCGTCAAGCGTGAGTGCGTTTCCACTCAGGGTGAATCCGCTTGAGTTGAACGTGATGCTGGTTGCCGTCCCGCTCGTCAGGTCGTTCGTATTCGATAGACCGTTAACGCCGGTGAACACATACGCCCTCGTTCCGCTGTTCACAGGCGCCGTGCCGAGCCAGTTGGCTGCTGTGCTCCAGTTGGTGTTCGCTCCGGTGCCGGTCCAGGTGATCTGAGCGGCAGCCTCACGAGGGGCCGTCGCACCGAGAACGGCGGCGGCGAACAGGCAGCAGACCCAATACGGGCACCGACAGCGCTGCAGCCAGGTCACTTGACGTGATCCGTTATGAGCACTGGGTTGGCTGAGTGGCTGCATGATTGCCCTCGCGATCAACTTCAAAATGTGGGGTTAGACCGATGTCCCTCCGCCAGAACCAATTCTAATGCTGACTGCGCAATCTGGATACGCTTGGGCGGGCATTCAGTTCAAGTTTTTGGAGTCGCCAGATAATGCTTGAATTCTGATGAAAACTTCGCTTTTTGGATAAAAAGTGAAAGCGCGGCGTGGACTGCTGAAAGATTTTCCAGGCTCCACGACGGTGCCAGCATGCCCGGAGATAGATGGGGGCGATATTGGACGGGCTTGACTGCTGTTCAACCGCAGTCTGCAAACCCGCCGCCCAGGGTCGATGATCGCCGCTTCGTGCGGCGGCAGACTTGTTCCACGCTCTGCTACGGAAGCTTCTTGATGCGGATGTTGCGAAAGGCCACGGAGTCGCTGTGACCGCAGAAGCCAAAAAACCCGCTCGGGCGATCCTTTCCCGGATGCGGTTTATCGTCCATGAACTCCGTCACGGGCGCGACGTCGGCGTCGAGTACGGTGAAGCCGTTGACTTCCACGGTGATCGTCGAGCCCTTCACCGTGACGAGCTGGTGGTTCCACTCGCCGATCGGCCGCTGGTAGCCGCCCACTGCTCCCACCATGCCGTAGACCGAGCCGTGCACCTGCCGCGGGTCGATGCCTTCGTAGCCGTCGTCGAGAATCTGCACTTCAGTCATCCCGAAGCAGGCGGCATTGACGCCGCCGCCCGGATAGCGAATCGCCAGGCCGTTGTTGCCCTTCGGCGGCATCAGAAACTCGAGCGACACCTGGAAGTTGGCGTATTCCTCGATCGTGTAGATGTTGCCGCTCCCCTTGGGCTTGCAGCGGATGGCGCCATCGACCACCTCGTAGGCGTCCACCGGGCCCTGCCAGCCGGTGAAATCGCGGCCGTTGAACACGGGCTCGAAGCCCATGCCCTCGTGCTTGGTCAGCAGCGCATTCGCCTCGACACTGCCGATTTCGCGAATGAAAAGGTTGCGCCAGCGAATCTCGCCGCCGTGCGTCTGGAGCAGGATGCGGCCCTGCTTGGGCAGTGGCACGGCCGGATTCCAGTAGTTCTTGAGGCGGGCGTGATCGACGACGAGCCTGTCGTTGAGATAGACGGTGGTCCGCTCGCCCACCTGGATGATCCGAAACGAGTTCCATTCGCCGAAGGGCTTGTCGGCCCTCACGAGCGGATCCCTGCCGGGCCAGTCGCCGTTGTTGAACAGGCCGCCGCTGCCCGTGAGGCCGCCAGGGCGCCCGTCGGGATCCTTGCCCGCATCCTCGATCTGCACCTGCGGCGTGTTTCTGATGTAGATGCCGCTGTCGGTCTCGGGCGGAACCTTGAATTCGACGAGCAGTTCGCAGTCGCCATACTCCCGGTCGGTGGCGAGATACGCGCCGTGTCCGTCGTTGACGAGTTCGCCATCCTTCACGGACCAATGCTGCCGGGCGTCGGCCGTCCAGGCGGCAAATGCCCGCTGCCGCTCTTCGTCCGAAAGCTTTTCCACCTCCGACGGCTTGCCACCCTCGGAGTGGATGGCCCAGCCGCGCCAGCCGGCGAGGTCTTTGCCATTGAACAAGGGCGTGAATCCGGGCGGTGGCTCGGCAACCGCGGCCCCAGCCATGGAGAGCCACACAGCCAGAATCGGAGCGAGCCCGTGAAAACGCTGTCGGTTCGGATGTCGAGTGATCATGGTGCCTATATAGCAGGCGTTCGCGGCGATGCACGATGCGATTGAAAAAATGAAACGGAGCGTTGCGGGATGGAAAAACGGACAAGTGAGTGGTGGAATGGACCGGGCATCCGACGGGCCGGCCGATGCCGTAGACTCGGCTCCATGCGAAGGACTCGTACCATCGGCGTTGGATCGTGGGCCGTGATGGCGTTGATCATCTCTGCCGGCTCTTGGCTGGGGGCCGCCGAGCCGGCGGTGGAGTCCCCCGGCGACGCCCCTCTTGCGGAATATTTCCGCCGTGAAACCGGTGCCTTGCGGGATGCCTGTCTCGACGGCATAGAAACGCTGGGAGACTGGGAGAGCCACCGCGGCGAGTATCGCCGCCAGCTCCTGGAGATGCTCGGCCTCGACCCGCTGCCCGCAAAGACGCCACTCGAGCCGATCGTCACGGGCACGGTCGCGCACGACGAGTTCACGGTCGAAAATCTGCACTTCCAGTCGCGGCCGGGGCTGTATGTCACCGGCAACCTCTATCTGCCCAAGGGGCAGTCAAAGCCCGCGCCGGCGATTCTCTATGTCTGCGGCCATGCCCCCGCGAAAAAGGAGGGCATCAGCTACGGCAACAAAACGAAATACCAGCACCATGGGGAGTGGTTCGCTCGGCACGGCTACGTCTGCCTGACGATCGACACGCTGCAGTTCGGCGAGATCGAGGGCATCCACCACGGCACGCACCACCTGAACCGGTGGTGGTGGCTGAGCCGGGGCTACACGCCCGCGGGCGTGGAGGCCTGGAACTGCATCCGGGCCATCGACTACCTCCAGTCGCGGCCCGAGGTCGATCACGAAAAGATCGGCATGACGGGCCGCAGTGGCGGCGGGGCCTACAGCTGGTGGGCGGCGGCCATCGACGACCGGGTCAAGGCCGCCGTGCCCGTCGCCGGGATCACCGACCTCGAAAATCATGTGGTTGACGGCTGCGTCGAAAACCACTGCGACTGCATGTTCGTCGTCAACACGTTTCGCTGGGACTACCCGCTGGTCGCCGCCTTGGTCGCCCCACGGCCGCTGCTGATTACCAACACCGACAGCGACCGCATCTTTCCGCTCAACGGCATCGTCCGCACCTACGAGAAGGCGAAGCGGATCTACGAGCTTTACGACGCAGGCGACAAGATCGGCCTCGCGATCGGCCCCGGCGGGCACCGCGACACGCAGGATCTGCAGGTGCCGGCGCTCCGCTGGTTTGACCGGCATCTCAAGGGGGAAGACCGCGTCATCGAAACAGCCGCCGTGCCCCTCCTGCCGATGGAGCGGCTGCGGGTGTTTGCCGAGCTGCCGGCCGACCAGATCAATACCCGTATCGACGAGCTTTTCGTGCCGGCGGCAAAACCGGCCATGGCTTCCCCCGCCGCTGCCGCGGCCTGGGCGGCCCAGCGCGACGCCTGGCTCGCCGCCCTCCGCGACAAGACCTTTGGTGGCTGGCCATCGACGCCCGAGCCGCTCGATGTCACGGAGGCCTGGTCGGCCGATCGCGATGGCGTGACGCTCCAGGCCTACGACTTCACGAGCCAGGGGCCGTTTCGCCTGCGGCTCTACGTCGCCAGTCGCACCGGCCTGGAAAAACCCGAACGCCTTGTGCTCGACGTGCTCGACCAGCAGGGCTGGAGCGACTTTCTCGGCGCCTACCGAGCGGCTTTCGCCGACACGCTTCCCGCATTGCCGCCGGAAGATACCGCTGCCGGGAAGCCGCCTGCTCTCTCTTCTGCTGCCTTCGCGGATGCAAAGCAGATGCTCGCGGCCAACGACTGGGCGATCATCTTCGTGGCACCGCGGGGTGTCGGGCCGACGGCCTGGGATCCCCGACCGAAGAAACAGACCCATATTCGCCGACGCTTTTATCTGCTCGGCCAGACGCTCGAAGGCATGCAGGTGTATGACGTCCGGCGGGCCCTGCAGGCGATTCGCACGCTGCCGGGGCAGAGCGAATCCCCGCTGTGGCTCGAGAGCCGGGGCGAGATGGCCGGCGTGGCGGTTTATGCATCGCTCTTCGAGCCGCGGATCACCGGCCTCGATCTCTGGAATCTGCCTCGGTCGCATCGCGACGGCCCTGCGCTGCTCAACGTGCAGCAGACGCTCGACATGCCGCAGGCCGTCGCGATGGCCGCCGAGCGTTCGCAGGTCGTCCTCCATGAGTCGGCAGACAGCCCTTCCGACTGGAAGTATCCACAAGCGGTAACAAAAACGTTGGGGTGGCCCGCCGACCGTCTCCGGGTCATGCAGAAGTAACGTGATGCCGCCCGGCTACCCGTCGCTCGCGTTCCGGGCTTCCTGCCGAACTACCGAAAGACAGTAAATTTGTTCTGCAAGTGTCGGATCGTCATCGACACGTCCTGGAAGCCCATTACGAAAAGCGGAAATCTCGCCCGCGAGGCAACCGATTCCAGCGCCGGCACGGCCAGCCGCGAGGCGTTGCCGGCCGCGTCGGTGATCGATGCCCCCGAAGGCAGCGAGATCGGCCGTGGAAGCCTCAGCACTCCGGCCGCCATGTCGCGGCGGAGCACCGTGTATTCAAACATCAGCACCTTGCTGCCCGACCCGGCGACATATCGGGCCTGCCGCTTGGCAGTGCCCACGGCAAACTCGAGCACAGGCACGCCCGTCACCCGCACAGCCTCCGAAAAGCGGACGGCGAAGACGAGTTTCTGGCCGACTGTGGCGCTCGCGTTGGACGGCACCAGTGCCCAGCCCGTCGGCCTGGGGGCAGAGGTGTCGATCCGCACGTCACGCGTGTTCACGGCGGGCAGTTTCCTGGAGAAGGCCCTGCCTTCGGGGTCGCGGATGACAGCCTTTCGTGAAAAAGCCACCAGCGACTGCGCCAAGGTCACGCGCAAGTTGCGAACCGGGGCATCCGCGGCGCGGACCACGTAGACGAACGTCAACTGGTTGGTGCCGGAGCCGCTTTCATACGTGGCTGCCCGCGCCGACGTGCCGATCATGAGGCGGATCGCCGGCAGGCCCTTCACCGTCATGGGCTGCGTGGCAACCAGGGTGAATCGCAGCACGCTGCCCGTTCCATAGAGGCCCG
This sequence comes from Planctomycetia bacterium, assembly GCA_021414115.1. Taxonomy (GTDB): domain Bacteria; phylum Planctomycetota; class Planctomycetia; order Pirellulales; family UBA1268; genus QWPN01. The sequence goes on from JAIOPD010000089.1 coordinate 28,525, forward strand.
CCGCCGGCTGCCTGATGTGATCGACCGCTGCGGCCTCCGGCCTGTCGATGACGATGATGGTGAATACCTTCACGACCGAAAGCCCGCCCGCGTCGGTGGACCGGACGCGGACCGAATAACTGGACCGGAGCTCGAAATTAAAAGTCTGGGCAGACAACAGTTTGCTGCCACTGATCGAGAAGGCCGCGTTGTCGGCGTCGCCTTCTCCCGAGACGAGCGTGTAGGTGAACGTGTCGTCGACGTTGGCATCGCTCGTGGAAAGGATCCCGACCAGAGTCCCGACAGCATCGTTCTCGGCGATCGTGTTCGCAGAGAGGGCGATATCGGTCGGCGACTCGTTGGCGTCGGTCACCCTGACCGTCAAGGCGTAGCTGCCGCTGCCATCACCCCACGATGAGGCGGTGATCGTATATGTCCCGCTGGTGGGGGCGACGACGACGATGCGGGCATTGCGTCCGTCGGCTCCACTGGTGTCGTCGGCCGCCAGCAGGCCGCCATTCACGCCGAAGACATCCAGCTTCATGTCTGGGGAGTCTCTGAGCGACGGGATATCCCCGGCGGGGGTCAGCGTCTCGACGGTGAGGGACTGTCCAGCTGTCAGGAAGATGCTGTACGTATCGACATCAGGGGCTGCGGTCTGGCCGCCGACGGCAGCGGGCCGGCCTAGGTGGCCGAGCACCGTGTCGCCCGCATTCACGGCCTGGGCCGCGGCGTCGTTGTCTTCGATCTCCAAGCGGCCGTCGGCCACGATCACCAGGCTGTAATCGCCAGCCTGGGCGCCCGTCACCTCCACGCGGTAGCTGCCCGCCACGACTGGCCCGAAGCCGTCAATCGCGGCGGCGAGGTCGGCCGTCGGGGAGCCGACGGCCACGACCGCCCCGTTTGCATCCATCACCCGGAGGGTGAGCCCCGCAGTCCCGGCGACCGCGAACGATGCCCGTCCGGCGGGCAGGGCCACGAGGTAGTTGTCGACGTCGTCGCCGGTCGCGGAGGAGACCACGATGTCGTCCCAGCCCCGGCCACCGAACGGGAGGGTTCCCAGGCCGTAGTACTGGAACTTGATGAGACAGTCGGCGCCGAGCGTGATTCCTGCCTCTGCGGCGGCGGCGGAGAGGTCGACGGTGTGGCGTCCCCAGGCGGCCTCGTCGCCCGTGGCATCCCAGATCGGGTACCAGGTGACGCCGTCGGCGCTGATGGCGACGCCGTCGGCCTCGGCATGGTCGGTGAACTCGCCGGCGAACGGGTTGTCTTGGTCGCCAAAGTTTCGATGCGAGAACCCGAGGCTCACGCCGGAGCGACCGGAGAGATCGACCTTCAAGACGGCCTCGACGAGGCCGAGATCCTCGGCATCCGGGTCCGAATCCATCACCAGCAGGAAATTCCCCGCCGCGGCGGGCTGCTCGCCGCTCACGCGCGCCCGTTCGTACGGGCCCGACGTGGAGGTCGCCCACGCGCCGCCCAGGCTGCCGGCCTCGAAGCCCTCGGTGACAAGCGGGCTCATGCTCGGCGAAATCCGCCCCGCCACGGCGACGCGTGTCGCGGAACCGACGGTGACGAGTGAGGTCCCGAGCGGCTGGGCAGCGGCCGGCAGATCGTTGGAGGCCCCGCCGGTGCTCTCCGCCTCGACGTCCGCGCCGAGCGTGACGATCGTGCTTGCGATCCCCGTCGTACCACCGACACCGCTGAACCGCAGCGTGCACGCGCCACCACCCGTGGTGACGGCCAGCGGGGCGATGACGATCGGCTGGCCGGGCCCGGCCGCAGTGAACGTGCCGAGCGGTTCGCCATACGGATCGAGCACCGTGACCGAGGCCCGCAACAGCCTGCTCGTCTCGATGATGGCGGAGATCGTGGTGACGCCGGAGCCGATCTCGATGAACACCTCATCAACGTCGTCCGCGGAGCCGATCACCGTTTGGTGGGCCGCGGCGGAGCGATAGACGAGCCCGCCGAGCGGTGCGACCGTGGTGAGGCCGCCGAGGAGCGTCGCGTCGCCGTCCACCGAAAACGGAATCGTCAGGTACCCACCAGCGGACCCGTTGCCGTCGCCATCCAGTTGGTTGCCGACGAGGTCGCGCAGGCCATTGGCGCTGGCGGACACATACAAGACGTACGCGTCCTCCGGCACCGCCGCGAAGGTCAGGGTGATGACGGTGCGATCCGACGCATCCGTCGTCACGGCGACTGCGGCGGGCAGCGCTGTCGTGCCGGACAGCGTTCCCGAAAGCGAGAAATCGTTCTTGTCGATCAGGCTCTCATCCAGCAACTCGCTGAAGGTGAGCGTGATCGGGACGGAGAGGCCCGCTTTAGGCAGCACCGCGGCCGGCACGATCGACGACTCCACCAGCGTGGGCGGGGTGAGATCGAGCGTGAACCCCATGGCGAACGCGTCGTTCGGCACGCCGCCGACGCTTTGCACTTCGCCCGCGGCGAGTTCCACCGTGTGCGGGCCTTCCGTGAAGAGCGGAGAAAGCGTGAACGTCAGCGTGCGATCGTCGACGATGGTCACGTCCGCCGCGGGCTCTCCATCGATCAGCAGATCCGTCGCGTCCACGGTCGAGAGCAGCAGGCTCGAGCCGAACGTGAGCGTCACCTGCGGGGCCGCCATGAACACCCCGCCGTCGGCGGGCGTGTGCGACACGACCGTGAACGCCGCCGGCCCGCCTGTGGCTCCCGTCACCCCGAGCAGATATTCACCCGTGCCGGCAGCGGCGGTCACCCGCACCCGGTAGAGGCCGGTCTGATCCGCGAAGTGCCGGATCAGGACGTTGCGGCCATCGGCGGCGCTGTTGTCGTCGAAGTCGACCAGCGTTCCGTCGGGGGCGAAGAGTTCCACCTGCGGATCGAGCAGGTTGACGAACTCGCCCACGCCGTCGCCGGGAGTGAGCGTCGTGATCTCGAGCTGGTCGCCGGCCGTCACAGGCACGGAGTAGAAGTCTTCGGTATCGAGCGCCCGCAGCACCTTCTCGGCGTTGAGCCGGCCACCGGTGACGGTCTTGCCCGCGAGGGCAGGGAGGTGATCGACGTTGTCGAGCAGCAGCGCCTTGAGGTCGGCGACGCCGAGATTCGGGGCTCTGGCCAGGGCAAGGGCCGCGACGCCCGAGACCTGGGGCGCCGCCATGCTCGTGCCGTTCTTGATGCCGTAGGCATTGCCGGGAAGCGTGCTGAGGATGTCGTCGCCCGGAGCCGCCAGATCGACCGTCGTCGCCCCGTAGTTGCTGTACGAGGCGAGACTGTCGGTGTTGTCCGTCGCCGCCACGCTCAGGATGAACGGGGAGTCGTAGTTCGTGGGATAGACGGGCCAGGCATCGTTGTCGCTGCGGCTGTTGCCGGCCGCGGCGACGAAGAGGATTCCCGCTTCACCGCCGGCGTTGATCGCATCGAGGAGCCCCTGATCGAATTTGTCGCCGCCCCAGCTGTTGTTCGTGATCCCCACGTTCACGCCGTACATCGACCGCATCATCGTGGCGTAGTTCACTGCCTGGATCGCAGCGGCAGTGTCGCCCGTTCCCGCGGCGTTCATGAACTTGAGCGCCATGAGCGAGACCTGCCAGGCGACGCCCGTCACGCCGATGCCGTTGTTGCCGACGGCGCCGATCGTTCCGGCAACGTGCGTGCCGTGGCCGTCGTCGTCCCAGGGGTCGCCGTCGCCGTTGATGAAGTCGTAGCCGTGGACGTCGTCGACGAAGCCGTTGCCGTCGTTGTCGATGCCGTCGTTCGCGAACTCGCCGGACTCGCCGGGGTTGGTCCAGATGTTGCCGACGAGGTCTTGGTGCGTGTAGTCGATTCCCGAATCGATCACTGCGACGACCACCGAACGGGAGCCCGTCGTGTATTGCCAGGCTTCGGGGGCGTCGATGTCGGCGTCAGGCGTGCCGCCGTTTTGGCCGATGTTGTCGAGGCCGTAGAGCTCGCCGAACCGCGGATCGTTGGCGACGGCGGCCCGGCGGACCACGCGATTGGGCTCCGCGTAGGCCACGCCGCGAATCCCATGGAGGTAGCTCCGCACCTCGGCGTCGCCGCTGCCGGCACGCACGAGAAGCTGCCCCGGCAGCCCGAGGCCGCGGACCACCTCGAGGCCGAGATGCTGGTCGTCGAGAAAGGCCGCCGCCTCGGCGACCGTCCGCACGGTTTCCAGCGTCGTTGCAGAAAGCCGGACGATCCACTCGCCCCGACCAGAGGCCAGGCCCGTGGTCTGGCCGGCAGCCTGTTCCGCTGCGGGCCGCAGCGACTGGAACCATATCGGCGCGGGCGCGGATCCTGTTCCCGGCAGGGGAGCCGCGGCCGCCTGCAATGGGCCGACTGCAGCAACCGGGAGGGTGGCCACGTGGCCAAACACGGCGTAGCCCGCTGCTGCGGAGCCGGCGAGCGGCCGTGCCGCGTCGGATGATTCGTTGTAGCGATCCTCCAACACCGCGTTACGGGTCACGACGAGCTTGTACGCACCGCTGCCGGCGGCCGAGACGACGAGGAAGTAGGTCCCGGTGGCCGACGCCACCAACGGCTCGAGCACCGCGTCGAAGCCGACGGTCGGCCGGCCCTGCGCCAGCAGGGTGCCCGCGGCGTCGCGAAGCGCCAGCGTGACGTTGCTCGATGTCTCGGCAACCGCCGCCGACAACGTCATGCCCGCATCGAGCGTGAGCGAATACCAGTCGGCGTCCGTCGCCGACGGGCCGCCCGCCAGCGGGCCCTGACCGAGAACCGTGACAATCGCCGCGGAGCCGACCGCCACGAAGGCCGAATCGAGCGACTGTGCACGGGCCTTGTCGTCGTTGGCCGGCCCACCGACAGCCTCCGCCTCCGGCGCGGCGTTGAGGGACAGCTGCAGCGAGTACTTCACCGCTTCGGAGACACGCAGCGCAGCGACGCCGTCATCCAAGCGGGAGATGGTCACCGTCCACGTCCCGGCGGACGTGACCGGGATTGATCCGAGCGAGACGGCCGCTCCGACCGATGCCGAATCGCCCTCGACGACGACCGTACCCGTGGGATCCTGCACCCGCACCCGCAGACCGACGGCCGCGCCGGATAGCGCGGTGGCGACGATGGAGAGCGTCTGGCCGGCATCGAGCGTGATCGTGAAGGAGTCTTCGTCGAGCGAGTCGCCCAGAAATCCGGTGCGGGTTGCACCGTAGGCCAGACTGCCAAGGGGGCCAATCGGTGCGAGCGGCGACGGGAAGGGAACGGAGACCACGTCGAGCATCACCGCCAGAGTGTGCGGCTGCGACGGATTGCCAAACTCGTCCTCGAGGGCGCCCGCGCGGAGCGTGACCTCGAGCGGCCCCTCGTCCGGCACGCCGGCGAGCACGTATCGCACCGTGTCATCCCCGACGACCGAGAACCCGGTGACGGTGCCGCTGGAGAGGATCAGGTCGTCCTTTCCGGCCGAGGCGGGATCAAAGGCCTCGTTCAACGTGAACTCGATGACCGTGAGCGGTACGCTGACGGTGGAGGCATCCGCGGGCGTCGTGCTGACGACCGCCATCGGCAGGGCGTCATACCTGAAGTCTGCGCTGTACGGCAGCGACGCCGCGCCGTCGGCCAACCGCGTGAGCACTCCCGCCGCCATGCTGATCGTCTGCCGCCCCTGCGACGTCACGGGGCTCGTCGTGAACCGAAAGGTGATCGCTGTGGCCGACACGATATCAAACGAGTCGGCCGGAACGCCGTTGACGGTGAAGTCGTCGGCTGCGACGGTCGCCTCATCAAAGGCTTCGTTGAACGTCACCGTGAATTCGCTCGGCGGCGTCGTGACCACGTCGCCGCTCGCCGGCGTCGTGGCGACCGGCGCGAGGCCGCTGGCCTGCACGGCGCGGCCCACATTGAGCCGTCCGCCGGTCACGATGAGATCCTTGAGCGAGTCGAGCGGATCGACCGTGGCGAGGAGCAGGCTCTTGAGTTCGGCGACGGTGAGGTTGGGTGCGGCGGCGACGGCAAGTGCCGCCGCACCGGCGACGTAGGGCGCCGCCATGCTCGTGCCACTCAGCGTGCCGTAGCGGTTGCCCGGCAGCGTGCTCAGGATGTTCACCCCGGGTGCCGCGAGGTCGACCGTCGTCGGGCCGATGTTGCTGAACGGGGCGATCGCGTCGGCGTCGTCCGTCGCCGCCACGCTGACGATGGCGGACGATTCGTAGGACGACGGATAGTCGGCGATCTGGTCGATGTCGGTGGTGTCGTTGCCGGCCGCCGCGACGAAGAGGATTCCCGCGTCGCCGCCGGCATTGATCGCGTCGAGCAGGCCGTCATTGCGGAGCGCCCCGCCCCAGCTGTTGTTCGTCACGCGGACGTTCACATCGTAGATCGTCCGCATCATGGTGGCGTAGTTCACCGCGGCGATCGCGTCGGAGGTCAATCCGCTCCCACCGGCGTCGGTGAACTTGAGCGCCATGAGCGAGACCTGCCAGGCGACGCCCACCACGCCGATGCCGTTGTTGCCGACGGCGCCGATCGTGCCGGCCACGTGCGTGCCGTGACCATCGTCGTCCATCGGGTCGCTGTCATTATTGAAGAAGTCGTAGCCGTGGACGTCGTCGACGAAGCCATTTTCGTCATTGTCGATGCCGTCACCCGCTATCTCGCCGGGGTTGGTCCAGATGTTGCCGACCAAGTCCTCATGCGTGTAATCGATTCCCGAATCGATCACGGCGACGACGACCGAGGAGGAGCCCGTCGTGTATCGCCAGGCTTCGGGAGCGTCGATGGCGGCGTCCGCAGTGCCGCCGGTCTGGCCCGTGTTGTCGAGGCCGTAGAGCTCTCCATACCGCGGATCGTTCGGCAGGGCGGCCCGCTGAATGATGCTGTTGGGCTCCGCGTAGGCCACCCCAGGGATGCCGCGCAGATAACTCCGGACATCGCCAGCGGCGGCGTTGGCCCGCACGAGAAGCTGCCCCGGCAGGCCCAGGCCGCGAACCACCTCGAGGCCCGGCCCCTGGTGGTTGAGGTACTGCGCGGCCTCGCCGACGGTCCGCACCGTTTCCAGCGTCGTCTTCGAGAGCCGCACGATCCATTCGCCGGGCAACGCCGCAGGCCCAGCCGACTGAGGCACGATCGACGCCGTGGAATAACCGGACGAGACGATCGTGGGCTGCCGAACGGAGGCGGCGACCGATTGAAACCAAGCCGACGTCGCCGTGACGTATTGGGAGTCGTCAGCGAGCGGCGGCGTGACCGAGAGCAGATGCCGCTGCTCGAGCCCCTCGAGCGACAAGGCCGCGATGGCCCCCGGCCGCGGACCGCCTGCCGACCGGGTCTGGCGACCCTTTGTCCGCCCTCGACGCTCCCGGTAGCGCTTCGTCCATGAAGACCAGGATTTCCGAGGCATGCAAAACGACCTGCTGAGAGGAAACGGTCATGGCGATGAAGCCGCCATACAGTTCATCGGAAACTAGCTCAGCCCTCGTGCGTGGGCAATTTCTTTTTCAGCAGGATGAACGGGCCGCAAACTCCGTCGCAGCCGAAGCCGAGAAACAGCCGAGCCCGACGGACTTCGAACGAAAAAAAGGAAAGCCGCGACGTGTGCATCGAAAGATTTTCAGGCTGCGGCTCGATTACAGCTTCACTTGCGATACGGCGAACACGTGCGACGAGCCGGCGAGCCGAGCGAGCGTGTCATCGGCCAGTTCGCCCACGGTGGAGATCCGGGCACAGGCGGCATGACCGCCCGAGAAGATGATGTTTTGCATCGTCTCCACGTTGATGTCGGCCTCCCGGAGGATGGCCAACACACCCGCGAGCACGCCCACCTTGTCGGCGTGGCGGATCACGAGCTGATGCGTCGCCGGAGTGCGGGTGGCGAGGTTCACGCAGTTGGGGATCGCGCTGCCGGCATGGTAAGCGGCCACGATCTCCACCACCGCCGCGCCCACGGCCTCCTCCGACTGGTCGGTCGAGGCGCCGATGTGGTGCGTGCCGTAGACGGCCGGGGAGTCGACGAGCGGATCGGCGAACGTGCCGGTCGCGGTCGTGGGCTCCTTGGCAAACACGTCGAGCCCCACCCGGAGCTGCTTATCGGTGACAGCACGCAGCAACGCCTCCTCGTCGACGACCTCGGCCCGGGCCGTGTTGATGAAGAAGGCTCCGGGCTTCATCGCCGCGAAAACTGCTGCGCCGACGAACCCGCGGGTTTCTGGCGAAAGCGCCAGATGCACGCTCACTGCATCGGCGTTCGCCACAGCGGCCTCCGGCGACTCCGCACGCTCGACACCGAGCGCAGCGGCAGCCGCCGGGGTGAGCGACCGCGACCAGGCCACGATCTTCATGCCGAACGCCCGGGCCCGAGTGATCGTCTCCTGACCGATCTGGCCCACGCCCAAGACGGCGAGCGTGCGGCCAAAGAGCCCCCGCGCCGCGCCGAACTGCTTCTTGTCCCAGCGGTGCTCCCGCAGGGCCGCCACGTTGTCGGCGATCCGGCGGTCGAGGTTGATCAGGTGGCCGATCGCCAGTTCGGCGACAGCGATCGCGTTTTTGCCCGGGCAATTCGCCACATAGACCCCGCGAGCGGAGGCCGCGGCCAGGTCGATCGTGTTGACGCCCGCCCCGGCGCGGATGACCAGCGCGAGTGCGCGGCCCGCCTCGATGTCGGCGGCGGTGACCTTCGTGCTGCGAACGATCAAAACCTCGGGATTGCGATCGGCGATCGCGCGGGTGAGCGCCGCATCCTTCGCGGCGGTATCGACGGTGACTGTTCCGAATGCTGACAACTCGCGAACCACCGCGGGCGCGAGTTTATCGACGACGAGAATCTGCATGGTTCACCAGATGGTGAGAGCATCGAACGCAATGGCCCGGATCATACAGAGACGCCAGTCACAATCGGACGGGTGCATCGGCTGCTGGCTTTCGTTTCCTGCATGCTTTCTTCCGTTATTTTCGTTCCTGTCGGAGATAGGCGCGGAGGGCAGAGTGCCATAGTCTCGATATGGCGGTCCGTGTGGCAGACATTCCTAGCCATCACCTTTAGAAAGTGATCCGAAGCATGCGATGCATCGTCGAATCCCTTTTTACAGTGATCATGCCGCTCGCGATGGGCATGGCGGCCGATGCCGCTGCCAACGAGTGGAAGCCCGTCGCGCAGCCGAACCTCGCCGCCGCGCTTGACGCCGCGCCGCCCCTCGCCTTCGAGGAGCTCGCCGACGGCCCAGACAGTTGCTGGCAGGGACCGCTCTGGTGGATGCCCAATCCCGACGGCAAGACCTGGGATTTCGTGTTCATCTACTACAAGTCGTACAGCGGCCCGAACGAGGCCTTCATCTACGATACCGGCACGAAGCAGGTGACGAAGGCCCGCTGCCCCGAGCTCGCCACGGTGCCCTTCGGATTCCACATGAACCGCCCGCTGCTCTTCGGCGGCAAGGGCTATCTCGTGAGCGGCGCGGGGGGGCCCGGCGTGTTCGTCTACGACCCGGCGACCAACGAGTTCACCTACGGCGGCGAGCCGCTCGGCGCGGAGGGGGAGCGAGTCGTCCGCGGCGGCGAGGGCACCGTCACGCCCAACGACGACGGCACCCGCATCGCCGGCTTCGGGCCGCTTGCCGTCGATCGCGACCGGTCGCGGGTGGGCTTCTTCACGATCGACCCGACGACGCTCGCCGGGGAGTTTCTCGGCGAGGTGGGCCCGCCCAACCCGAACTACCAGTGGGAGTATCGCAGCGTCGTGACCGACGGCGACTGGATCTACGGCCGCGTCGGTCACACTCCGTGGCGGCTGCTCGGCATGAATGTGAAGACGCGAGAGGGGAAGGTGATCGCCGAGACCGAACGGTTCGTCGGCGACCGATACACGATTCGGTTCCAACGCCACCCCGACTACCCCGGCGTCCACGTCACGATCACCGGCCTGAAGGGCGGCTCCAAGGATAAGACCCAGGCCTTCTGGCTTCTCGACGGCACGCTGACGCCCTGCGAGCCGGCCCCTAAGAACGCGGCCCCGCTGCCGCCGGCAGGCGTCGCGAAGCTGGCGCAGCCCCGCGCGGCCCGAGTGGTGGCGTTCAGCGCAAACGATCCCCCACCCAAGGGCCTGCAGATATTTCGCGGTGCGCTCGACCTTGAAGGACGGGCGGTATGCTGGTTTCGCTTCACCGACGCGGCCATGGCCGCGGCAAACGGGGTCGAGACGAACGCGTGGCAGCGGATTGAACTACCGCCGGTCACGCTCTACCCGTCCACGATTAACCGCTTGGCGGCCTTGGAAAACGGATCGCTGTTCGCGCTCACCAATGGATATGGCCGCGCGGTGACCTTCGACCCGAAGAGCAAAAAACGCACATCGCTCGGCGAGACGATGTCGGTGTATTCGCTCCTGCCGTTCGAACGGAAGCTCTATCTCTGCGGGTATTCAGGTTCGATGGTCTGGATCTACGACCCGGCCCAGCCCTGGACGGCCGGCAAAAGCCTCGATGCCCCCCCCGTGGATCCCGCCGCCACGCGCGAGGAGAAGGCGACCCGCGACACAAACCCGGCCCATGTCGCCACCCTCAAGGAATTTACCGACGTCCACATGCCCTGGGCGGCCGCAGCCGGCGCCGACGGCCGCATCTACTTCGGCGGCAAGGTCGTGCGGATCGGAAACGGCGGTGGCCTCGGCTGGTGGGACACCAAGAAAAACGAGGGGGGCGGCATCCACGATCCGTTCGAGATGTTCCCCATCTATTGGATGTGCTCGGCCGCCGAGGGCCGCTCCATCCTTTGTTCCACCAAGGCGGTCGCTGCAGCCGACAATCCCGACGTCGTGCCGCCGCGTGGGAAGCTCTTCGTCTACGACACGACGACCCAGGAGATCGTCCACCAGGTGGATGACGAGCGACTGGCACCATACCCGGGCTTCATCACCGAGGCCCTGCCCGGGCTCGTGATGGGCTACACGGTCGCGAAGGACGCCGCGGGCATCGAGTCGGGGCTCCTCTACGGCTTCGATCCAGCGGCCGGCAAGGTGCTCTGGACGAAGCCGGTGCCCCGGCCCCCCGCCACCGGCTTCTCTGCCATCAAGAACGGCCGCCAATGCTTCACGACGGGGCCCGACGGGTTCATCTGGGCCGCGATGGGGGGCGTGCTTGCCCGCATCGACCCGCGAACCGCCGAGGTGCTGCCGGTCGGCACCATGGACGATGCCCCGATCGCGTTCCTCGACGGCGACGTGTACGTGGGCGGCTCGAAGAACTTCCGGAGGATCAAAGGCATCCCCAAGGTCACGCCCCTGACCGTTCCATCAAAGCTTTGACGACTTTTCATGATCTGAGGATGAACACTATGCGACATGACTCGTGCCGCCGACTATTCGCGGCAGCAATCACTGCAGCGATTATTGTGGGCGCTGCCCTGCACGCAGTTGCCGAAGGCGTGGCCCCGATCGAGATCGGGTCGCGGCTCGAACTCTTCGTCGATCGGCACCTGATCGACCGACTCGATGGGGCGGTCCTCGAGCTTCACTCCCCGACGCCGCGGGAGATCGTCTTCCGTCTCGACGCACCCTGGGAGGGGAGCTACTGCGGCTACCAGGCCTTCGTGAAGGACGGGGACGTGCTCCGCACCTTCTACCGTGGAGCCCAGCGGCTGCCGAACGTCCGCAACCAGTTCGAGCACATGGTGACGGGCGTCGCCGAGAGCACCGACGGCATTCACTGGAAGCGGCCGACACTCGGGCTCTTCGAGTTCCAGGGCTCGAAGGACAACAACATCATCTGGCGGAACGAGAGCACCGGCGGATTCGAGGGCTACAGCAGCTGCTTCATGGTGGCGCTGAACGACAACCCGGCGGCCAAGCCCGAGGAACGCTACATCGCGATCGCACACTCCGAGAAGGTCGGCACGACGGCCGACGGCAATCCGATCGGCCGCCACGTGATCTTCACGTCGCCCGACGGCTACCGGTTCACGATGAAGCCCACGCCGGTCATGGAGCGGCCGCAGAGCGACGCCGGTGGCGACGTCGTCTTCTGGGACACGAACCTCGGCAAATACGTTACCTACCTGCGGGCCTACTACGACGCCGAGACCGGCACGATCGGCGGCTACAAGAGCAAGGGGGTCCGCTCCCAGATCCGCCTCACGTCGCCCGACCTCGAGCACTGGTCGGAGCCTGAGGTCGTGGACTACGGCGACGCGCCGCCCGAGAACCTCTACACGATGATGCCGCAGCAATACTTCCGCGCGCCGCACGTCTACGTCGGCACGCCCTCGCGGTTCATGGAAAAGCGGAAAGCCGTCAAGGAGTGGTGGCGCGACGGCGTCAACGACGGCGTGTTCGTGACGAGCCGCGACGGCCTCCGCTGGAATCGCACGTTCCTGGAGGCCTTCGTGCGGCCGGGGTTGGACCGCGACAACTGGACGTCGCGGTCGATCAACGTCAGCCGTGGCATCGTGCAGACCGGGCCGACCGAGATGTCGGTCTTCTGGGGTGAGCACTGCGACCACGGCCGCACGGAGATGCACGTGCGGCGTGGCACGCTGCGGCTCGACGGGTTTGCCTCGGTGAGCGCTCCCTTTGCAGGCGGCGAGATGGTCACGAAGCCAATCGTGTTCGCGGGCGGGCCGCTCGTGCTCAACTACTCCACCTCGGCCGCTGGCAGCATCCGCGTGGAGATCCAGGATGCCAACGGCACGCCGATCCCGGGATTCACGCTCGACGAGTTCCCCGAGCGTTACGGCGACGAGATCGAGGGCGTGATCGAGTGGACAAGCGGCGCCGATGTACGAACGCTGGCGGGCAAGCCCGTGCGGCTGAGGTTTGTGCTCAAGGACGCCGATCTGTTTTCGCTCCGCTTCACCGAATAGGGGCAGTCTGTACGGACGTACCATCACCACGATGTTTCCAATCGATCTTGCGGGCAAAACAGCGGTGGTGACAGGGGGCGGCCAGGGCCTGGGCCGGGCCGCAGCGCAGACGCTCCACGACGCCGGAGCGAATCTGGTCATCAACTATGTTCCAGATGCCGACGGCACCAACCGCGCGAAGGCCGAGCAGACCGCCACGGAACTCGGGCCCCAGGCGGTGGCGTTCCCGGCCGATGTCCGCGACCCCGCGGCACTCGCCGGCTTGCTCGACCAAACGATCGATCGCTTCGGCGGCCTCGACATTCTCGTCAACAACGCCGGGATCCTGCGGGACCGCACGGTGCGGAAGATGTCTGCGGCGGAATGGCAGGACGTGATCGACATAAACCTCACCGGCACGTTCAACGCCTGCCAGGCGGCCGCGGAGCGGCTGCGAGACGGCGGTCGAATCGTGAACGTCGCCTCGCTCGCCGCGTTTGTGGGCTTCTTCGGCCAGGCCAACTACGCCGCTTCGAAGGCGGGCGTCGTGGGCCTCACGAGGGTTCTGGCCCGTGAACTCGCCAAACGCAGCATCACCGTCAACGCCATCGCTCCGGGCGTCGTGCTCACCGAAATGGGCAGGTCGATTCCGGAGGAGACTCGGGCAACGATGCTGGCAAGCATTCCGTTGGGCCGGTTCGGCGAGCCCAGCGAGGTCGCCGAGGCCGTGCTCTTCCTCGCGAGCCCGATGGCGTCGTACATCACCGGCCAGACACTGCATGTCAACGGAGGCTGGTGGGGATGACCGGCTCCACGTTCGAGACCAATCCGGCAGCGGATGGCTCATGTCCTTGCCAGCAATCGGCAGTAGCCGCAGAATCCTGTTCTTTCGTCCGGCTGCGGATCACGGTGAGCCGACGACGCCTTTGGGGAAACCAAGCATGCCCACGCTCCGCGAAGTGACCGAATCGACTGTCCGCGACGAGAACACCCTGCGCCAGGGGGGCGGCAAGGCGGGCTGGGAGCGGCAGAAAAAACTCGGCCGCCTGCCCGTTCGCGAACGCCTCGAACTTTTGCTCGACCCGGGAGCACCCTTTCTCGAACTCGGCCTCTGGGCCGCGTGGAAGATGTATCCGGAGTGGGGTGACGTGCCCGCGGCCGGCATCGTCACGGGCATCGGCACGATCAGCGGACGGCCCTGCCTCGTCGCCGCCAACGACGCGACGGTCAAAGCTGGCGCGATGTTCCCACAGTCGGTCAAGAAGCTCATCCGCGTCCAGAAGATCGCTCACCTGCTCCGACTGCCGCTGGTCTACCTCGTCGACTCGGCGGGTGTGTTTCTGCCGCTGCAGGCCGAGATCTTTCCAGACGAGGACGACTTCGGCCGGATCTTCCGCAACAACTCCGTGCTCTCGGCCGAGGGGATCCCGCAGTACGCGGCGGTCATGGGCAACTGCATCGCCGGCGGCGCCTACATGCCGGTGCTTTGCGACAAGATTCTCATGACCGAGGGCAGCTCGCTGTGCCTGGCAGGGCCGGCGCTCGTGAAGGCGGCGGTCGGACAGACCGTCGATCCCGAGGAACTCGGCGGTGCCGCGATGCACTCGAGTGTGAGCGGCACCGTCGACTTCCGTGAGCCGAACGACCAGGCCTGCCTGGCCCGGTTGCGGTCGCTCGTGGCGCTGCTGCCCGACCCTGGCGTGGCCGCGGCCGGAAAGCCGCCCGAGCGAGCCGTCGAAGACGTGTATGACCTCGTCCCCGCCGACGGCCGCGGGGAATACGAGATCCGCGACGTGCTGAAGGCGATCGTTGACCGGGATAGCCTGCAGGAGTTTCGGCCCGAACACGGACGGACGCTCGTCACGGCCTACGTGCGGATCGACGGCCGACCGGCGGGCGTGGTGGCCAACGCGCGGAAGCGGGCCCAGACAGCCGAAGGGGAGGTGCAGATCGGCGGCGTGCTCTACGGCGACGCGGCTGAAAAGGCGGCGCGGTTCGTGGACGACTGCGATCAGAACCGGGTGCCGCTCATCTTCATTCAGGACGTGCAGGGCTTCATGGTCGGCAGGCAGGCTGAGCAGTCGGGCATCATCCGCTCGGGCGCAGAGCTCGTTCGGGCGATGAGCATCGCCACGGTGCCCAAGTTCACGGTGATCGTCGGCAGTTCCTACGGTGCCGGGCATTATGCGATGTGTGGTCGGGCCTACGATCCTGCGCTGATCCTCGCCTGGCCCAACGCCCGCTATGCCGTGATGGGAGGCAATCAGGCGGCCGACACGCTGCTCTCCCTGCGGATCCGCGATGCGGAGAAGTCGGGCAAGCCGCTCGCGGAGCGGGAGGTCGCCGAGCTCCGCGACGCGGTCCGCAGCTCGTACGCGGAGGAGACCGACATCCGCTACGGCGCCGCCCGGGGCTGGGTCGACGCAATCATTCCGCCGCACGAGACGCGGATGTGGCTGGCGGCGGCGCTGGCCACGATCAGACCCGAGGATCTCCGCCATCCGCCCGGCATCGCGAGGTACGTGTGAAAGATTTCATCAGGATCGGCAACGCGCAGGCCTTCTGGGGAGACCGGCCCTCGGCCGCACGGGATCTGCTCCGTCAGGAGCCAGACCTCGACTTTCTCACGATGGACTACCTCGCCGAGGTGTCGATGTCGATCCTCGCCAGCCAGCGGGAGAAGGATCCGCGGCTCGGCTACGCGCGGGACTTCGTCGAAGTAACGCGGTCGCTGGCCGATTACTGGGCCACGGGCGGCCGCTGCCGCCTGATCGTCAACGCGGGCGGCCTCAATCCCGCCGGCTGCGCCGCCGCCTGCCGGGCGGCGCTCGAGGAGGCCGGTTGCCGGCCGCTCGTGATCGGCGTCGTCTCCGGTGACGACGTGCTCGAGGAACTTCAGCGCAACACGCCGGCGGGTGACGTGCATGCAAACCTCGACTCCGGCGAGCCGCTCCGGCTGTTCGCGGATCGACTCGTGACGGCCAACGCCTACATGAGCGCGGCTGGGATCGTGGAGGCGCTCGACCGCGGCGCCGACATCGTGATCACCGGCCGCGTGGCCGACCCATCACTCGTGGTGGCGGCCTGCCGGCACGCCTTCGGCTGGCGGCCTGACGAGTGGGACAAGCTGGCAGGCGCGACGGTGGCAGGCCACCTGCTCGAATGTGGAACGCAGGTCACCGGCGGCATCTCCACCGACTGGCTCGACGTGCCCGACCCGGCGCATATCGCGTTTCCCGTGGCGGAGGTGGACCGACACGGAGCGTGCGTGGTGACGAAGTCCGCCGCGGCCGGCGGCTGGGTCACACCCGCGACCGTGAAGGAGCAACTCGTCTACGAGATCGGCGATCCCGCGCGGTACGTGAGCCCGGATGTCAGCGTGTCGTTCCTCGGCCTCGAGATCGCAGAGGTCGGCCACGACCGGGTGCATGTACGTGGGGCACAGGGCGGTCCACCGCCCGCCACGCTCAAGGTGAGCGCGACCTTGCGTGATGGCTTCCGCGCCGCCGGAATGCTCACGATCTTCGGGCCAGACTCGGCCGCCAAGGCGCGGCGGTGCGGGACGATCGTGCTCGACCGGCTGCGCGAGGCCGGCTGCGTCTACCGTGACACGGTCGTCGAGTGCCTCGGCCGGGCTGACAGCGTGCCTGTCGTGCCGCCGGCGGTCCGCGGAGAGGATGGACTGGAGACAGTGCTGCGGATCGCGGTCGAAGGGGCGTCGCGAAGCGACGTCGAGGCGTTCACCCGCGAACTCATGCCGCTGGTCACGGCCGGCCCACAGGGCACCACTGGCTACGCCGAGGGAAGGCCGCGGGTACATCCGGTGTTTCGCTACTGGCCCTGCCTCGTCGATGCCCGGCGAGTCGTGCCGCTGGTCGAAACCTTCGCCACCACCGATACGCGGGCCGGACGCGCGGCTGCCCCATCGTGGCCCGTCTCGCCTGCGGCCGGAACCATGGCTCCCGCACCGCGACCGGCCCGAGCGCGGGTTTCACCGGCGGAGGCAGCCACCCTCGCTGACGTCGCCCATGGACGCAGCGGCGACAAGGGCACCGGCGCGAATATAGGCATCCTCGTTCGCAATCCAGCCGACTATCCCTGGCTGGTCGAGTGGCTCACGGCCGAGCGCGTCCAGGAATACTTCGCCTCTCGCGGCGTCACGTCCGTCGAGCGGCACGAACTTCCCAACCTCGGTGGGCTGAACTTTGTGATCCGCGGCATCCTCCGCCGCGGCCTACGGAACGATGCTCAGGGCAAGGCGCTCGCCCAGGCGGTCTTGGCGATGCCGCTTCGCAGCCGTCCGCTGGTCGATGCGGGGGCGGCACCGGATTCTGCCGCGGTTCGAGACGAAGACATGCCCTGGGTCGAGGGACTCACGATCGGGCAGGTGCTCCGCGCGACGAGCCGCCGCGTGCCCGACCGGCTGGCGGTCTCCTTCCCGAGCCTCGGGCTGCGGATGACCTGGGCCGAGTTCGACCGCGAGGTCGATCGCGTGGCCCGGGCCCTGTTGGCGGCGGGCTTTCGTCGTGGCGATCACTTCGGTGTCTGGTCCACCAACGTGCCCGAGTGGGTGCTGCTCCAGTTCGCGACCGCCCGGGTCGGCATGGTGCTCGTAACGGTAAACCCAGCGTATCGTCCCGCTGAACTGGCCTTCGTGCTCGAGCAGGCCGATATCAAGGGACTCGCGGTCATCGACCGCTTCAAGACGACCGACTACCACGCCATCCTCCGCGAGGTCGTGCCCGAAATGGCCGCCGCCGGCCCGGATGGAATCGCGAGCACGGCGTTTCCGCGGCTCCAGACGGTGGTCTCGCTCCGCGGTGATACGCCGCCGGGGACCATCTCCTGGGAGGCGTTTCTGGCCGCCGCCGATGAGGTGTCGCCGGAGTGGTTTGCGGACGCGGAGGCCGAGGCATCGTGCCACGATCCGGTGAACGTCCAGTTCACGTCCGGCACCACCGGCACCCCCAAGGGCGCGACGCTCTCCCATCGCAACATCCTCGTCAACGCCTTCTACGCGGGCGTCAAC
Organism: Planctomycetia bacterium; assembly: GCA_021414115.1. Taxonomy (GTDB): domain Bacteria; phylum Planctomycetota; class Planctomycetia; order Pirellulales; family UBA1268; genus QWPN01. The sequence goes on from JAIOPD010000089.1 coordinate 46,301, forward strand.
CAGCGATTCACGTCCCGCGATGCCCTGTGCATCCCGGTGCCGCTCTATCACTGCTTCGGCTGCGTGCTGGGGTCGCTATGCGCCGTCGTCCACGGGGTCGCGATGGTATTTCCCGGAGAAGGCTTCCAGCCCGACGCGACGCTGCGGGCCATCGAGGCGGAGCGGTGCACGGCAGTCTATGGCGTGCCCACGATGTTCATCGCGCTGCTCGAGCACCCCGACTATTCCCGCAGCGACCTCCGCTCCCTGCGGACCGGCATGATGGCCGGCAGCCCTTGCCCGGTGGAGCTGATGAAGCGGGTGACCGGCGAGATGGGGGCCAAGGAGATGACGATCGGCTACGGGCAGACCGAGGCCTCCCCGCTCATCACGCAGACCCGCACCGACGATCCCCTCGAACTCCGAGTTGGCACCATCGGGCGGCCGCTGCCTGGTCTCGAGGTGCGAATCGTGGACCCGGACACGGGCCGACCCCTGCCGGACATGCAGTCGGGCGAACTCTGCACCCGCGGTCATTGTGTGATGCTGGGCTACTACCGAATGCCGGAGATGACCGCCAAGACCGTCGATGCCGATGGCTGGCTGCACACCGGCGACCTCGCTCTCCGCGAGCCCAACGGCTATCTGCGGATCACCGGCCGCCTCAAGGATCTCGTGATCCGCGGCGGCGAAAACATCTATCCGAGGGAGGTGGAGGAGGTGCTCTACCGACATCCTGCCGTCCGCGACGCGCAGGTGATCGGCGTGCCGGACGTGAAGTTTGGCGAGCAGGTGATGGCCTGGATCTGCCTGCGGGACGGCCGCGCGGCCACCGACGAGGAACTCCGCGAGCACTGTCGGACGAACCTCGCCCACTTCAAGGTGCCGCACTACTGGAAGTTCGTGGAGACCTTTCCGATGACGGTCACCGGAAAGATACAGAAATTCCGGATGCGCGAGATGAGCATCGAAGAACTCGGACTGCAGGACGCCGCCCGAATCGAGACGGCATAGTCACCGGCACTGGTGTCCCGAAGCCGGGATGGGCGAGCTTCGGCAAGGCAAGCGAGGCGTGTCTCGACGCCGGATCAGGTCGCCCACGAGGGCGGCCGCTTCTCCAGGAAGGCCCGCAGGCCTTCGGCGGCCTCGGGACTGCGTCTGGCCGCGAGGTGCTCCGTGATCGATGCCTCCGCGGCAGCCGCGTCGTGCGGGCCGTGGTCGTAGGCGGCGTGTAGGAGCTTCTTGGTTTCGACGATCGTCGCGGGGCCGCCGGCGAGAATGCCCGCAGCGATCCCGAGGGCCTCGTCGAGCAGCCGCTCCGCGGGCACGACCCGCTGGAGGAGGCCGATCTGGCGGGCGCGGTCGGCGTCGATCGTGTTGCCGACGAGAAACAGTTCCGCGAGATCTCCCTCGCGAACCTTCACGCGGAGCACGTCGCAGACGAGCGCCGGTAGAAGGCCGCGCTGCGCCTCTGGAAAACAGATCTTGAAGTCGCTGGTACCGACGGCGATGTCGCAGGCCGCCATCAGCCCCGCGCCGCCGGCATAGGCGCCGCCATGCACGGCGGCCACCGTGACGAGCGGCGAGTGCCGCAGGGCGGAGAGCCCCGCGGCGACGCACCGGGCCGACCGCTCCACGAGGTCAGGGTTCGCAGCCTCGGCAAGGTCGAGCCCCGCCGAGAACACGGGCCCCGCACCACGCAGAATGGCCACGCGAGCGGTGCCCTCCCGGGCGAGACCGTCGAGTTCGCCGACGAGTTTGTCGAGCAGGCCGATCGAGAGCGCGTTGCGGCGCTCGGCACGGTCGAGGGTGAGCACCGCGACCCCTGGCCGCGGATGGTCGACGAGCACGGATTCGGGCACGGAGTGACTCCCAGGAAAGCGTGCGGCGAAGCGCCGCGAGATCGACGAAGTTAAATGTAGAGATCGATCGAACGTGGGTCGAGCGGGATGCGGCTGACCTCGATGTCGGCGATGAGGTCCTTGTAGAGTGCGGTGTCGCCGGTCATCACGAGCCGGCCGATCTCCGCCCAACGCCGCTGCAACTCTGCCGACGGCGACCGGCGGCGCATGAGCAACTCCGCCTCGAGGTCGAGAGCCTCGGCGACGAGCGCGTATTCCCGCTCCGTCCGGTCGTTGGCGATCGCGTAGACCAGCGCCGCGGTCGACGCGCAGAGCTGGTCGAAGATGCCCCCCTCGTCGCCGAGCAGAAAGCTTTCTTCGATGAAACTTTTCTGATATCGCGTGATGAGGAGGAGGATCCGGCGGCCCAGAACGCGGTTGCGACGCAGCGCCCGGTGGACGAGCCTCCGCCGGGCGGGCCCGAGCCGTTCCATCCCCGTGAATGATCCGGCCGCGGGGTTGAACGAGCCAATCACCGTGCGGACGACGTACCAGCCGAAGGCCGCCTTGGCGGCCCAGCCGAACTTCCCCTTGGCTTCGGCCAGACCGATCGGCTCGAGGAACCGCGTGCGGATGCCGCGGGTCATGGCGTTGGCCGCGCCCACGTCGGCAAGCACGGGATTCGGCCCCTCGTAGACCGTGGCGATCACGAACTCGTGCATGTTTTCGCCGATGTAGTTCTCGATCATGCCGGCGCCGGCCGCCATATCCTCGCGCCGCCGAGCGGCGGCCCGCCGCTCATCGACGTGGACCGAACGGCCACCCTGCACCTGGTAGGCGTGGATCGCCGTGTCGAGCAGCGCCTTGGTGGAAAAGACCTTGGCGATCATCCCCATCGTCTCGTCGCGGACGCCGTTGGCGGCCAGCCGGAAGCACACGTCGCCGAGCACTCTGCTTGCCAGCGCATGCGCGGTCGCACGGCCGAACCAGGCGCTGATGCGGGGCGACTCGCCGATCGGGCGGCCGAAAGTATTGCGAAAATGCACCCAGCCGCCCGGCTGCTTTCCAGCGGCCGACCGTTTCTCGACTTCCGGGTCCTGGATGAGTTGGGCGAGCAGCCGGAAGATCTTCGCGGCACTGTTGACGCAGATGCCCCCGCGGCCCTTGGCCAGCGAACTGAAGGCCTGGGCAAGTCCCTTGCCCGGCGGACCGAGGAGATTGCCGGCCGGCACGGGGCAGTCGGTCAGCCGAAACCGCGCGTTCCAGAGATAGTCGAAGGCGCTGAGTCGATTCCGGATCATGCGGAAGTGTGCGTCGTCGGCCTTCGGCACCTCGAAAATCAGCATCGCGGAATCGCGGCCCTTGGGCAGGCCTTCCCCGTCCAGCTTGAGGACGAGGACGCAGATGCCGCCGTAGATCACGTTGGTGATCGGCCATTTCACGCCCGACACGAGCCAGCGGTCGCCGTCCCGCCGAGCCGTGAGCGATAGCCGACTGGGGTCCGCACCGACGCCCGGCTCCGTGAGTGCGAACGACCCGAGCAGTTCGCCCCGGGCCATCATCGGCAGGTAATGGTCCTTCTGCGCGTCGGTGCCGAAGTCGAGCAGCGGCGTGACGGGCCCGAGAAAGTTGTGCACCTCGAACATCACGGCGAGGTCCGGGTGAATGAGCGTCAGCGCCCGCAGGAGCGGCCCGAGATCACCGAGCTTCGCCCCGCTGCCGGCATACCGCTTGGGGATCGCCAGGCCGAAGAACCCTCGTTCCGCGAGGCCGGCGATCGTCGCGTCGGCGAACAGCATCCGCTCGTGGTCCAGGAGCGTGCCGGCCCGCTTCCGCTCGAGCAAAAACTCCAGACACGCCGCCATGGTTGCAGCCACCTCTGGCGTCGGGCTGAAACGCCCCGCATCGAACTCGCTGACCCGGGCTTGGCCGAAGAGCGTCGCCAGCGTGGGCGGCTCGCCGGAGAACTGTCCCTCGGCGGCGCGGTCTGCCTCGTCGAGCGTCGCCAGCGAGGCAATCTCTTCCGGGCTCCGGCCAGCCTGGGCAAGGATCATCGAGATCGCATCATGTCCGGCGGTGACCTGCCGATCACCGGCCGGTTCGGCTTCATGGGGGCGGAGCATGGTCGAAGACTTCCCTCGGGGATACACGCAGGCCGCGGCGAGAGCCGCGGCTCTCACGACCACAGTGCAGCGCGGCAATACGCGTTCGGCACTTCGAGACGCGTTGAAGTTCCATTACATCATTTCGGCTTGTGAGTCGCCAACAAAGAGCTATACCGTTGTGCGTCGACTCATGCATGACTCGTGAAAAAGTGAAAGACGCCCCGGAAATCATCGCCATGCCGCAGAACGTTCGCTTTGAGCGCGATGCCGATCGCATCGCGACCGTGTGGTTTGACGTGCAGGGCAAGTCGGTCAACGCCGTCTCGTCGGCGGTGATGGCAGAACTCGACGCCGTGGTGCGGGAACTCGAGGCCGACCCGCCCGTCGGCGTGATCTTCGCGTCCGAAAAGCCTGGGACATTCATCGTCGGCGGCGACCTGTTCGAGATTTGGAACGCGGACGAGGCCGGCCTCGACGCCTTCCTTGCGCGAGGGCAACAGGTGTTCGACCGAATCGCCGCCTTGGGTGTGACCACGGTCGCCGCGCTCTCCGGCGACACGCTCGGTGGCGGCTACGAACTTGCTCTCGCCTGCCGGCACCGCATCGTTGCAGATGTGCCTCACAGCCGCATCGGCCTCCCCGAAACGGCGATCGGCATCATTCCCGGCTGGGGAGGCACGCTTCGGCTGCCGCGACTCGTCGGCATCGAGGCGGGGCTGAAACTGCTCGTGACGGGCAAGACCCTCGGGCCACAAGAGGCATTGCAACTCGGCATGGTCGATGAGGTCGTGCCGCCCGATCGCCTGCTCGACGAGGCCCGTCGCCGGGTTCTCGATCCGAAACCACGCCCCACCACCATGCACCCCGCGGCCGAAGAGGACGCGACGGCATGTGCCGAGTCCTGCGACCGCTCCCGCGCCGAAACCCGCGCACGCTCCGGTGACCACCTGCCCGCGCCCCTCCGGATTGTGGACGTCGTCGAGATCTCCTACCGCGAGGGACTCGCTGCGGGGGCCGATGCCGAACGACGGGTCCTCATCGAACTCCTGCGCGGCGACGCGGGCAGGAACCTGTTGCGGTTCTTCTTTCTGCGATCGGGGGGCAAGAAGGCCGCCGCGCAGCGGGCCGGCGGCAGGCCGCGGGATGTGAAGCGGGCCGCCGTCATCGGCGGCGGAACGATGGGCGCTGGGATCGCGCTGGCCCTGGCGCGGACGGGGATGGACGTCCAGGTGATCGAGGCCGACGAGGCCGCGTCTGCCGCCGCCTCCGCCCGCATCGCCGCGACCGATGGTGGAAAGAAACCACTTGTGACGACCGACTGGTCGACCGTCGCCATGGCCGATTTCATCGTCGAGGCGGTCGTCGAATCGCTGCCGGTCAAGCTCGACGTCTTTCGCAGGCTCGACGATGTCGTGCGGCAGGATGCGGTGCTCGCGAGCAACACGAGTTCCTTGGGGATCGCGGCGATCGCGGCCGCAACGCGACACCCGGAGCGGGTCATCGGCCTGCACTTTTTCAACCCTGTCGCCAAGATGCCGCTCGTGGAGGTCGTCCGTGCGAAGCAATCCTCAGCCGACGCCGTCGCAACTGGCGTGGCGATCGCCGCGCGAGCGGGCAAGATACCGGTCGTGGTGAACGACGCACCGGGGTTCGTCGTCAACCGTGTGCTTTTTCCCTACCTGCGGGAGGCCGCCGCGGTCTTCGACGAAGGTGCCGCTGTCGACGACGTCGATGCCGCGGTCCGCGGCTGGGGGATGCCGATGGGGCCGTTTGCCCTTCTCGACGAGATCGGTCTCGACACGAGTCTCTTCATCTTCGAGTCGCTCGCCGCAGCGTTGGGCGGGCGTTTCGCCACACCGCCGTCGGTGGCCCGCGCGGTGGCCTGCGGCTGGCTGGGACGCAAATCCGGCCGCGGTTTCTACGATCATCCACAAGACGGGCGACCGACGCCAAACTCCGAATGGCCGCTCGCATCGGGTGGCAGGGTCCGGTTCCCGCCAACGGACATCGCCGACCGGCTGCTCAAGCCGATGATGGAGGAGGCGCGGCTGGTGCTCGCCGACGGCGTCGTCGAATCAGCCGATGCGCTCGATCTCGCCAGCGTTCTGGGCATCGGGTTTCCGGCGTTCCGCGGCGGTCTGGCCACGTTCGCCGGTCTCGCCGAGTCGCCCGACAGATACAGTTCGAAGAGACCGCCCAAGGAGCATTCATGAGCCGTCATGTGCATGTCATCGGTATCGCCAGAACCGACTTCAAGCGGAACTTCCGCAAGGAAGGGCTGACGCTCCGCGACGCGGTCGTCGAGGTCGGTCGGGCCGCCATTGCCGACGCGGGGCTCGAGCCGGCCGCCGTCGAAGCGGGCATCGTCGGCAATTTCGCCGCGGGTCTCTACACGCGACAGCTCCACCTCGGATCGCTGCTGGTCGATATCGACGAGGCGTTGGTCGGCATTCCCACGCTCCACACCGAGGCCGCCTGTGCCTCGGGCTCCGTGGCGGTTCTGAACGCGGCCCACTGGATCGCCGCCGGTCTCCACGACGTGGTGCTGGTCGTCGGCGCTGAGCAGCAGAAGACGATGTCTCCTGCCGAGGGCTCCGAGGTGCTCGCGGCTGCCGGCGACTGGAACGTCGAGAAACCGCTCTACGGCGAGCACATGATGCCCAAAATGTTCGCCGGCATCGCCGACCGCTACGCCGCACTGCACGGCCTCTCCGAGCGGGAACTCTCGACCGTGGTGCTCAAGAACTATGCACACGCCGCTCGCAATCCGCTGGCCCAGATGCGGGCGGCCGAGATGACGCTCGAGAAAGCACTCACGGCCTGCGACGCCAATCCACGGTTCGCCCCCCCGCTCAAGATCAGCGACTGTTCCCAGATCACCGACGGTGCCGCCGCAGTCGTGCTCGCCTCCGAACGCTTCGCCCGGAGGCGGGGTCTGCGGCTGCTCGGGTTCGGCCACACGACGGACCACCTGCGGATCGACCAGAAACGCGTGCCTGAATTTCCCCAGGTACGCCGGGCGGCGGAGCAGGCTTATGCGATGGCGGGCGTGGGGCCGCGCGACCTGCACACTGCCGAACTACACGACTGCTTCTCGATCACGGAGCTCGTCACCTACGAGGCGCTCGGCTGGGCGGAGCAGGGGGGCGGGGCGGCGCTGCTCGCTTCGGGGGCCACGACACTGCCGCAGGACAGGGACCGCGTGGGCGTCGGCATGAAACCCGCCTTCTCGCTGCCAGTGAACACCGGCGGTGGCCTGATCGCCGACGGTCATCCTGTCGGCGCGACAGGCGTGCGGCAGGTGGTCGAGGTATTTCAACAGGTGAATCGCGAGGCCGGCGACCGGCAGGTGGATGGGGCCCGGACCGCGATGACCTTCAACATGGGTGGCTCGCTGACGACGAGCGTCGCCATGATCTGGGGCGGGGCTGCGGGATAAGAGCCTCGCGGCCGTGGGCTGCGGTCGATGAGGCAAGGATCCGTCTGGACCTGTTCATGCTCCTGACCTATCAGGGTGTAGATCGGTCGACGGCACTTCGGCGAGCTGCAGCAGTCCTAGTATTTCCGCGACGCAGTCACCGCCGGGAAGTCGTCGGTGCGAAACGGAGCCGCCAGGAGGCCGGCGTCGTTGGCGAGGTTGCAGGTGGGGTTGTCGGCCCAGGCGTAGCGAACCGCCACCGGGGCGGACACCGCGGCGGACGACACGATCACGGTATGGCCCTCGATCGTGGCGTCGGCCCAGTGCCAGACCTTGTCGGCCCCGCATACCGCGAAGCCCTCTACCTCACTGCCGGGACTCGTTCGCACCAGCGGGGCCGTGCGGCCCTTCAACGTCTCCACGTCGTAGGTCGCGGGCAGCGGTAGCGCCACGAGACCGCCGGCGACGTCGGTGAATGTGACGACGGCCTTGCCGCCGGCGATCTTCAGCGACTCGTACCGCGGCCCTGAATAGGGAATCTTCTTGCCATAGTCGCGGGCCAGGGCGATCCGCGCGAGCCGCTCGCCCGCCGGCTGCTTGTTCCGCGGATGGATGTCGGCCGATTCGCCGAGGTCGAGGAGCACCGCCTGGCCGGTGTTCGGCAGTGAGAGCGTCAGCGTCTGCGATTCCCGTAGCTCAGCCCACGGGGCCTCCCGCGGCTGTGGCAGCTTCTGACCGTAGCCGGGGAGCTGGCAGAAGTAGAAGGGAAAGTCGCCCTGGTTCCACCGCTTTCGCCAATCGGTGATGAGGAGGGGAAAGGCCGTGCGGTAGTGGTATCCGCGGGCGGCGTTGTGCTCCCCCTGATACCAGATCGCCCCCCGAATCCCATAGGGCACGAGCGGGTGGATCATGCCCTGGTAGAGATGCGCGGCAATGCTCGCTCCCCCTGGGGGCAGCTGGGGCGGCACCGGGGCCGGCTCGGTCGGGTCTTCGAAGCCGCGTTCGAGCTTGATGCGCCACGGCCCGGCCAGCGTGCACTGAACCTTCTCCACGGTCGCCGGCTGAACCACGCGGATCGCGAGGACGTTGCGTCCCGGCCGCGCCGTCCCGGCCGGCAGGCGATCCTTGCTGAGCACGAGGTTCAGGCCCGCGCCGGTGAGCTGTTCAAGCCCCGCCGCGCCGACCACGACGCCGTTGAGGTACACCGTCGCAACGCTCCGGCTTCGGCACGTGATCGGAAACACGCCCGCGAGATCGGCAGGGGCGTCGAACTCGCACCGCAGCCAGAAGATGCCGGTTCGCGGCAGCCCGTCGGCGGCGATCTCTCCGGGCAGTTTGATCGGCGTCCAGCCGTCGGCGGCGACATCGGGCCCAGCGAACGTGGCAGGATCGGCGGCGCGGTCGTCGGCCCGCCCGGTGGCGGCAATCCACGCCTTCATATCGGGCACGAAACTCGCCTTTCGCCGGTCGTAGTCGTCGAGTTCCTTCCAGATGCGGTCTTTCGCCGCCTTCAGATCCGGAACCGTGTCGAGGGCCTCCGCGCTCGTCCACGCCTCGACGACGCTCCCGCCGATCCCTGCGTGGATCACGCCGACCGGCACGTCCAGCTCCTCGTTCAGCCGCCTGGCGAAAAAGTAGCCCACCGCCGAGAACTTGCCGGTCGTCTGGGGCGAAGCGGCGGCCCACTTGCCGCTGCCCTGCTCGAGCGGCACGGCTGACACGCCGCCGGCCACGCTGAACTGCCGCACGAGCGGATTCTCCGATGCCGCGACCGCTTCGGGCCCGCCGATGGCCCCGGCCACAGGCCACTCCATGTTCGACTGGCCCACGGCGAGCCACACCTCACCCACTGCCACGTTCGCGATCGTCAGCGTGTTGTCGCCGCGGACCGTCATCTCGAACGGGCCCGGGCCGGCGTCCTCCAGGTCGAGGGCCACTCGCCAGCGGCCGTTCGCATCGGCCTGCGCTTCGGCCGTCCTGCCGTCGACCGCCACCCTGACCTGCTCACCGGGCTTCGCCCAGCCCCACACGGGCACCCGCGCCGACCGCTGCAGCACCATGCCGTTCGAGAAGATGGCCGGCAGGCGAACGTTGGCCCGCGCCACGCCGGCCGAAGCAACGAGGAACACGAGCGCTGCCGTAGCAGAGCGGATCACTCCATGGAGCACGATCAGTTCTCCTTCTTGACCTTCGGGATACCGATGAGCAGACCAGCCGGCGGAGGCACGCGGATGGGAATCAGCGGGGGCAGGGCCTCCACTGTACGTCCCACCATCGCCTTCTCGAGTTCTGCGATCTTCGTGCGGCACAGCACGCGGTGCTTCTCCCGCTGCTTCTCGGATCGTGGCATGTGGTCGGCGGCCCAGAGGGCCTGCCGGTAGATCGCGCAGGCTTGCGCATGCATGCCAAGTTTCTCGAATGGCCGGGCCGCCCAACAGTAGAAGTCGGCGTTAAACTGACTGTTCTCCATGGCGATCAGGATGTTGAAGATCGCCAGCCGCCGCTCCTCCTCGGTGAGCCGCTCGTTTTCGCAGATGCCCCGACCGCTGAGGATGTAGCCGAAGTCATAGGGCTGGCGGTAAGCCCCTTCCATATACGCCTCCATCTCGGTCATCGTGCCGGGAACGTCGGGATGGTCGCGCCGCCCCGCGGCGAGCCGGGCGTAGGGGGTGGCGAAGTCCTTGTCGAGCCGCGCCGCATCCAGATAGACGGCCTCCGCCGCGGTGATCTCCTTCTCCGCCACGAGCGCGTCGCCCAGACGGAGGAGCGCCGCGGGCTTCTGCGACGCGGGCATGTCTCGCACCGCCGTCTCCCAGGCAGCGGTGGCGTCGGCCACGTCGGCTGCGACACGCACGTCGATCGTGAACACGAGCCGTGACTCGGGGGCAAGCACGAGTGGCTTGGCCGGCACTGGCACCGGCACATCCCCCGTCACTCCTCCGGTCGCGACGAGCCCGAGCGACCCATTGGCGGTCTTTACGAGCATCGGCCCGGCCGGGAGCAGCGACACGTCGAACCGGGCGCCGGTGGGTAACCCTTGGGGATCGTGGCAGGTGCGAGTGAATCGCCCTGCGGGCGACTGCCGGACGTCGGCGATCGCCTCGCTAGCCAGCGGCGCCGCAAATCCCATGGTCGTTCGGAACATGTCCGGCTCGTGGATGACGACCTTGCGAGTAAAGCGAAAGTCGCACTCGATCTGCAGCCGCGGCTCCGTGTCATGCAGCACGATCCGGCGCTCGACCGCGGCGAATGAATTGGTGTACGTCGTCCGCACGGTCGTCACGCCGTCCGCCCGCATCACCTCCGTGGTCGCGGGCCCCACGTCGGTGGCAAACCGCGGCTCGTCCTTGCCCGCCCAGACGTGCCGGTTCTCCTCCCGGTAGATCTTGCTGCGGAATTCGAACGAGGTGAACGACCAGCCCAGCCCGCGCTTGGCATCGAGGAGTTCGGTCCCGCGCCACTGCAGCGAAACGGGCAGCCCGGCGTTGTCGTCGTCGAGCGCAAGCCGGTACTGTTCGTTCTCGACCACTCGCTCCGCAGCGCCGGCGGCCACCCACGGCGTCATCGCAACCAGGACGAGCGAACAGGCAAGCGTTTGGTTCAGGAAAACGCTCGTTGGCATGGATGCCTCCGTGGGATGGTTTGCGTACACCCGTAGCTCGAGCAAAAGTGAAAAGGTCGCTGCGGAATCTGCAGACTGCGGCGAGCCAGCCCTTCACCTCTGCGGCCGCTCCTCGACGATGCGGCCCTCGTTGCCGGTGGCCTTCGACGTCAGGCCGCGGATCACGATGTCGGCCGTCTTGTGACCGGAGAGGTGGTTGCCCTCGATCGTCGACTCGTCGACCATCACGAGTCCCGTGGCCGGATCGGCCTTGTCCTCGTGGCCTTTCACGGGCGGCGCGTGCCGTTCCTCGATTCCCACCCACTGTGTCGGATTCGAGAGCGAGCTCTCAATCGTGTTGTCACGAATGACCGCGCCACTGCCCCCCTCTTTCCAACTTGCCGTGATCAGCAACCCCGGATACTTGCCCGGCGTTGCCCGGGAGTTGTCGCGGATCGTGTTGCCGACGACCGTGTTGCCGTGGTTCTTCGGCCCCCCCATCATCTCGACCCCTGCCAGCCCGTTGCCTTCGATCAGGGTGCCCTCGACCAGATTCCCGCTGTCGCCGGGGATGCCGAGTCCGCCCACGCCGCATCCGCCGTTGCCTGTCAGTTTCGAATCGCGGATGTTCACGTGATGATTGTTCCAGCAGTAGTAAAAGCCGTCCGCGGCATTGCGCTCGCTCTTAATTCTCCGAAACTCGGCCTCCGTGAACCCGGTGCCGGGATGGAAGCCATGGCCGAAATTGGCGGTGGCCGTGCAATCCTCGACGACGAGGTCGCCGCCGCTCTGAAAGCTGAAGGCGTCGGAGTGCCAGTTGCGGACGGTGACCCGGCGAACGGCGATCTTCTTCGATTCGTTCGTGTGCAGGGCGGCCAGATAGAAGCCGCCGCCGGCCGGCTTGCGCTCATCCGCAAACCACTCGAGCACGAGATCCTCGACGCCGACGTTTTCCACGCCCTCGGCCGTGATCAGGGAATGCATCCGCCGCGCGATCGATCCCGCCTCGGGTGAAACGGTGAGCGGCCAGGCCAGGTGCAGCGTGTCGCCCTCGATTCTTTCGACCTGGTTCCAATGGTGGTTCCATGTGTCACCCGGCCCGGTGAGCGCGATGCCGACGCCGACACCGAAGATGGCGGGATCGGCGACCCTCACCGACTTCTCGCCGGCCTTGGCGGCGGCAGCGACGGACGTTCTGAGGCCCCAGGCCACGAACGCCCCGGTCTTCGTCTGGATTCCGAACGGTTGCTCGAGCGAAACCCTCTTGCCGTCGATCGACTTCACCACCGCCTGCTTCCGGTGCGAATGATGCGACAGGCGGCCTGACGGCCAGAGCGAAAGCATCCGCCCCGGTGCGAGCGAGGAAAGATCCCCTTCCAGTTCGATCGTCGTCGCATCCTTCGCCAGACCTGGTGCGACTTCCGCGCGATGCTCATCCAACGCCGCGGCGAGCACGGTGTCGTTGCCCTGGCCTTTGAGCGTGACACCGCTCTTGAGCACGAGGCTGCGATCGAGAGGAAATCGTCCTGCGGGGAGGACGACCGTGCCTCCGCCGGTCGACGCAGCTTCGTCGATCAGGGCCTGGATTCCGCAGTCGGGCCGCGAGGTGTCGATTCGCGGTTCAGCGGCAGATGCTGCGGCGAGGCACAGCGCGGAGACGAGCGAGAGCCCGACGATGCGGGCACGGGAAGGCTGTGGCATGGGGTCGATGTTCCGAGGCCTGCGAACTCTGCACGTCGTTCGAGCATATGACCGGCAGCGCCGCGTTCGCAACGCGCCGCTCGCGGCCAGCCGCCGGCGAAAAGAGTGAAACGCTGGCCACAAAGACCTGAAGAAATTACGCCGTAACCTGTCGGCGATGTGGGATCATGTTCTTGCATAGCCCTCCCTCCGAAAGGAACACTCCATGGTTCAGTCGTCCCTGCCCGTGGCCCGATCGACGATGGCGTTCGTGCTTGGGGCGTTCGCCTGCGGAGCATGGCTCTGCGCGTCGGCCACGGCCGAGGACTACACCGTCCTGCCGCGGAAGCCGGACCTCGTCCGCGATGCGGAGACGACCTTTCTCATCGACTTCTCCCGCGACGGCGACCCGGTCGCGTTCGCTGCAGGCGAGCGGTCGATCGATCCAGCCCCCGCCCGCGACAACGGAGCCGCCACGGGCCCGTTCACCGTCGCGGCCAGCAGGAACTTCGCCCCGGAGGCCTTCACGATCGAGATGATCCTTCGAGTGCCCACAGGCAGCCCCGCGAAATTGGCCACGCCCATCGCCGAATGGCAGGCTCCGGAAAACTACACCGCAGTCGTGAGGCTCGACTCGCTCCGGATCTACGGCCGTCAGGGCTGGGCCGGCCGCGACAAAGAGTTCCACATGGCCGCGGCGTTCGCCGGCAACGGCATGGGCATTCTGCCGCAGGCGCAGGGGAAGTGGGTGCACCTCGCGGTCGGCACCGACTTCGCCGCCGGCCGCAGCGGCGCCATGGTCCGCGACCTCGATGGCAACGTGCTGCTCCGAAATGCCACCTTCATGGCCCAGGGAGAACTGGTGAACACGAGTGACGCGGCCGATGCCCGCGTTCGGTGGCAGGCGATGGCCAAGGCCGTGGCCGCCGCCGCGGGCAACAACCAGCCCGCGAGCCTGCGGTTCGGAGCGGCGGGTGTCGACCTCCGCGCGGTGCGGATCTCCCGCGGCCTGCGGGCAGAGCTCATCGAGCCGGAGATCGCGCCGCTGGCCGAAAACGTCACGACGGACAACCACATGCGGCGCGGAATCCCGGCGACGGGCGTGGCATCGTGGGACGCAAAAGCACTCGACGCGAGCCGCGCCGTGACCGAGCGGGTCCGCCGCGCGGTCGGCTTCGACGTGAACAACGCCCGGGAGTTCACGATCGACGAGACCTACGTGCCCCTCAAGCCCGGCGACGCGCCGGTCACGATCAAGCTCCCCGACCTAAAGATCGGTCTCTCCACGTTCACGCTCTACGGCACGATCGATCCCGCCGGCCGCGACTGGCCCACGGCCGGCGGCTCGCCAAGCAGGGCTTCGCGCCCCGGCGGCTTCAGGGCTTTCATCTCCATGTCGACCGGCCCGGCGACCACTCGGTGACGTTCCGCGTGGGCGAACGTGGCCATGAGACCGCGCGGCTGATGCAGGTGGTGATGACCGACGAGCTCGAGGGGCTGCCCGTCGGCCCGATCAAGAGGAAGCAGACGCTCGCCACGCCGGAGAAGCCGATGCGGCGGCTCGAGTCGCTCGACGAGGCCCGCCGGGAGCGGGACGACCTCGTCTGGCACACGTTTCCGCCGCTCAACATCCACCTCCAGGTGCACGGCCAGGATCCGGTGTTCCTGGCCGGCGCTAAACAGCTCGGCCTGCCCCGGTGGGAGACGGCGTCGTTCGCGGACGGCAAGACGAAGAGCGTTCAGGCTGGTGCCATCGGCCGGCTCGACCTCGTGAACCTCGACACGAAGGA